>JBPOGC010000032.1:0-22286 GCA_051251795.1 Luteolibacter sp. | reverse complement strand
ACCCATTCAGCTTCGCCAGGCTCTTCGCCAGGAACACCCCGTTCTTCCGGATGAGTTTTCCATCGAAGTAGATCTCCCCGCCACCCCAGTCCTTGCGCTGGATGTTCACCATATCCCAGTGCACCTGGGATATGTTCCCGTTGTCGGCGATCTCATATGCCTGACCGGGTGTGAAGTGGAATGAACCGGCGATCTTTTCATCAAAAAGAATGTCCCGCATCGGCTCGCGGATCACCGGATTGAAGCCGAGCGCAAACTCGCCGATGTAACGCGCACCCGGATCTGTATCCAGAATGCGATTCAGCTCCTTGGTTTTGCTCCCGGCCTCCGCTTTCGTGATCTTCCCTTTCGTGAATTCCAATCTGATGGAATCAAAAGCAATGCCCTGGTAAATTGTCGGCGCGTTGTGGCTCACATAGCCCTCCACCGAGTCCTTCACAGGAGCCGTGAAAACCTCCCCGTCAGGAATATTGTAATTTCCTCCGCAAACCACCGCCGGAATGTCCTTGATGGAAAAAGTAAGATCCGTCCCGGGTCCCTTGATGTGAACTTGCTCCGTCTTGTCCATCAGACGCTTCAACGCATTCATGGAAGGGATCAGCGCCTTGTAATTCAGCAGGCAGACATCGAAGTAGAAATCCTCAAACGCCTCCGTGCTCATGCTCGCCTGCTGTGCCATCGAAGCCGTCGGCCAGCGCAGGACACACCACTTCGTCTTCTTCACCCGATGGTCGCTTACAGGCCTAAGATGTTTCATCGCCAACTGCATGGCAGCCTGTTTCACATCGGATGTTTCGGAAATATTGTGACTGCCGCGGAGCGCTATATAGGCATCCATATCCTTCATTTCGGATAGCAGATGCTTTGCTATAATCGCGTATTGGTCGCTCTCCGCCTCGCGTAGCATCTCACGCGAGATCGATGCCTGGTGAATTTTCACAAAAGGAATCGCCTTTTTCCTACGCACCTCGCGGATCAACGCAATCCCTATGGAATCCGGAACGTCATAGAGATCAAGAAGGACTTTTTCGCCCTTCTTGAGATCTATGGAATAGCCGACAAGCTGCTTGGCAAGTGAATCGATTCGTGGGTCGTGCATGGGGCGATTAAAACCCCAATTTCAGAAATTCACACCTCTATGTGGGCGAAAATTTCATCACCAGGAAATCAATCCCCGCTATACGAGGATTCCACACGCTGCGCCACATCAAGATAGCCGTAATCGACCTCATAGATCTGCTTGAAACTGTCCAGAGCCGCAGCCATGTCGCCCATGTCGTGATGGATCAGGCCTTTCTCATAAAGCACCTCCTTTTTCGTCCCATCCATTCCGTGAAGATCCGCAAGGGCATCGGAGAGTTGCTTGATTGCAAGGTCATACATGTTCTTCGCACGGAAAGTCCGGCCAAGAAGAAGGAGAACCTTTGTCCTGATATGAGGGTTCCTTGTCGCTTGCTGAAGATGCGGAATCGCACCTGTGAAGTCGCCGCTCTGGTAAAGCGCTTGCCCCAGCTCGAATCGTAGCTGCGGATCGGTCGGGTTCTGGTCGATGCGCTTCGTCGCCTCCGCCACCTGTTCGGCCAGACGTTCCTGCTTGCGCTCGTTGAAGCGTGCCTTGAGCTCCTCATTCTCAGGATCGGCAGCGAGTCCGGCCTCCAGAGCCGTCATTTCAGCCTCCAGAGCCTTGTCATGCATTTCGGAGGCCTTCGTCTCCAGAGCCACATCACCTTTGCTCAGTGAGTGCGCCCAGTTGTAGAATGTGTAGGCATTCGTCCAGTCCTCCAGTTGCTCGTAGATTCCGGCCAGCTCCTTTGCCACGCCCAGGTTGTTCGGATCCACATTGTATTTTTCCACCACCTTGTCGCGGCGCATCTCAAGTTGCTCACGGGTCAGGCCTGTCCGCCCGGCTTTTTCCAGTTCCTCGTTAGCCTCCGCGTCCTTCATCAGGTCGCGCATGCTTGTATTTTCATCCCACCTGGCTTTCTGCATGGAAGCCTTTGCGGATGCATCCTTGGCTCCTTTGACCGCAACCGAATCGGTAGGCACTTGCTTGATAATATCCGTGTAAACATCCGAGGCCTGGGTAGGCATATCCCGGGACAAGTAATGCTCCGCAAGCTTGTGAAGCGTTTTCACATTCTCCGGGTTATGCTCGCGTATCGTCTCAAGCGCGAAGGCCGCCGTGTCGAAAAGCTCCAATTTAATCGCTGTCTCGAACAGCAAATCGTTCGCCTGATCGCTCAAAGGGTCTTTTTCCAACTCTTTCTCGATCAGATGGAGAGTCCCTGCCGGGTCTTTCTTCGCCTGGCTTGCCAGTTTCATCGTTCCCATTCCACCCCCGGACATTCCGAAAAGCCCCTTCTTCTTGCCACCGGCTCCACCGGTCAGTTGAAGCTCGCATTTGCGAAGAATCTTGCGCCCCTCAAGAAAACCGGGAGCGTCTTTCAGAACCGCCTGCAAGAGGCTCACTGCATAGTCCAAATTGTTCATTTGCACCGCGCTCAGTGCTTTGAGCCAAAGTGGTTTGATATTCGCGGTTAGGTCGTTTTCTGTGATTTCAGACATGGTTGGATTGTTTTTTTTAAAAGAGCCGCGCTTCGTGCAGCGTATCGTTATTAGGAAAATGCTCTCCGAATCGCAGGATTGCAAGCATCTGCTTTGACCACAACATTCAAAGCACTGTTTTTAGCATTGAAGCTCCGCATTACCTCTGCTATCCAACCCGCCCACGTTAAGCCGCTTGAAGGTTGCGTGACCTGAGTTATGCCACCAAGAAACAACAGACGAGGCCGTCCCGGCGGCCGCAGACGCAACAGAAACTTCGGAGGACCGAAAAAGAAAGCCGATCCTAACGACGAAGAAAAAGCAGTTGAAGTCGAAGGCGAGATCTCATCCGTTCTCGCCGGAACCATGTTTCGTGTGAAACTGGCTAGCGGGCACGAAGTCCTCGCTCACATTTCCGGAAAAATGCGCAAGCGTTTCATCCGCCTCGTCGTTGGCGACAGGGTGAAAATGGAAATGTCCCCCTACGACCTTACAAAGGCACGGATCGTTTTCCGCCTCGGGTAATCATTCCGGATCGTTTTCCCGAAAAATTTCGCTTCCCGGCATTGCCAAGACACCTCTCGCAGGATTGATTCCTCGCGCCCATGGCAAACGATTTCGCATTCGAGTCCCTGAACGACGCCCAGCGCCAGGCTGTCTCCGCACAAGACGGCCCGGTCATGATTCTCGCCGGTGCCGGTACGGGAAAGACACGTACCGTCACCTGCCGCATCGCCCACATGTTGGAGCGGAAAGTCCCTCCAGCGGAGATTCTTGCCGTCACCTTCACCAACAAGGCCGCCGCCGAGATGAAAGAACGCATCTCCGGCATGGTCTCCAAGCACGCCGTCTCGCAGATGACCGTCTGCACATTCCACTCACTCTGCGTCCGCCTCCTTCGCGGTGGCATTGAGAAACTTGGGTATAAGAAAAATTTCTCCATCTGCGCCTACTCGGATCAGGTCGGCATCATGAAGCAGCTCCTCGTGCGCAAAGGCGGCACTGACGAGAAGATCCGCGCGGAGACCGTCCTTTCTGAGATCTCGAAGGCAAAAAACAAAGGCCTGGATGTGGCAGATCTCCAGGACAAGTTTTTCGCACAGCTCGCCGTCGGCTACCAGAACGAGATGCGCGCGCAGAACGCCGTGGATTTCGATGACCTCCTTCTCCTCGCCGAGCAACTCCTCCGCGAGCACGCCGATGTCCGCGATCATTTCCGGAAAGTTTATACCAGGGTCACCGTAGACGAGTTCCAGGACACCAACGCCCTCCAGATGCGCCTCCTCCAGCAACTTGTCGGTGCTCCTTACCACGTCTGCGTCGTCGGCGATGACGACCAGTCCATCTACGGCTGGCGCGGCGCCGAGGTCGCAAACATCCTCGAGTTCGAGCGCTTTTTCCCGGATCCGAAAATCATACGCCTGGAAGAAAACTACCGCTCCTCCCACGCAATCCTCCATACCGCGAACTCCCTCATCAAACACAACCTCGGGCGCCGCGAGAAAATCCTCCGCTCCACCCGTCCCGGTGGTGAGAACGTCCGCGTCGTCGCCATGCCGGGAGACGATGAAGAGGCCGATTTCATCGCAGACGAAATCCTCGGGGAAAAATCCGCCGTCGGCCGCGAGTGGGAGGACTTCGCCATTCTCTTCCGCACCAACGGCCAGTCCCGCAAACTCGAACTCGCCCTCCGCGACCGGAAAATCCCCTACCGCATGGTCGGTGCCCAGTCATTCTACGACCGCCGCGAAATCCGCGACGTCCTTGCCTACGCAGCCCTCCTAGTCTCCCCGGACAACGACGTCCCCCTCCTCCGCGTACTCAACGCCCCGAACCGTGGCATCGGCCAGGCAACCGCCGTCCTCGCCACAGACTATTCCCGCGAGAAAAACCAATCCGTCTGGCAAGCCCTCTGCGATCCGTTTTTCACCACCACCATCGGCACCAAGACCCGCAACTGCATCGAGACCTTCGTCGCCCTCATCTCCTCCGCAAAAAACAAGATCGAGCTCTCCCACGAAGACCCAGCAGATGTCCTCTCAGGCCTCCTGAAGGAAATCGACTACCTCCCCTGGATCGAGCGCGGTTGCAAAAACGACGCCGAGCGCCAGCAGCGCGGCGAATCCATCGCCTCCATCATCGACTCCCTTCGCCAACACATTGCCAAAGGAAAGAAACTCCAGTCCTTCCTCGATGACTCCGCCCTCGCCTCCGACCGCGAAGACGAGGACATAGACAAGAAGAAAGGCGCCACGCTCATCACCCTCCACGCCTCAAAAGGCCTGGAATTCCCCATCGTGTATCTCGTCGGCCTGGAAGAAGGCTTCCTTCCCCACTCCCGCAGCATTTCCGAAGGCACCAAAGACGAGGAACGCCGCCTCCTTTACGTCGGCATCACCCGCGCCCAGGAATCACTCACCCTCACCTACTGCAACGTCCGTATGAAATGGGGGCAGAAAACCGGCTGTCAGGTTTCCTCTTTCGTCTGCGAGCTCGATGACAAACATGTCGAGCACACGGACTTCGATGAAATCCAGAACACGGAAATGTCCGATGACGATCTCAGCTCCTTCTTCGCAAACATGAACAGCATGTTCGACGAGGAAGAGGAACCTGAGGCCTAGGTATTACTTGGCAATTTCCAAGGCAGGAAGAACACCTTTCAAACCCTAGAGGACAGTCGCGGGATCTACTTCACGTAAGTGAGCTTGATCGTATCCAAACGCAATCCACCCATTTTCTCCAGTGTATCGAGATAGATGTTCCTTGTCGGCATACCATTGAAGACAGGAACACTATCCTTAGTGAATCCACCTGCCTCCCATCTTTGCCTTGCCACTTTATATAAATCTATCTCATTCATTACCTTCTCGGGAAGCGCCATCAGGTGAAACTCCATCTGCCCAGCCCACACTTCAGTAGGTGTCTCACTGACAGTAAACCTTCGGTTCGGCGTCTTTCTATTTTCCCTTGGAAAAAGCCCCTTCCAGTTTGGCACTGCAAAAACCTGCACTACATGCGTGTCTGGTATACTTTTTGTTTTTCCCTTTATCTCGAAAGCCTCTCCTACTTTCACTTCCTCCCCCTTCTCCCGGCACTCGAGCTCGCCCGTCGGAGCATCTAAATTCTCTATTTTGGTAACGGTTTCAGCTTCCTCTTTCTTTCCCCGCAGATCCTGGAATGCCTTCCTTGCATCCAGCTCAGAAACCTCCGATGAATAGCTAATCTTCCACTTCAAAATCTCGATCCGCTCTGTGAGCATTGGCCCGTATTCGGAATTTCTTGCGAGTAATTCCGGACTAATTTTGCGCAAGTGATTTAGAAATGAATTGTTTAATTCACTCAGTTTCTTACGCGTATCCAGTTCGCTACTCGAATTTTCCAGATGACTCTGAATTGCCTTTGAATACTTGGCCTCAGCCTCAAGAAGTTCCCGAGGTGGCTCCAACGCATTCGCTGCCAGAGAAACTAGGCCGGAACAAATTACGCTCACAATCCAAACCGGAGAACTCAAGTTTCCAAATCTCATCACTACGGATATTAGGTTCACTCCCCTATACTTGCCAAGAACCTAAAGTCTCCACGGCCAATACTAAGTCAGTCATGGCTGCAAGATCCTTACTTCAATTCACTCGGCATCTCAACTTTCCCACATCATCACCGAGGCCACCAAGGACGAAAAAACCATATACTTTACAGGTCTGCATCACCCGCACCCAAAATCACTTGGCAATTTCCAAGGTCGGAAGGACTCCTTTCAGACCCTTCAGATAGGAAGCCCCTTTTGAGTCGGATATCAAAACATCCAGCTCGTCAGGCTTCACAAAAAAATGATCCGGTGCGTGCCCCAGTTTTGAGTGGTCGATCATCGCACACTTCCATTTCACCTGGTCGATGATTGCCGCCTTCACTCTCGCCTCCTCGGGATTCGGCTCACCTACACCCAGCTTTTTATCAAATCCTCCTCCGGAGAAAAAGAAGCGGTCGATCCTAAGCGAGCGCAACGCCACTTCCGTCAGCATTCCCGTGAAGCGCCTGCCTCTCGGCTCGAAAACACCACCCAGAAGAACCAGCTCGATGTCATTACGCATCGCCAGCTTCTCCACGATATCCATCGCGTACGTCACGACACGGATCCCCTTGCCAGCCGGCAACTGCCTCGCGAACTCAAGCGAAGTGGAACTCGCATCCAGCAAAAGCGTCTCGTTGGGCAAAACATACTTCACCGCCAGTTTCCCTATTGCCTTTTTTTCCTCGGCAAAGCGCTTCTCCCTTTCGCTCTGTGGCAGCTCCTGGAGCATCATCGAGATATCCGTGGCTCCACCATGCGTCCGGTGCAGCCGTCCCTGCCTCGCCAAGGTATCCAGATCACGTCGGATCGTTTCTTCCGTTACTGTCAGCAAGGCGGAAAGCTCCTGTGTCCGCACTGCTCCGTTCCGCTTGGATTCCTCCAGAATCTTCCTATGTCGTTCGATTGCTAGCATTTGTGTTATTCTGGTTTTTTCTTGTTACGTTTGGGTTTTGTCTTAGTTTTATTGAATCGTCAATACTCTACAAACGAACCCTATGACAAACCCCAAACACGTAACTTACTCGTGGGACGACTCCTACGCAGGCACTTTGGATGCCGTGGACCAGCTCGTCTACCGTTCCAATATCCTCGGTGCCGACCAGCGGATCACCAACACTGGTGGCGGAAATACTTCCTCAAAAATCATGGAAGTCGACCCATTGACAGGACAGGAAGTCGAGGTTCTCTGGGTCAAGGGCTCCGGCGGCGATCTCCGCACCTCCAGGCGCGAAAACTTCTCCTCCCTCTACCAGGACAAGCTCATATCCCTGCAGTCGGTCTACGCAGACAAAGCCGGCAACGGCCTCAAGACACCGGCGGAAGATGAAATGGTCGGTATGTATTCCCACACCACATTCAATCTCAACCCACGCCCGTCCTCGATCGACACCCCGCTACACAGCTTCCTCAGTGGCAAGCACGTCGATCACATGCACCCGAACGCGATCATTGCCATCGCCGCTTCCAAAAACTGTGAAGCGCTCACGAAAGAGATTTTCGAAGGTGAAATGGAATACGTGCCATGGATGCGCCCCGGCTTTGAGCTAGGCCTCGCCATGCAGGAGATCGAAAAAAACAAGCCATCCACCCAGGCCATCATGATGGGTCAGCACGGCTTCATATCATGGGACAACGATGCGAAGAAATGCTACGGGCTAACCCTCAGCCTCATCGAAAAAGCAGCCCAGTATATTGAGGAAAAATACGAAGCCAAAGGCGGTGACGAAAAAGCCTTCGGCGGCCAAAAATACGAAACCCTTCCCGAAGAGCAACGCCGCGCCACACTCGCCGGCATCCTTCCATGGCTGCGCGGCCAAGTCTCCCAGCAAAAGCGTTTCATCGGTACTATTCAAGACGACGAAAAGATCCTCCGCTTCGTCAATTCCAAGGAAGCCCCTCGCCTTGCCGAACTGGGTACATCTTGCCCGGATCATTTCCTCCGCACCAAGATCAAGCCACTTTACGTGGCCTGGGATCCGCAAAGCGAAGATGCAGCCGCCCTAAAGGAAAAGCTCGCCGCCGCCCTCATCACATATCGCGAGGACTACGGAAAATACTACAACACCTGCAAACACGACAACTCCCCCGCCATGCGCGATCCGAACCCGACCGTGGTTCTCATCCCCGGCCTTGGAATGATTTCATGGGGCAAGGACAAGTCCGAATCCCGAGTCACCGCCGAGTTCTACAACTGCGCTGTCGAAGTCATGCGCGGAGCAGAGGCCATCGACGAATACATCTCCCTCCCACAACAGGAAGCCTTTGACATCGAATACTGGCTCCTGGAGGAAGCAAAACTCCAGCGCATGCCCGCTGAAAAAGAGCTAGCCCGCCAGACCGTCATCGTGATCGGTGCAGGCTCAGGCATCGGCAAGGAAACCGCCCACCGCCTCGTCAAGGAAGGTGCGAACATCGTCTGCGTTGACCTCAACCAAGAAGCAGCCGAAGCCACAGCCAAAGAAATCACCGATAAATACGGTGCCGGCATCGGCGTAGCAGGTAGCGGCATCTCCGGATGCGGTCCTGCCATCGGTCTCGCAGGAAACATCACCGACCGCGCGAGCATTCGTGAAATGCTGGACCAGGTCGCACTCGCCTATGGCGGTTTCGATCACATCTGCATCACCGCAGGCATCTTCGTCCCATCTGACACCACCGGCCACATCCCGGACGATAAATGGGCGCTCACCTACAATATCAACGTCACCGGCTCCTACCTGGTAGCAGACGAAGCGTTCAAGACCTGGAAAGAGCAAGGTCTCAAAGGCAACCTCGTCCTCACCACTTCTGCAAACGCAGCCGTCTCGAAAAAAGGCTCCCTCGCCTACGACACATCGAAAGCTGCCGCCAACCACCTCACCCGCGAGCTCGCCATCGAGCTTGCCCCATTGGTGCGCGTCAACGCCGTTGCCCCGGCCACCGTAGTCAAAGGCTCCGCCATGTTCCCGCGCGAGCGCGTCATCGGCTCACTCGCCAAGTATGACATCCCATACACCGACGATGAGCAAACGGAATCCCTGGTCAGCAAGCTCGCGCAATTCTACGCCGACCGTACTCTGACCAAATCCCCCATCACCCCCGGAGACCAAGCCGAAGCCTATTTCATCTTCGTGACAGATCGCCTTAGCAAATCCACAGGCCAGATCATCACCGTGGACGGCGGCCTCCACGAGGCATTCCTCAGGTAACAACTTCGAATCTAAAAACTAAAACACCCGTCCTCCCGAAAAGAGGCCGGGTGTTTTTCTAGATCAGTCAACGGTTAGGACTTCCGGAACATATCCGTACTACCGCGGCTTCTCTCAACCCACAGCCAGATTCCACCACTCATCCCGAGTTTATTGGAAACCAGCTTCACATCCGAAGGCAGGTCGAACTTGAGGGCTTTGGCATTTCCACCTCCGATGTAAAGGCAGTCGAAAAGAGCAAGATCTCTCAGGGCATCGATCGCCTTCTCAACTCGCTTGCTCCATCTTTTCTTACCGACATCCTCCATGGCGGCGTTCCCAAGCTGCTCCTCGTAAGTGTCACCTTTCCGGAAAGGATGATGAGCCATTTCAAGATGAGTGGAGAGCCGTCCGTCCTCGGTAAAACAGGAGCCAAACCCGGTTCCCAGAGTAATTACAACCTCGACGCCCTTTCCTGAGATCGCGCCCAACCCTTGCACATCCGCGTCATTGAGAATTCGCACCGGTTTCCCCAATGCTTTTTCCATTGCCAGATCGAGATCAAACCCGTGCCACACCTCCTGTCCCAAATTATGTGCGGTTAAAATTTTCCCCAGCCGCACAACACCTGGAAATCCAATTGATACACGGTCGTATTCAGGCAGAGGTGCGACCAGCTCCACAAGTGTCTCGACCATTTTGTCGGGTTTGCACTTCGGCGGAGTAGGCACCCTCACCCGGTCGGTAATCATATTGCCTTCGCCATCCAGCACAGAGGCCTTCAGCCCGGATCCTCCGATATCTATCGCTAGAGTTTTCAGATCTCCGCCTTGTGAATTTTCCATCGTGCTCATACCTCGACTTTAGAAAGCCCATACTGTAAATCGAGACTAAATCATCGGAGTGGAACTAGTGATCCGTTTGTACATATCCAGCAACCCAATCCTAACAATCGAAGCCTCCCGATACCAAATAATGATCCCGCTGTTTTTTGGATACGCTTCGTATTCTCCTTCTTATTTTTCGGCTTCATCGCAGCAATCCTAATTTTGCGAAGTATTGATTCTTTGATCAGTATCTACACAGCAAAAGTGGGTGACAGCGGCTGGCACAGATTACTGGGATTTCTCCGCTGGTGGTGAGGCTTATGAAAGGCCGGGCAGGCAGGGACGACTATCCTTAGTCGTCCTTTCTGACGGTCGCGCCGCATCCGAGAACAAACCTCTTCCCCTAAGAGACTGTCTGAAAAATGCCAAACGAGTGGCTTGTGGTTTATTTGGAAGATCGATTTGCGACCATGTCGATTGAATGGAAAGAGCCCCCAAGGGCTGCGAGTCTTTTTGCCTCAAGCTTCGTTGCTCCTTGGTCACTGGTCTCGACCAGCTCCGGCGTCGCGCCTTGCCTGACACAAAAATCTTTCGCAGCACTCATTCGGCATTTTTCAGACAGCCTCTAAACCTGGACGCGGAATGCCTGAATGATTCTTCTATCCGCCAGATCAAAAAGATCCAGCAGAACGGACGTGTAAGGATACACGTCCCTGCCAAAGAGTCTCGCTGAAAAATAACACAAAAAAAAGCCGGACAGGTTACCCCGTCCGGCTTTTTGAGAATCACAGGCTGGATCGCTCCAGCCTGTTTTGAATTTAGTCGTCGTCGCCTGGGCTCCACTCTTCGGAAGCTGCGGCTGCAAGGTTGAAGGCTTGCTCGAGGCCGACCATCTCGCTGGATGGGCGGAGGGACTCGAAGCTTGCGCTTTCCTTCTTGAGCTGCTCCTCGGAGTAACCAACGGCTTTGATGGAGAGACCGATACGGCGCTCTACCTTGTCGACCTTGATAACGCGGGCTTCGATCTCGTCGGTCACCTTGATGACGTCCTTGACCTTCTCCACGTGGTCTTCGCTAAGCTGCGAGATGTGGATGAGGCCGTCGATGTCGCCTTCGAGGGATACGAACGCTCCGAAGGATGCGATCTTCGCAACGGTGCCCTTGACCAGGTCGCCGACCTTGAAGCGGCCATCGATTTCCGACCAAGGATCTCCTTCGGTCTGCTTGATGCCAAGGGAAACACGCTGGTTGCCTTTGTCGATCGCGAGGACGATCGCCTCCACTTCGTCGTTCTTCTTGAGAACTTCCGAAGGGTGGTTGATCTTGCGAGTCCAGGACATGTCCGAAACGTGGATCATACCATCGATACCTTCTTCCAGCTCCACGAACGCGCCATAGGCGGTAAGGTTGCGGACAGGGCCGGTGACGGTAGCGCCGACAGGGTAGCGGAGCTCGATCTCGTCCCATGGGTTGCCTTCGAGCTGACGAACGCCGAGGGAGATCTTCTGCTCCTCGATGCTGATTCCGAGAACGACTGCAGTGATTTCCTGGCCGAGTTCGAGAACGTCGGAAGGGCGGGTGATACGCTTGACCCAGCTGAGCTCGGAAACGTGCACGAGGCCTTCGACGCCGCGCTCGATTTCGATGAACGCACCGTAAGGGAGAAGTTTGGTAACTTGTCCTTTGACCTCTTGGCCGATCGGGTATTTGCGCTCGATGTCTTCCCATGGGTTGTCGGACATCTGCTTGAGGCCGAGCGACACGCGCTCTTTCTCACGGTCGACGTCGAGGATGACAACATCCACGGACTGGCCGATGTGCAGAAGCTCGGATGGGTGGTTGATGCGACCCCAAGACATATCGGTGATATGAAGGAGTCCGTCCATGCCCTCGAGATCGACGAACGCACCGAAGTCGGTGATGTTCTTGATCGCGCCGACAACCTTGTCGCCGATTTTGACGGTCTGAAGGAATGCCTGGCGTTGCTCGGAGCGCTCTGCCTCGATAACTTCGCGGCGGGAAAGAACGATGTTCTTGCGCTCGTCGTTGACCTTGACGATTTTGAATTCGTAGACGTTGCCCACGTATTCGGTAAGATCTTTCGGTGGAATGATGTCCACTTGGGAGCCGGGAAGGAAAGCTTCCACACCCACGTTTACGGTCAGGCCGCCTTTGACAACGGATTTGACTTTGCCGCGAACCAGGCCGCCGTCTTGGTATACCTTGACGATCTTGTCCCAGTTCTGCTTGTAAGCAGCTTTTTCCTTGGAGAGAACGACCATGCCTTCGTCGTTCTCAAGACGCTCGAGGAGAACCTCGATTTCGTCACCGATTTCAATTTCCTCGTCCTCGAATTCGTTGGACGGAATTGCTCCCTCGGATTTGTAGCCGACGTCCACCAGCACGATCTGTGGGCGGATGTCGAGGATAGTGCCTTTGACTATGGATCCCTCACGGAATTCCGTGAATTTGGAGTCAATAAGGTCACTCAGTTCTTGGTTTGATGGTTCTGCTAGGGCAGTACTCATATGTTTGGTTAGTTGTTTGGTTAGTTTGGTTACGTTTCCCTTCCGACAATTGCCCCGGAAAAAGGCGTCTGGTGTGCACCGGGGCTCCAACCGCTCACCAGACAAAAGAAAAACGGAGGGCGAACCTAGTGATTCACCCTCCGTTTGCAAGACTAAAGATGGCCTTGGAAAATCTCCTATATTAAGAAATCAAAGGGCTCAATAGCGGCGGTAGTTCCCCTTGCGGTGTTTGTAGCCATTGTGGTAATTGCTGCGGTAATAGTTGTTACTCCGGTAGTGTTTCCCGTTCCGATAGCGGTTCCTGTCATTGTTTGACAAGGCATAACCGAGCACACCTGCTGCTGCCACACCTGCAATGGCAACCCCGGGATCAACCGACTTGCGAGGAGTCCCATAAGCATCATAAGTCGTCTGACAGCTAACCGATGAGAGCGCAATCGCGCCAAGAATTGTGAGTCCAATTTTTTTCATGATGACCCTTTGACTGAGTGTTTTCAGAAATTATTCAGAAAAATTTCCTAGTTATCCTTTGAAACGCGAAACCAGGCCTGTCAAAAGCCATTCCCAAGGCAGGGAATCCACAAGTTTTGCCGGATTTGTCTCGTTCGCTTGCATTCCGCCGGGCGCTCTCCATTTTCCTCACATGTCCTTCACCCCGAAGCCAAACTCAGCCCTTCTCATCGTCGGCCACGGTTCCACTGAAAATCCGGATTCCTCCACCCCATATTTCGATCACGCTGAGGAAATCAGAAAACGCAATCTCTTTGCCGAGGTTCACGTTTGTTTCTGGAAAGAGGAGCCATCCATGCGCGAGGCGCTTTTCATGATCGACTCCACTGAAGTCTACATCGTCCCTGATTTCATCAGCGAAGGATACTTCACACAGGAGGTAATCCCACGTGAACTGGAGCTGGATGGCGCGACGACAATTCGGGATGGAAAAACCCTTCATTACTGCCTCCCCGTCGGAGTCCATAGTTCGATGACGGATCTGATCTTGCGCCGTGCAAGAGAGGTAGCCCCTGGAATTCCCCCGAAGGATACCACCCTGATCATCACCGGCCACGGCACTGGCCTGAACAAGAACTCCACCAAGGCGATCAAGGATCAGGCAGATCTGATCACCGCATCAGCTGCCGGGTATGCCCTGGTAACTGACGCTTACATGGAAGAGCCACCCTTCATCGCGGACTGGAACAAAATCGCGGAAACCCCGAACGTAGTCGTCGTCCCATTTTTCATTTCCGATGGCCTTCATTCCTACCAGGACATTCCCGTCATGCTCGGAGTGCGCGATGAGATCGGGCCTGCTGCAAGCCAAGCTGAAGTCTTTCATCAGAACCCCTACAAGATACGCGAAAAGACGCTCTACTATTCCTCCGCAATCGGGACAGAGCCACTGCTGGCCGATGTGATTCTCGATCAGATTTCTGATTTCGATGAAAAACACTCCCCTGCTCCCGCCTCTCCGGCCACAGCCAAAAATCTTTCCCAACACGTGAAGGAATTGATCCGCTCCGGGGTGAACCAGATGGGCCAGATCCACATCCATGCGGATTTGTGCGAGTTCGCCTATGCCCTGTTCCACATAAAAGACGAGGATCTCGCCACCCAACCCGCCTTCGGAGGATTGGAACATTACAAAAACCCTGAAAAAGCGCGGGACATTTCCACCTACGCGGAGGATGGCGAATACCGGTTTACGAAAGGAAAAATCAATCTCCGCCGTGGCTGGATCCTGACCCTCGACAATGAGGAAGACTTACTCCGCGCTCTAGATCTTCTCTACCCAGCCTGCACCTCGCTTTTCATCAAGCACCGCGATGGTGAACTTCCCATTGAGTATCTCAGGGAAAAACTTGCCCGTCAGACAGGCATGTATCGCTACGCCGGCTCCATCAGCGACGAAGGCGCGCAAAAACTCATCCAGAAAGTCTGCGGCCCCGCCCACAACTGTGCGAAAAAAATCCTGTGGAAAATCGACCCGGAAACACCTCTCGATGACAGCGAGGCATCACGCTTCAATGGAATCCCGAGCGGCGCTCCCGACTCACTGGCAATTCCCTTGGTTTGCCGCGAAGCCTGCAACCACTTCGTAGCGGAGTGCAGAAAGGCAGCCAAAGCGGAATTCGATGAAAAAGCGAAAAATAGTGTGTAAAGCGGTGCCGCGCCCAACATAGAATCCCATCTGATGGAAGAGATCGACAGACTCATCGAAAACAACGCCCGCTGGGCTGCAAAAATGCGGGAAAGTGATCCTGAATTTTTCGAACGCCTCGCCCAGCAACAAACCCCGAAGTACCTCTGGATCGGCTGCTCGGACTCACGGGTCCCTGCAAACCAGATCACCGGCCTGCCACCTGGAGAGGTTTTCGTCCATAGGAACGTGGCCAATGTCGTTCAGGAAACCGACTTCAACGTCCTGGCAGTTCTTCAGTACGCCGTGGATGTCCTGAAAGTCACCGACATCATCGTCTGCGGCCACTACGGCTGCGGAGGTGTTGAGGCAGCCCTCGATAATTTCCGCCACGGACTGATAGATAACTGGCTCTCCCCGATCCGCGCACTGACTCGTGGCCACCGTGAAGAACTCGCCACACTGTCCCATGATGCGAAGCTGGACAGACTTTGCGAACTCAACGTCCTTTCGCAATCGCGTCACGTGGCACGAACAACAATCGTTGAGGACGCATGGCTACGCGGACAGAAAATCTGCATCCATGGCTGGATCTACCGACTCGACCAAGGAATTCTTACTCCCCTCCGCGATCCAATCACCTCTCCAGAAAATGTAGGTATCGGCCGTTGAGATTTCAAATAATGGAGAGCCGGTCTTTGGCCGGCTTTCTCTCAATGAGAAAGTCATAGACTCTGAAAACATCTTCGAACCTAACCTCTCAAGAAGAAAAGCCGCAGCACCCCGCAGCATTCCAAGACTAGCCTTCCTCTTCGTCCTCCAAAGGTGCCTTCGGAATCTTATCCACTTCCTGCAAGAGGTTCACGATCTCAACCCCGCGCACTGCGGAGTCGTCATGAGTAAAGCGGAGAACAGGCGTTGATTTCAGAACCACCCTTTTCATCACAGCGCCCTGGATCGCTCCATGCGCCTTGTTGAGTTTCTCGATCACAGTGTCAGCGGATCCGCCAATCACACTGATCCAGACTTTCCCCTCCTTGAGATCCTGGGTCACTTCTACTGCACTTACAGTAACAAGCCTCCCGTTCCATTCGTAATCGTGCTGGATCACCGTGGAAACTTCGCGGCGAAGCAACTCGTTTACTCTGTCTATGCGGCGGGACAAATCGGTAGGAATGGTTGAAATTGAAGGAAACCCTGAGATTTACAGAGTCTGTGCAACCTTATCGAGCGTGTAGCACTCGATGATGTCGTCTTCCTGATATTCGTTGAACTCGCCGAGCCTGATTCCGCACTCGAAGTTCGTGCGAACTTCCTCCACTTCCTCGTGGAAGCGGCGGAGCGTGGACATCTTGCCATCGAAAACAGGGATGCCACCGCGTAGGACGCGGGCGTGTGCTTTCCTGTGGATCTTCCCGTCGGTGACGAAAGAACCGGCAGCCTTGCCCTTGTTGACCTTGAATACCTGGCGGCACTCCGCGTGACCGATAACAGTCTCGCGTGTGAGTGGCTCCAGAAGTCCGAGCATTGCCTCGCGCACCTGGTCGATGAGTTCGTAGACAATCGAGTAGAGTTTGATCTCAACGACTGCTGCCTTCGCAGCTTTCACCGCCTTGGCCTCAACCTTGACGTTGAAGCCCATGATGATTGCGTCGGAAGAACTGGCGTATGCCACATCGGACTCGGTAATCGGTCCCGCTGCTGCGGTGATAAACTGACAATCAACCTTCTCGGACTCGATGGCCTCAATCGCTTTCTTGATTGCTTCCACAGATCCCTGCACGTCGCACTTGAGGATGATTTTCAGCTGATTTTTCTCCCCACCATCATTCACCTTGGAGAATAGATCCTCCATACGGTTGCGATGCTGGGGTTGGAGACGCTTAAGACGAAGTTCTTCCTGCCTATCCTTCGCCAGAGCCTTCGCTTCCCTCTCATTCTTCATCTCAGTAAGATGGTCGCCAACGTTCGGGAGTTCTTCAAATCCGATGACTTCAACAGGAGTTCCCGGAAGCGCTTTCTTCACTTTCTCACCAAGATCATTGATCAGAGAGCGAACTTTTCCGGAAAACGGTCCACAGATAAATGCGGTTCCGATCTTCAAGGTTCCGGCTTCCACGATAACAGTCGCGGTAGTGCCGCGGCCTGGAACCACGCGTGCCTCGATGACACCCGCACGGGTAGTTGCCTTCGGATTTGCACGAAGTTCGAGAACCTCTGCTTGGAGAACGATGAGTTCCAAAAGATTATCCATACCCTCGCCCTTCAGCGCGGAAATTTCTGCGAATTCGGTATCACCACCATAGTCAACTGTCTGAAGACCGTTTTCCGCGAGCTGTGATTTGACCCTGTCCACGTTAGCAGCAGGGAGGTCGCATTTGTTAATCGCGATGATGATCGTCTTACCAGCCTTCTGGGCTTGCTCAATGGATTCCTTGGTCTGCGGCATGATGCCGTCATTGGCAGCGACAACGATGACCGCGATATCCGTGATGGATGCGCCGCGCTCACGCATGTCTGAGAAAATGGCATGACCCGGAGTATCGAGGAAAGTAATGACCTGGTCATTGTGGTTCACCTGATACGCACCAATGTGCTGGGTGATGCCGCCAGCCTCGCCAGTGACTACCTTGCTCTTCCTGTAGAAATCGAGAATCGAGGTCTTGCCGTGGTCAACGTGACCCATGATCGTAACAATCGGCGGGCGGATCTTGAGAAGATCTTCCGGTTCCTCTTCAGGAGCTTCCGGTTCTTCGATTACTTCCTCCACTTTGTGGAAGCCCTTGTCCTTGTCACGCTTCTCGCGCTCGAAGGTAAATCCGTGCATTTCACAAACCTGCGCTGCCACTTCTGGCTCGAGCGGCTGGTTCGGTGCTGGGAAGACGCCGATCTTGATCAGGTCTGCCATCACATTGAAAGGCTTCAGCCCCAAACGTGCCGCGAGATCAGGCACAAGAATGGGCGGCTTGATGACGATAAGTTTCGGATCATCGGAGTCCATCTCCGCATCGGAATCGGTACTTAATGCTGAATCAGGAGAAGCAACGGTAGCCTTGTCCTGGCCTTCAATAAGATCCGGATCCACCTTATCCTTGTCGAGGATCTTGGAGATACTCCCCAGAACTTTCTTTCCGGCAGGCGCTTTCTTGCGAACCTTCGGTTTTTCGTCCTCAGCGAAAAGATCGAGAGCATCGGCCTTCGCTTTCTCCACCTTGCTGGGCGCGTTGACTGCCTCAGCTTCCAGTTTCTGGCGCTGTCTTCTAGATGGCTTTTTGACCTCGTCGATTAGATCGAGGACTTTTTTCGGCTTGTCTGAAGTATTGTCGCTGTTCTTAGGCATTCGGCGTTCTGGAGTATGGGGAGTAGGCAAATTGAATTCTGTGTTCTGTAAATAAGAGGAATCAGTCCTCGGCTGTAGCTTTGTCAGCTTCGGTTTCTGGAACAATCGCATCGACGGTTTCGCCAATGATATCTCCGGCAGCTTCCACTACGTTTTCAGCAGTTGCCACCACATCTCCGGCAATCTCGGTGGTATCCCCGGCGGCTTCCGCTACAACTTCGGCAGTTTCCACAGCCTCTTCAGCTGGAGAACCGACGATATCGCGAGCCTTTGCAAGGATTCCTTCAGCTTGTTCTTCGGAAATTTCGAGCGAACCGGTCAGGAAATCCACTGGCATATCGACGATCATCTCCGCGCTCACACCTCCGAAGAGAGTGAGCTTCTCCGCAAGCTCGTCAGTGATACCGAGTTGCTCACCGAGCGTGTGGGCTACGCCACCGATCTTCTCTTTGAATTGTTCTTCCTTCGTCTCGTCCTTGCGGACTTGCACATCCCAACCCATCAGGCGGGAGGATAGACGGGCGTTCTGACCTTTCCGGCCGATTGCCTTGCTGAGGTCTTCTTCGCTTACTGTGACGAGAACTACTTTCGCACCCTCATCAAGTGAGATGGAAATCAGTTCGGCAGGCTTCAATGCCTCGCGGACAAGCTCTGCAGGATCTTCGCTCCAACGGATGATATCGACTTTCTCGTTGTTCAGCTCACGGACAATGTTTTTGACCCGCGCTCCACGCATTCCCACGCAAGCACCTACTGGATCGACTTTCGGGTCGTTGCTAAAGACCGCTACTTTCGTGCGGAAACCGGCTTCGCGGGCGATGCCGCGGATATCAACCGTGTGGTCGGAAATTTCATTTACCTCGGCCTCGAAAAGACGGCGGACGAAGTTCGGGTGGCTGCGGGAAAGGATGATTTCCGGCCCACGGCCTTCGTTTTCCACGGCCAGGACGTAACAGCGGATGCGGTCACCGATGTTGTAGTCTTCACCCTGAACACGCTCGCGGTTCGGCATGATTCCCTCGAACTTGCCGAGATCTACCATCACATCGTTGCGCTCGAAGCGGCGGACGGTTCCGGACACGACGTCGCCCGCCCTGTCCTTGAACTCCTCGTAAATCATTTCCTTCTCAGCCTGGCGAAGACGCTGCATCATCGTCTGCTTCGCAGTCTGCACAGCGATGCGGCCGAAGTCCTTCGGAGTGACATTGAATTCAAGCGTGCCACCCACTTCGATCTCCGGATCCTTCTTCTTCGCGAGGGTGACCGGCACTTCGTTGAACTTGTCCTGGTGATCGTCGTCCTCAGTGACTGTCAGGGAAGCGAAAATCTTGGTATTCCCTTTTTTCGTATCCACATCAGCGCGGAGGATCTCGATGGCATCAGCTCCGGGAACCATTTTCCGATAAGCGGAGACAAAGGAAAACTCGAGAGCCGAGACAATCTTCGAGCGTTCGATTCCTTTTTCTTTTTCGTAATATTCGATGAGTGCGACGATGTCGTTGGTCATGGCTGGCGGTGGAAAGCTGGTGTGCGGTGTGTGCTAGGAAGCGCTTGTCTGGACGAGTGTTCCCTAGACGCAAAAGAGTGGGCATCAGACCCACTCTCCGTGTGACAGAGGTTGTTTGTTCGCAGTGGATTAGCGTGGATACCTAGGCCATGCAAGCCGAAAGTCTTACCCTGACAGGACTCCCCCGCCCGGCATTCCGCCTGCTGCCTCAGATGTAGAACATCGGCACCGAAGTGGAGTTCGCCAGGGACTCGAGCGTCACCTTGTCCAGCTCCTTGGTCAGATTTTCCGAAACGGCTTCCCACGCCCGCCTCACCGCCGCGCCGGATTCCCCATGAGCCACAGCCGTGTTCTGGAGCTGGGACGGCTCCACGCAATCCACGATCTGCCGCAATGTGATATCGGAAGGCTGCCTTGAAAGCAGATACCCGCCATTCGCACCCCGGCGGGATTCGATCAGTCCAGCGCGCCTCAGATCGTTGAGAATTTGCACTAAAAAGTTCGCCGAGACAGCTTCGCGTTGCGCAAGGTCGTCCAGACGGGTAAGAGTCTTGCCGTCATAGCCCTTCGCGAGTTGAACCAGCGCACGGCAGGCATATTCTAATTTTTGAGAAATTTTCATGAGCGAGACGAAACAAGCTGCGGTGGTTGAGAGTGGGGCGAAGTTGTGCAGGGGGGAAGCCGCGAATATGGAAAACCTCTGGATGAAGCTGCGCAGCGAGGCGGAAAAACTCTGCGAGGAAGAGGAAAGCCTGCGCATCCTCGTGGAGGACGTGGTGCTTACGCAAGACAGTTTCGCCAACGCACTCACTGTCCGCCTGGCAAGAAGACTCGCCCGAGAAGACATGCCCCGGGAAATCCTGGAGCCGCTGTTCTCTGAAATCTTCTCCGAACATGACGATATCACACGCAGCTGCGGCCACGATCTCCTAGCCATGTTCGAGCGTGATCCCGCCTGCTTCTCACCGCTTGAACCTTTGCTCTTTTTCAAAGGCTTCATGGCGCTCTGCACCTACCGGGTAAGCCATCAGCTCTGGCAGGACGAGCGGCGTTGGCTCGCACTGTATCTCCAGAGCATTTCCAACGAAGTCTTCTCAACGGACATCCATCCGGCAGCGCGGATCGGTTGCGGCATCCTTCTTGACCACGCCACCTCCTTCGTCGTCGGTGAAACGGCGATTATCGAGGACGACGTTTCCATTCTGCACGAAGTCACCCTAGGCGGCACAGGTAAAATAACCGGCGACAGACATCCCATCATCCGCAGCGGAGTCCTCATCGGCGCCGGCTCGAAAATTCTCGGGCGAGTGGAAATCGGCACTCATGCAAAGGTCGGCGCTGGCAGTGTCGTCCTCAACGACGTGCCTCCGCACACCACCGTCGCAGGAGTCCCGGCAGTCGTCGTCGGCACCGCGAAGGAGCAGAACCCAGCGCTGGAGATGAACCAGCACCTCGATTGCTGCGCATCGAACATCTAGCCTCTTATGACACCCGATCATCCCGAAGCCGAACCAACCAAACAGCAATGGCTCGGCTACTGGAGCATGATCGCCCAACAGACGCAAAACGCGTTCAACGACAAGGCCGCCCAGTTCATTCTCATCCCGCTGGGAGGCGCGGTAGGCTACTCCGTCGAATCAGCAGCAGGCCTGATGATCGCAATACCCTTCGTCCTCTTCGCCCCCCTGGCAGGATGGATGAGCGACCGTTTTTCCAAACGGAACGTCATCGTCGGCGCAGCCATCGCACAGGTCTGCATCCTCTCGCTCATTTGCGTTTCGATCGTGATCAAACAGATGCCCCTGGCTCTCGTAGGCTTCTTCATGCTGGCCATGCAGTCCGCCTTCTTCAGCCCGGCGAAAATAGGCATCAACAAGGAACTCGTCGGCTCCAAGCACCTCGGCTTCGCCGCCGGAGTCCAGCAAATGATGGCTATGCTCGCCATCCTCGCCGGCCAGATCGTCGCAGGCTGGTGGTATGACAAGCGCTACACCTCCCTGGGAGGAGTTCCGGAAAACGCCTGGGGCGCGGCGCTTTTCCCACTGCTCCTTCTCACATGCCTAGCGGTTCCAGCCGTCCTGATGGCCATTTCCATTCCGAAAGTTCCCGCCCAAGGCGACACCAAGCTTTCCGGAAAACTTCTCATCAGCCACTTCAAGGATCTCACCGAGCTCTGGAAAGATCCCGGCCTTCGCCGCGCAGCACTAGGCGTCGCCTACTTCTGGGGCTTTGCCGCCTTCATCAATCTCTGGTCGGTAAAAGTCGCGAAATCCCTCACCGAAGGCGGCGAAGGCTTCGGCACACTCTCATCCATCTTCATGGCCTCCGCCTCGCTGGGCATGGCGGTCGGCTTCGGCGTGGCATCGTGGCTCTTGCGGAAGAAGATCGAACTCGGATGGGTGCCCATCGCTGGCATCCTGATGACCGTCTGCGCCCTAGTCCTCGCATTCCTCACCCCCGGCGGTTGGCCTTTCCTCATCTGGCTTGGCCTTCTTGCTTTCTCCTCCGCACTTTTCCTTTCCCCGCTCAATGCCTGGATGCAAGACCGCTACCCGGCCGACAAACGCGGAGAACTCCAATCCGCCGTCAATCTCCAGGACTGCTTCGCCGGCATCCTGGCCGTCGCCACCATCGAAGGACTCATCTACACAACTCGTGCATTGGG
>JBPOGC010000031.1:0-22604 GCA_051251795.1 Luteolibacter sp. | reverse complement strand
CCCACCTTCACCAATCTCAACCACCTCGCAAAACGGATCGCCCTACCACTCATTTTCCTGGCTACTATACTCACAGTAAAAGCCGATGACTGGAAGGCCGCCGAAACCCTCTTCGCCCAAGCGCAGTCCGCCCCCGCCGGAAGCGACCAGGCCACCGACCTCTACAAAGACTCCGCTCTCAAATTCCAAGCCGTAGCCGAATCAAAAACACGCCCCGGCGAAGCATGGAACAACGCCGGCAACGCATGGTTCCAGTCCGGAATCATTGGCCGCTCCATCGCCGCCTACCGGGAGGCCACCCTCTACCGCCCCTTCGACAAACTCCTGGCAGAGAATCTAGCAGCCGCCCGCGCCCTAACCACCAATGACACCCCGCCTCCACCGCCATGGTGGAAAAAACTCCCCACCAGCTGGCTGAAATCCATCCTCATCCTCCTGAACCTCGCCTTCTGGCTCACCCTCCTACTCACAGTAAGATTTCCAAACCGCCCGTTGAAAATGGCCAACGCTTTCCTGGGTATTCTGACCATTGCCGCCCTCGCGTTTCTTTTGAAAAGCTCCCTAGGCAGACAGCAGGAAGCAGTCCTCATCAGCGAGTCAGTCACCGCCCGCAAAGGCCCCGCCTACACCTACGCCCCAGCCTTCAACAGCGCCCTCCAGGAAGGCCTGGAACTCACCATCACCGATGAACGCGACGACTGGCTAGAGGTAATCCTCCCCGACACCCGCCCCTGCTGGCTCCCCGCCGAAAACGTCCAGCTCATCAAATGACAAAGCAGAAAGGAACCGCGACTATGAAGTCGCGATCAACCCGGCGAATACTTCTTCAAGCCCACCTCCCTCCTAATCTCACAGAAAAAACCTCCATGAAAACCACATCCCTGGCCATCTACCTACTCTCCCTCTCCCTGGCTCACGCCAAGAACCAGCCACCCGAGACAACCGTCTCCTTCGAAAAAATTCAACTATTGGACAAGTATCACTCCGAAGGCGCATCCGTCGGCGACATTAATTCCGATGGCAAACCCGACATCATCGCCGGATCAATCGTTTGGCTCGGCCCCGATTTCAAAGAAAAATTCGCCTACGAACCGGTCAAATACTATCCCCTCACAGGAAAGGGTCTCTCCGGCTATGCCTACAATTTTTTCACCTTCCCCGATGAGCTGACCAACGACAAATGGACGGACATCATCCAACTGAGTTATCAAAGACAGCCTGCGAAAATTTTCATCAATCCCGGAGAAAACCTCTCACCCGCCGATCAAGATGCGACTGCCTGCGAGCACTGCATCGCCCAGGAAAATGTCTGCAACGAGTCCCCCACCTACGTGAACATCATCGGCGACGAACAAGAGGAACTGCTCTCCTACAGCGGCAATTTCATTACGATTTCCTATCCCACGGATGATCCCAAAGCGAAATGGAAAGTCCTCAAAATCTCCCATCAGGACAAAAAGAAACTCGCCAAAGGCCACGGACTTGGAACAGGTGACATCAATGGCGATGGCCTGATGGATGTCATCGATAGGTTCGGCTGGTGGCAGCAGCCGAAGGATTGGGACGAGACATCCGAATGGAAATTTCACGAGGTAGATTTCGCTTTTGAAAAACCAAACCAAGGCGGCGCACAAATGTATGCCTACGATGTGGACGGCGACGGTGACAATGACGTGGTCACAGCCCTCAACGCCCACGCGTACGGATTCGCATGGTTCGAGAACATCGAGACCGATGGAGTCATCTCCTTCGAGCCCCACATGATCATGAACAAGAAACCGTCGGACAGTTCCTACGGCGTCGTGTTCTCCCAGCTTCACGCTCTAGGCTGCGCCGATATCGATGGCGATGGCATCAAGGACATCGTAACAGGCAAATGCTACTACGCCCACAACGGCCGGGATCCCGGCGCAGAAGAACCGGCTGTTCTCTACTGGTTCCGCACCCACAGAATGGAAAACGGAGAAGTGGAGTTCATCCCCTATCAGATCGACACGGATTCAGGTGTAGGCCGCCAGATCACCACAGACGATGTGAACGGCGACGGAAAAATCGACATCGTTACTTCCAACAAGAAAGGCGTGTTCCTTTTCAGTCAAAAATAGTCAGCCGACACTCTCGCACCTCAGGCTATATATTACTCCAATGCTAATCGGCAGCTTCGTCTTTTCCTGAATAGGGAAGATTTACACTTCGGTCATCACGATCCCGCTATCCCATTCGGAGGCTATTTAACGTAATATTCAACGTCTCCCTCAGGTGCGGAAACGCACTTTAAATTTAAATCTAGTTGCAAAAAGTAGGAAAAAGCACTTTCTTCAATAGGGAGATGCCTGACGACAGACTAGCCAGCGAAGAAGTTCGGCTTCTCATTTTGGAATGCTTGCGCGATGAAAAGCGTCGATTTCTAGACATGAATGGCCCATCTAGAAGGTGGCTCGATCATTGGAATATTCGCCAGAAAACACTTTTTAATGAACTCACCAAAGATTTGGAATCCTACCGAATCTTTTTAAAGGAAAAGAAAAAACCACAAGACAGTCAAAAATATCACTATGTGATGCGGTGGGACGAATGTGAGGACGGACTCCTCATCCACATAACGCTCTCGCCAAAAGGTGAACCGCCTAGAGTGATGATTGCTTTGCACAAGCATGACACTGGATATGCACCGCTATCATTAATTCCAATTGAATCCGTAGACCATGAAAACTAAATCGACAGAAATAAAAACCATACCCTGCTTTGAGTGCGCGGATGGACAGCTGCGTTCTGTGGTAGAGGACTATACTACAACGGCTCCAGAATTAGGAAAAGTCGTCGTGCCAAACGTCCCCATGGAACGCTGTGATAGCTGTGAGTGTATCGTCGTAGGAGACACTGGTGGAGAAATTATCGACGCTTTCCTCGATGTAGTAATGGACGCTATTACACCTCAAGAGATACAAGCCTTCCTTGATAAATATTCGCTCAACCAAAAAGAAGCAGCCGGCATCACTGGCTATAGTGAGAAGATGTTTTCCCGTTGGCTCCGTGGGCACATGCGTCCCTCAAAGTCAGTGAGTATTAACTTGCGTACCTTTCTTGCGAGCAGAGAAGCATTCGAGATTGCTAAGACTAAGAATTGGAGACATGAATCGACTCCAAAAGTCGTGATCGAAGATCGTCAGCCGGATGATGAGGAAAAGAGAATCCTCTCTCTTTTGGACTACAAAACAATGACCGGAATGGGTCTGGTAAAAGAAACTCTAAGTCCTAGAGCGAGAAGGTCAGAAATTTGTAAGCTCTTCCAGAAAGCCACATTGCAGGAGGTGCAAAGAGAAGCAGAAGATTCATGGAGAGAGATGGCAGCCTTCAAGGACACTAATCAAGCGTCAAATTCTATGAGTGCTGGAATCTGGTGCTGGATCGGAGAACAAGCCGCTGCCCATATCTCCGTTGAACCATATGATCGCGACAAGCTTAACGAGGCAGTCCAAAGCTTGAGGGAATACAGCCAGCATAGCATTGAGCAAATAATTCCTGAGGTTCAAGAGCTACTGCGCAAAGCTGGAGTCGCTCTTGTGTTTGTTCCAATTATGAAGGAGTCCGCACTACGAGGGTGCACGAAACTCACGAGCCCTGCAAAAGCAGTTATCGTACATGGGTTAAAATATCGAAACCACTCACAATTTTGGAGAGTCCTCTTTCACGAAATTGCGCACCTTCTGCTACATATCACCGAAGTAAATCAGTGTATTGCGGACTACGAAAACCAAGATAATGACCAACAGGAAAAAGAGGCTGATAAATGGGCCGATGACACCCTCGTTTATAGTGATGAACTAACTCAGTTTGCAGTTAGACATCCACAACCAAAGCACTATGAACTTGAGAGCTTTGCAAAAAAAATCAAAACTCATGTCTCTATCGTTGCTGAGGTATTCAATGACAAAGCAATGGGTCAAAAGATCTCATACCCATATCTAAGAAGTCTTGAGCTCTACCCGAAAATCCCTGAGACTACAGTAGATAAATTAGGACGTGAGTCAGCCGAGAGAATTCATCTTCAGGAACTTTATTGAATCACTTTTGATTTCAGTCAATGAGGATCTTGAACCGCGTATCTACTCCGCATGCAAGTTCCCTAGTGCTGTCTCGAAGACCTTGCGCTTCTCCCCCGCAGGTAAACCGGAGATATAGGCTTCCATAGCTTCGGGGTCAGTTTGGTTCCACGATGTGACCATGGCGCTTATTTCATTACGGAAAAGAGGCTTGTTCCTCGTCAGACTCATGTTTCTCAGGAAGGTCAGCTCCTCAAAATTTTCAGCATAGGTAGCTGGATCGGCCTTAACCAGATGCCTGCAGAAAATCCTGGATATGTAAAGCAGCTCTCCACCCTGCTTCATCTGTCTCAGACCATCCAACATTCCGAGCGGATTTTCTTCGGCCGCTGTAGCTACCATACCGTCTATGAATATCTTTCGATTCTGAATGCAACCAATCATGAACTTGTGAGTGGTTAGCTTCAGCACCGTATCGCTCGGATCTTCTGCCGCGAGCCTGCTGGCGGCTTCGCGGATCTCCACCTCAGTCCAAATTTCTCCGTTGCCCAGAGCTCGCTCAAGCTGCTCGCGGGTCATGAGGTAGATGCGCTGCTTGAGAAAAGAAGCGGACCTAAGCGGGCTGAGCTTTTGCTCGTAGAGCAGCTTGCCAGCTTCATCCAGCGGCGTGGCTTCATCCATCGCGACTGATTCTGCTGCCAGAAGACGACTGATGGTTGGCCCGGCAGACTCTTTCCCACGCACCGGCTTCGTATTCGTCCCGTCGCCTACCTCCGCTGCTACGCTTTCAGTTGAATGGCTCTTCGTCCTGAATCCGAGTGTGACGATGGCAAACCCAACCAAGAGGGCTGATATGTAATAGATCCAGGTCTTCATTTGGTATTCTCGGCGTTTACAGCGTTTCGCATTACATCTGTTTTCTTATCTTCAGGTTGCTGGGACAGCCATGCTTCGAGTCCTTTGCCATCTATCTGCTGCCAGCGTGTCGCAAGTCGTGAGAGGGATGACCTACCTGCCTTTGTATCAGCGTAACTTTCCGGGAGTGCCTCAACCGCACTACTCACGTCAGCGGGATTGCTTAGGCTACCTCCTGAAACTGCCCCTTCCGCAATGAGTATCCGCTGCTCATCAGAGCTGGCGATCTTCAATAGATCGGGGAGATTTTTCGCATAATTAATCATTACGGCTTTGGAGAAAATTCGGATCTCAGCATCCGACCAATCCTCGGGGAAACCTCCTGTCAGATCTCTCTGCGGTGAAGCCCGCTCCGCGACGACAGCCGGACCACCTCCTGAGACACCCCACCATTCAATCGCCTTGTTTCGCGCCCGTTGCCTCTGTTTGGGATCATCCACCAGATCCGCGATTACTAGACTGTCGTAGCCACGCCACGCAGCAACGTCCTGCGCCATTGTCCTAAGAATCTTGTTCTTGAGATTACTGTCTTCCTCTCCCGCCACCCATTCCGCCGAGGCGAGGGCGTTCTGGCGGGACCAGAGATCCGCCACATAGCCCAGCAGTTGTGGATTTGCCTCCGGCCAGTCTGCTACGATCAGGTCCAGGAGAGCTGCGGATTCTTCCGGATTATAATGCGCCTGGTATCCGAGGAATTCCTTCAGGTAGTCCCGATACTGGGGTGACTTTTTCTCAATAATATGAGCGACTGCCTGCTCCGTATCTACGTTCAGCCATGTCAAGATTACTGCTCTGGTCGCCTGGTCTTTATGAGTGCTCAGACTTTGCGCCCTGGCGTAGGCCGCCTCCGGATCAATTTCCGCCCAACGGGCAAATAGCGAGGAGGCGATGTCGCGAAATTCTGCCGGATTTTCTTGCTCCATTAACAAGGCAAGAACGTCTTCGAGATATTTTTCCGGCACGAGAAACATCAGGCTCCGAAGGCGGCTCTCTTTGATTCTTTTCCGCTCAGTAGAATTCTGGTATTCGGAAATTGCCTGTTCCACCAGCTCCAGTGAGAAGACATTTTTTCGCTCGCTCCGTTGGGTTACCGGGCGCACGGGCAGCATTTCGATTCCGAGTTCGCCACGTGCTGCGGAAGGGGGCCTGTTTTCGATGGGTGGTGACATTTTATTCCACCCGAAGGCGAGTAAACCACCGCCTAGCAGGCAGGCTGTGAGTCCGGTTTTCATAGATAGAAGGATTGCTGATTTGGTAGCGAAGTATGAACTGCCTCCTGTGGTTTGATCCAAGGCACTGCGAGTGATGTTATCTAGTATTGAAGCGGTGATTCCGGCTTCGGCTTGAGAGGAGGAAAGGACGGCCATCAATGCTGTGGTGGAGACAGCTATCCCCCGTGTCTTGAGCTTTGAAGCCAGCTTTTCCAATGCGCGGACGCTGCGTTTTTGCCATGCAACGGAGGTGCCTCCCAGCGATGCGGAAATAGCCTTGAAAGAATGACCTTCCAGGTAGTGAAGCGTGAGGACTTCGCGATCCTTTTGGCTCATTGAGTCGAGGGTTTCATCCAGCTCTGGAGCGAGTCGGTCCGGCACCGCTGGTTCGTATTGTTGATGACTCATCTCATGGGCTTTCGATTCATTCTTCTTACGCGTTGCTGACTTCCGGATGGAGTTTTTCGCCTGTAGCAAGACGACTCGGTGAAGCCACGCCCCGAGGCATTTGGTCTCGATGAGGCTCGGCGCACGCCTGGCCAAAACGAGCAATGACTGCTGGAGGATGTCCTTCACCTCCGTTTGGTTTCCACAAACACGGCTCGCCGTAGCAACGGCCATCGCCTGGTGCCGTTTCACCAATTCTGAAAACGCACCTTCGTTACCCTCCCTGACATAGGCGCGGAGAAGTGCCTGGTCTGTCTGTTCCGAAAAATCGCGCATTTCATCTTAAGGTGTCAGGCCACGAAAGAAATCGGACAAAAATCTATATAAAAAATGGTTCCGCTACCCTCAGCCTCCTTTACCCAGCCCATCTACCGGTTCCACTTTCGGATTTCAGCCAAACGCGGAGAACGCCTTAGTGCCCGAACCACGCCCAGAAAAATCCTTTGAACTTTTTTGTCCGTTTTCGCTCTCCAGCTACCACTATCTGATGAAATGCCGGATTTCTCAGCTCAAAACGACCAGACATTGCTCAAAACCTTTGTCCACGAGGGAAATGAAAGCGCGTTTTCAGAATTGGTGAAACGGCATCACGCCATGGCCTACACCACAGCGTGGCGGATTTGCGGAGATTCCGCTGAGGCAAAGGATGTTCTCCAGCAATCATTGATCGTTTTGGCAAGGCGCGCCCCAGAGCTGACCAAGATCCGCTATATCGGCGGCTGGCTTCACCGCGCAGTCGTCCTGGAGGCAAAAAATTCGATTAGAAAATCAGCCCGCCGTCGAAAGCGCGAAACCAAAGCCCATGAAATGAGTGCACACATATCTGAAGCGCCCGTCTCGCAGAGGCTAGCTCCCCAGTTGGACGAAACCCTCAATTCCATGCCCGAAAAAGATCGAGAAGTCCTGACCCTCCATTATCTGGAAGGGCTGACTTTTAGCACTATTTCCAAGCACATGGGCGGAACTCCGGAGGCCTGGCAAAAACGTAGCGTCCGCGCATTGGCGAAGCTGGCCACAAAGCTCCGGGCACGCGGTATCACCGCCACGTCCGCCACCTTAGCAGCCTTTTTTCTCACGCAGCAGACCAAGGCAGCCGTCAGCATTTCGTTTCTCGAAACCGCCACCCGCACAGCCTTGGATCAGACCGCGGGCGGCAGCTCATACATTGCCACCAAATCAGCAATCTTCCTATCTATGAAAACCGGACTCACAGCCTGCCTGCTAGGTGGTGGCTTAATCGCCTTCGGGTGGAATAAAATGTCACCACCCATCGAAAACAGACCCCCTTCCGCAGCACGCGGCGAACTCGGAATCGAAATGCTGCCCGTGCGCCCGGTAACCCAACGCACTGAGCGCAATCAAGGCTTCACCATGGAGCTCGTTGAGCTCGCGGTTTCCGAGTTCGATTCCACTACAGATCCCACGCCCATATTGGAAAGCCGCCTCCGCAGCCTCATGTTCATCATTCCCCCGGAGCACCTCGAAGAGGCCTTCCAGATTCTCATGGAAACGAACAGCCATCCACGTTTCCAGGAAATCGTCGCCGCCTTCTTCGCGCGCTGGGCAGAGATCGATCCACAAGCCGCTCTAGCTAAAATTGACGAGTCCGGCGAGTATTCCAAACAAGCGAAACGTGCCGTCATCATCACATGGCTCAATACCGATACAGATAGCGCCTTCGATTTCCTCCTGACTGAAAAATCTCCGGAAAACCGTGAATTGCTCCGCGAGTTCCTTGATTTCCAAGGAAGCAACCTTCCCGCAGAAGCCGCAAGCTTGGTCGATAAGATCGGCACCGAATGGCCGGAAGCACATCCCCAGCTCCTTCAGCTTGTCGCCGATCTTTGGGCAGACCAAGACCCACTCCCCGCAGCGGAATGGGTAAACACCAGCGACAATCAAAAACTGAAAATCAAAGTCCTCAGGAAAATGGCCAGGGACGTTGCCAGGATTCGCGGATTCGATGGTCTTGCCATTGCGAGCCTCATTGAGAACGAAAAAGCAAGAGCCGGAGCAAGGAACGGAGCAATCTACTGGTGGGGTGTCACCACCGGCGGCGTATCCTTCACCTCTGGCAAAACTCCATCCGTTCGTGATCTCTCCTCCGGCTTTCCGGATGATTGGTCAGGAGGGGAGATCCGGACTTTTTCCCAAGCAACAATGGAGAACTATTCTGACAAACTCCCTATGCTTCTAAAACTAGCAAAGAATGACGAGCAACTGATCCGTATCTATGAGGGAGCGGCCAAAGGTGTCGGGTGGAGCAACCCGGCAGCCGCTAGCATTGCTGTCGAGAGGCTTCCCGAATCCTTCGCTCAAACAAAAGATGGTGAGAAAACACTCAAAACCTTTCTCCAGCGCTGGCACGAAATGGATCCAAAAGCCGCCGATGAATGGCTGACTCGCCAATCTCCTGGTTCCAAAACCGATGCTCTACGCTCCGGCCTGAATCAAAACCAATCAAACTGAAATGAAACCCTGGATCTACTACACCTTGGCACTCCTGCTCGGCATCATTTTCGGAACCATCGCCCTCCGCCTACTCGCCCCGGCTGGTCAGAATACGGAATCAGCACTTCAGGACACGAGCGCGGCCAGTCAAAGGCATACACGTAAAATCGAGTCCCATGGAGCGAGAATCAACCGTCTGCTGACTGATCAATCCCCGTCCTTGTCAGAAAGCATCCCATTGGACGAAGCCTATGAATTACTTTTCTCGGAGAAAAAGAGCCCACTCAGATCCGCTGCGTTTCTAAAGCATCGCATCTACCTCATGACTCGCGAGCAGCTGGAGCAAGCCCTGGCGAATGGAGAAATCCAGACCAAAGCGGAAATCACTGAAGCCGCCGCAAGGCTTACCAGGGAAGATCTCGCTGCAACCTTCCAGAACCGACTCACTTTCAAATACAAGCTCTATGGAATGCCAAATGCCCTGACCTTCATAGAGTCCATGCAAAAAACCGCTGCAAATGAAGACCCGCTCAAAATGCTGAGTAGCCTTCAGGGTTTAAAACGCGGTGGGGTACAGCAATACAACTCCCTCAGATTTTCCCACTACTGGGCCGCTACTGACCCTGCCGCTGCCGTAGAGCATTTCGACTCCCTGGTATTCCTAAGGAATCAATCGGCCAGAGAATTACAATTTACAGGAAAAAAATATGCTGCGGAAATCGTTAAATCATGGAGAGAGAAAGATCCTGAAGCTCTCCAGAATTACGTCGCAAATTTACCAGAGGGAGAAAAACGCACATCCTTTGAACTGGCTCTCAAAAAGCAGCGCGCCAAAGCCACCGGGCGTTAAAACGCCGAATTTTCATTCCCCTTCTTTTTAGAAAAAATTTCCTCTTACCATGGATGAACCAGTCAAACATCTTGGCCTCCAAACGAATCTATTTTTCATAGAAGACGATGGTATCATCAAGGAATATCCGGACTACACATCCGTCGAGTCTCCATTGAGACCAACCTTTTACGGAGGTAACTTCTTACTCCTCAGCAGAGCACCCAAAAACACCGAGCGGGAAAGACTCGAAAAACTGTTTTCCTCCTCGTTCGCCCATAATCCGCGAATCAAGCACATCACATTTAAGTGGAACAGTAACGACCATGAAGATCACAGTTCATTTCTTGAAGCGGGATACATCTTCAACGAAGAGACCGTACTTGTCGCATCTAAAGGTGATCTTGTGCGTCCCAATTCGGTGAACACCAATATCGAAATCCGGCCTTTCGCAAGTGAAGGAGATTGGAACGCCTGGATTCAAATGGAAGTCGATGGACGAGAGAATGGGCATTCAGAAGAAAGCTACCGTTTCTTTATTGGCAATCAGGCCGCCTCCTATCGGAAACTAACCCGACGTGGCATGGGGCATTTTTATGGCGCTTGGCTGGATGGCCATTTAGCTGCCACCATGGGGCTCTATTTTAAAAACGGCATTGGCAGATGCCAAGCCGTCCACACCCGGTCTGAGTTTCGCCGACAACATATCTGCAAGTCACTGGTTTACCATGTTTGCCAAACAGGCTTACAATATCTCGATAAAATAGTGATCGTCGCTGACAAGCATTACCATGCGCTTGATATCTATAAGTCGCTTGGCTTCCGATACAAAGAACAGCAGTCAGACCTTTGCCTGTACCCTGACAAAAGAACAGATCAGTCGAGCTAATGTGTTTCGCTAGCGCCCACATCGACGGAACCAACACCAATAGAACTCCCAGGATAATTGCTCAAATGGCTTGATCCGCATGGACTAAGGGTATCCCAACCAACATTTTTCATTTAAAAAATACAGTTCGCATGAACACTTTTAAGGGTTATAGATTGGCTCACCGCCATGAACCACCCCCTCCGCTCGCTGTTTCTCGATATGGACAGCTTTTTCGCCTCCATGGAGCAGCACTTGCAACCGTATCTTCGCGGGCGACCCACGGCCGTTGCTCCCATGCTGGTGGAAAGCACCTGTTGCATCGCCGCCAGCTACGAGGCCAAAAAGTTCGGTGTAAAAACAGGCACCAGGGTCTCGGATGCGAGGATCATGTGCCCTGGTATCCGGATCATCCACGCGCGGCCTCCCCTTTACGTAGAGCTACACCATCGCATTATCGATGTGGTGGAATCCTGCATCCACGTGGATCACGTCCTTTCCATCGATGAAATGATCTGCTGGCTACCAACAAACTGGCGCTCCCGGGAAAAGATCGAATCCGTTTCCAACCAAATCAAAACCAAGCTGGTGTCGGAATTCAGCCCTGCGGTCAGATGCTCCATCGGAGTCGCGCCGAATGGATGGCTGGCAAAGGTCGCCTCGAAAATGAGAAAACCGGACGGCTTTTTTGCCATCCACCACAGGGATCTTCCCGAAGCTTTGTATGAGCTTTCCCTACAGGATCTGCACGGCATAGGCACGAACATGGAGCTCCGCCTCCACGCCAAAGGCATCCACACTGTCGAGCAACTCTGCGCCGCGCCGAAGGAAGTCCTCCGCGCCATCTGGGGCGGTGTGGAGGGGAACCGTATGTGGCACAAGCTGCGCGGTGAAGTCATCGCAGACTTCGATGCGAACCCACAGAAACGCTCCATCAGCCACGGTCACGTACTCCCCCCGGAACTGAGAAAACCGGACAGCGCTATCGCCGTAGTCCATCGCCTCACGCAGAAAGCCGCATTACGCATGAGAAGCAATGGGCTCCGTACAGGCGCTCTCGATCTCAGCCTGCGTTTTACCAACAGGGAGAAATGGGATGGCACCGTCACCTTCGCAGAGACAGCGGATTCTCTTTTCCTCACCCACATGGTCAAGGCGCTCTGGTCACAGCGTTCCGATAAAACAACACCCGTCCAAAAGGCGAATATCGTTCTGCACCGCCTGGTGAACGAGGCTCAGTTCACACCATCCCTTTTCGATCACGAAACGGAAAAAAAATCCGCCCGGCTCAACGAAGCCATGGATTGCATAAACGGAAAATTCGGGAAAAAAGCTCTCTACCTAGGCGGTGCCCACCACGCCATGGACTCCGCCCAGCCAAAGATCGCCTTCAACCACATCCCGGACGTGGAGCTTGAGGGATAAAACCCAATAATCCGCGCGCACAAAAGCTCCGCCCTCGATTCCTCACCCCGAAAAGGCCTCGGATTGACGATTCCCGACCACGCGCATTTACCTCGCGAATCGCTATCCGACACTCCCCTTTACTCCAGCTGCCCGGACTCCAGATACTCCAGTAGATCCTCCTCCATTTCCTCAGCACCGCCGTATCCATAACTCGCTACAAAAGCCTCTAGGCCTGGATAATCATTTTTCTCCTTCGCCAGTTTTAAAAACCGCGCAGTGCCTATCTCCTTTTTCATATCAGAACGTATGAACATTGAGACAGCAGTGACATACTCACCGAAAAACGGCTCCGGTATCAGGCCAAGGCTACCCGTGCAGTAATCTGAAATCGTCCAATTCGACTCCCCGCTCTTCAATGCCTTTACCAATTTCTTAGACCATTTTCTTGGTTCGCCCCAGGCACGTGAGCCATTCCCATCACTGATAAGTCCCGTCCTGATCTCCTCATGGAATGTGATTTCACTGTCAAAACCCATCCCGAGGTAAAAATAGATCCCCTTGTCCTCGCGTGTGGTAAAAGTCCCTCCCAGTCCATGCGTCGTCAGGAGAAATCTAGGTAGTCCCGCTGAAAGCCGGAACTGTTGTTTATCCACCAAGTCCAATTCATCGTTCCGGATAAGATAAGCAGTCCTCATTAGACCCTCCTTCTCACTATATCCACGTGGGAGCGGGTATCCTCGCAGTTTGGTTGTTCTGCTATCTACTAGTTGCTCTTTCTTTTGCTCAGACATCTCAGTTATTGCCTCACTGAGATATGCGAAAAGATCGTCGACACCCTTCTCACTGGTAAGAACCGTAACAACGGTTTTCAGCTTTCCCGTCTCCTGTGCAAAAATCGGGTTCCTGTAAGCTTGGTAGAACCACAGCTTCTCCAGCTGTATCCCAAATTCCTTAACATCCAGTCTCCCCTCCACAAGGATCCTAAAGTGCGGGGTTTCAAACACCTCCAACTCGATTTCACTATCGCTACACTTAAAAAAAACCGGATCCCTCTTCTCCACCGCACTCCGCGAGACCTTATAGTTCGTCTCAATCCGATTCACATGCCCCTCAAGGCATTCACCTTCCCGCACAGAGCATTCGTCTATCAGGAAAAGCCTGTCCACCACACTCAGATCCCTCACCTTCATCACGATTCTCTCTCCTTCGCGATTCTTCAGCGCCACGCTGCCCTTGGCATACTTCTCAAACTGCAGTTCCGCCACGTTCCCACTCACAGTCATCCAATTCCGAAAATCACCCGGTTCCGCGCCTAGCGAAGTCAGACACAGTGCCAGAGCCAACACGTTTAAAAACAGATTTTTGAGCATTGTTCAAATGTTCCAAAAGACTCTCAAGTCGACAAGATCGAATTAGGCCACCAGTCACTCCCCCGGGAAAGAAGCCAACGGGAGACCATCGTAATTTGCTATCGTTCGGACTACCCGTTTTTACGGAAAGAATTTCACCCTAACAGCCCATCCAGCTCCGAGTAATAGCCCGTGAAAAACCCCACGATCTTCCACCCTACATACGCCATGATGAAAATATAGAGCACCTTCGGCACCATTACCGCCGCACTCTTCATCGCCTCTTCCGAGTTTTTCTGAAATATCCGCGCCCAGTTTCCCAAGTCCTTGTCCAGCGTCCCGCTCTCCTCCCCCGTCGCATAGGAGCGCGCGAAGGACTCCGGGAAAACCTTCTCCGCAAGAAACCCCGGCCCCAGCAGGCCACCCTGCTCCGCCACTTTCTCGATGCGCGCGCCCGCCTCCGCGATCCGCCCGCTCTTCGCCGCCTCGGTGGACACCCGCACCGTCTTCACCATCGAGATCCCCGCCAACAGACAGGCATGATACACCTTGCAAAACCGCGACATCGCCATCTCCTTCCGCGCCTTCCCCACCCACGGAATCCGCCCGATCAACCCATCCACCATTGCGTCCCCGGGAGCCCGTTTCAGTAAAAATTTCCCCAGAAAAAACGCACCCACGCATCCCGCGTAAAAAATCAGAAAAGCGATCACCAGCCCCCACACGATCTCTCCCGGCGTCTTCTCCTCCCGCATCACCGCCAGCGGCACCGTCCCCACAAAAATCCCCAGGTGCAGTACAATCAGCGGATAGATCATTCCCTTGATCATCCCCCGCCGCGCCGATGCCAGCATCTGGAAATAATCCGCCAAGTGCTGGAACGCCGGAGCCAGCTTCCCACCCTTCTCCCCCGCCTCCAGAATGCTCCGCTCCAGACTCGTCACCGTCTCCGTATCCTTCGAGAAAGCACCCGCGATCGTCTCCCCGTCCGCCAGCCCTGCCTTCAGACTCTTCAGCAAAACCTTCTGGGCAGCCGGTATCCGCGTATTTGCCAACACATCCGCCGCCTTCCTTATATCAAACCCCGCCTCCAGCAGCTTCGCCATCTCCATGTAAAAAAGATGCTTATCCTTCGCCCCGGGTTTCATCCCATGAGGCTATCCCCTTTGGATTCCCGGACAACGACTATTTCCCTACGTCTTGAAATCCCGCGTCTGGAATGACAGCCACCCCACCGTGAAAAGCGTCGCATTCAGTCCCATCAGGAACGCATAGCTCTCCACGATCTTTGGCCAGGAAATATGCTGCTCCATGAAAAACACCCACGCACTCATCCGCCACGTCACGAAGTATTCCTCATACGGTTTGAAAAACGGAAACCCCTGTAAAATCATATCCACGAAAAGAATCGTCAGCGTCATGATCGTCGCCGCAGCCGGCTTGATCTTGAAACAGGAAAACATGAACGCGATCGAAGAAAGCGTCACCATACTCACCGCTATCCCCCCTGCCGAAAGCGCAAGCCTCCCAGCCCCCTCCCACCAATCCGGAAATGCCGAAAACACCTTCATCTTCGGCTCCAGCACAAACAGCCCCCCATCCACACCCACCGCCACCGCAGCCATCGCATACCCACTCACCCCCACAAAAAACACAAAGCTCACCGTGTAAAGACACACCGCCGTATACTTCACCAGCAGCAACCTCAGCCTGCTGATCGGCCGCGCGAAAACCATCCGTAGATTCCCGTCCTCATTTTCCTTCGCCACAATGTCCCCCGCCACCAGCGCGAAGTAGATCGACCCCAGCAAAAACATACTCAGCAGCATGATCGTAAACGTGATCGTCAGCGAGCTATAGTACGTGCTGAACTCCAGCCCGTTCCTCTCCACAATTCCCCGCATCGTCCGCTGGCTCTGCTCCAGCTTGTAAACCGCCAGGATCAGCACCTCCAGCCCCAGAAACGCCCCATACCCCATATACGTCCGCGGCCTCCCGAACAACTTCCGCAGCTCCCCTCTCAGTTGTTGAAAAAACATCATCCGCCAGTCTTCCTACAGCTGATAAACCCCAACGCCACCAAAAACCACCCCACCCAAGAAGAAGAAACACAAAATCCAGACACAAAGAATCGCACCTCCAAAATCTTTTCCCATCCCGAGCTTCCGTGTCCTCCGTGGTTAAAATCTCTTTCCCCAACCCCGGCAAAAAAAGATTCGTTTGATTCGTGAGATTCGTGGTTCCAAAATCTTCCCCATTTCCAAACCCACCTTTTTCCTAATTGAAAAAACAACCAGTCTACCCGAACCATCACCCGTGAGCATCTCCTGGAAACGCCTAAACCGTAAAACCCACTACTGGGGCGCCATCATCTGCGCCCTGCCAATCCTAATAGTCATACTCACCGGCATCCCTCTTTTGCTAAAAAAGGACATCGCCTGGATCCAGCCCTCCTCCGCCCAAGGCACCACCGAGATCCCCACCCTCCCCTTCCAGGAAATCCTCGAAATCTCAAAAACCGCCCGGGAAGCAAACATCACCACCTGGCAGGACATAGACCGCATCGACGTCCGTCCCGACAAAGGCATCCTGAAAGTCCGCTCCCACAACGGCTGGGAAATCCAGCTCGACCACACCACCGGCGCCATCCTCCACACCGCCTACCGCCGCTCGGATCTCATCGAGTCCATCCACGACGGCTCCTTTTTCCACAGACACGCCAAACTCTGGATCTTTCTCCCCTGCGCCATCCTTCTCCTCATCCTATGGATCACCGGCATCTATCTATTCCTCCTGCCCATCCTTACGAAACGGGCACGGAAAAAGAAAAGCTCCTGATACCAAGACAGGTTCTTGAGAACGCTTATCAGCAACAAGAACTCTCCCACCGCTTATCTCGTTGAGAGCATCCCCGCCAGATGGTTCATTGAGTCGTTCAAACCAAACAAAATTATGACCACAGAAACAATCACTTCAGAAACAGCAGCCTGCTCCAAGTGCGCCCACTGGAACACCACCGCCGCAGACAAAGGCGAATGCCGCCGCAGCGCACCACAGGCACTCGTCTTCACCGTGGATAACGAAACAAAATTCGAATCCCGTTTCCCGACAACAGCCGCTGCCGACTGGTGCGGCGAATTCCAGCCGAAGTAGGACATCAGTTTCCAAACGACTTCCAAAAAGCCGCTCTCCACACCGGAAAGCGGCTTTTTTACATCCCTTTTTCCTTGCTAATGAGATTCGTTCGCATTAGATAAACCGCATGGAAATTGAGCCATCCCTTGATCAACTGGTCTCCGCACTAGCCCCCCATCTTCCACGCCACGCGGATGATCTCCTCGATCTTCGCACCATGTCAAAGTCACCTCAGCTAGCCGGCTCCTGCGTCCGCATCTATTTCGAGCTCCTCGAAGCCGCTCCCGACAAACCAGGGGTGGCCACCCACCTCGCCGGCCTCAGGAAATGGCTCGAGACCCGCATGGACATCCTTGTTTTCGATCAGTCCCACTCCACCTGCATCAGAACCATCCCCTTCAGCCTGAACGGACAGAAATCCCTCGGCGATTTTTGCGAAAGCGCCATGCACCACGTCCGGAAAAACATCCGCAACCCCTCCCCCTGCATACGGCTGGAATTCAGCTTCTCCCGCGCCACCAGCCCAGCCGCCTGAATCGCATGGGGCATGACGAACAGGAAAGCACCCCCTCTTTTCTCAGATCCGCGGAGGATTTCTGGAAAAAAAGCGGAGGCCGTATGACCGTCGTCCGCCGTATGATCTGCGAGTCAGCAGACAAGCACACCGATACCTTCGGGGCAGACCAGCTCTGGAAAGAAGTAACCAGGATCGATCCCCTCGTCTCCCTCACATCCATCTACCGCACACTCGCGGATCTGGTCACCGCCAAGCTCCTCCGGGAAATACACACCTCTGCCAACCAGCGCCTCTTCGTCAAAGCCCACCCCGACTCCAGCCATACACGCATCCTCGTCTGCAAGGACTGCCACAGAATCATCCCCCTGGATGACGACACCTTCAGCCCAGAACAGGACAACGGCATCACAAAACTAGGCTTCGATGCCAGCTGCGCCGACCTCCACATAGAGGCCTCTTGCCAGGAATTCAAAATCAGCGGCGCATGCAGCAGGCAAACCAAGGAAAACAACCCGTCCGGCCAATGAACGACACCGTCAGCTTCACTTGGCAGACACTTGCCCCCGGCCTTCGCCTCGCGGATCTCACCGGCTGCATCTCCGGCGGCGGCAGCCGGTGGAACCTCCCGTCCCAAGGCCACATCTGGCTATGGCTCAACTACGCCGGAACCGGAATCATCTGGGGAAAGCACGACCGCTTCGTCCTCAAGCCAGACATGTTCGCCCTCACAGGCGGCGGCGGTTCACCGGCGGACGACTGGGCATGCATGCGCTACCCCGGCTCCCACCAGCTTCAGGCCATCCTCATCAGCCCGGACTGGCTCAAGGAACACCTCGGAAAATCACATCTCCATCCCGACATGCGCACATGGCTGGACAGCTCCTGCCCCGTTTCATTCTGCGGCCTCATGGGCGTCTGGGAAAACGAACTCTTCTACACCCTGCGGAACCTCGCAGGAGCAGAAAACCCATCCACCCTCCTAGCCGAAGCCAAAATTCTCGAATGGGCCGCCGTGCGCCTTTTTGACTCTTCATCCCCGCAAAGGCCTCCGGCATTCTGCGCCTCCTTCAAGGATCGCAGCCCCGTCCGCAAAGCCCTCTCGATTCTAGCGGAAAACCTGGAAGAAAAACTCGACCTCCAGGATCTCGCTCGCCAGATCGGCATCCCACCCCATTACCTTTCCAGAAAAGTCCGCACCGAGACAGGCCTCACCCTGCAGCGCCATCGCCGCCGCCTCCGCATCGAAAAAGCCTGCAAACTGCTCTCCGCAAACCCCACGGAAACCCGGGAAACAGCCCTCTCCCTTGGCTACAATTCATTCAGGAATTTCACAAAATCCTTCCACGCGGAGAAAGGCATGTCACCGGCCGATTGGTTAAAAACCCTTGGCAAAAGCACCATCAAGGCAAAAAAAACGGGCCACTAGATATCCAGCGACCCGTCCTTTTTTGCCAACAACTACTGTCCAATCAAAATTCTGCCTTCACCCCCACCGTGAAACCTCGTCCGGGCTCATTGGTCCCGGATCCATGCACCCGGTAAGCCGTGTCCAGGACATTGTCCAAACTCACCGTCGCGCTGAAATTTTCCGTGAAACGGTAGCCACCCCTCAGATCCACCACCGCGTATCCCGGCGTCCCGCCCGGCGGGATACGTTGCGTATCACTCCTGTCACTCTCACTCAGCTTGTCCGCCCTGCCCGCGAAGATCGCGTCCACACCCAGCCAAAGCCTACCATCCTCACTTCTCCAGTGCCCTCCCAGATTTACCGTCAACGGCTGGATCCGGCTCACCGGCTCTTCAAAGGACGTCGCCCCGTTGAAGCTATCCAGCCGCCCCTCCATCCAGGTGAAATTCCCGTAAACCGAGAACCCGTTCCCAAAGTCATACCCCGCATCCAGCTCCACGCCCTGCACATATCCTTCCGAGCTGTTCTGCTTGTTCACCACAGTCGTTTCAGAACCATCCGCCTCCACAATCACATCGCCCGTCGCCCGGCTCGTTATGAAATCTGAAATACGGGTATAATAGTAGCTAGCCCCGAAGTTCCAGCTCCCACAGTCCGCCTTCGTCCCCAGCTCGAAGGTCAGGAAACTCTCCGGATCCAGCCCCGTCGATGCCACCTCGAACTCATTCGAGCGACTCGCGCCAAACCGGCTCACATCCGCCACATTCGGAGCACGGAACGCCTCGCTCACCCCCGCCCACACACGCCAGGTATCCTCCGCATTTAGCGAGTAGCTCCCCCGCAGCGAGCCCACGATCGCGTCATATTTATCTTCAAACGAACCCGCCAGACCCGTCGTCGGATCTTCAAAGCGTCCTATCTCCGAGTCCACATAGCTGTATCTCAGTCCCGTCGTAAGCTCAAACCGGTCACCGAACCTCACCTTGTGCTGCCCGTAGATCCCCAACTGCGAGTAAGTCGCATCGTCACCCACAGACCCCTGGATACGCACCTCGTCCAGGCTCCCGTCCGCATTGAAATCCGTCCGGTGTGAATCCACCGTATCCCGGTAGAAATCAAAGCCGTAGATAAAATCCCCATAGCCAGTCTCACTCGTAAGCTGCAAATCCACACCCAGAGTCTGCGAGTCAAAACCATCCACCTGCCGCGCACCACTGCTACGCACACGGTCACCATCCTCACCCAGCGTCTGCAGGGAAAGCGTCAGCACCACCTCGTCCACCCAGCCCTCCAGCCTCTCTCCGGAGAGTTTCACATAGCTCAGCGTCCGCTTCAGATCCTTGTCCCGGCGTAGATCCGATCCCACCGTCGTTCCTGAAAAACTCTTCGCAAACACCGTCGAGTGCGTCCTCGGCACATCTTCCTGCGCGAAGGTCTGGTGATTCAAAGTCAGCGTCCAGAGATCGGAAAGCTTCCAATCAAACCGCCCGTCAAATCCATACGTATCATAACCCGTATTCGGCTGCCGCCCCAGCCGCGCCGCATCCACATCATTGAACTCACCGGAAGTAAACCCTAGCAACAAGCCCCACTCCCCACCCACTCCCGTCTCAGCCGTCGTCCGGAACACATGGCTCCCCTGCCCGCTGGAATACTTGTAACTCTGGGATCCATGCACAAACACCTCGCCCTCCGCCTCATTCAGGAAATCCGAGCCACGGCTCTCCAGGAACAAAGTCCCACCCACCGCGTCACTGCCATACAGCACCGATCCCGGCCCCTGCGCCACCTCCACTGAAGCCAGCGTATGCGGATCGATCAGGGTGAAATACTCATTCGGCCCGTCGCGGTAGATCGAATTATTATACCGCACCCCATCCAGCACCGCCAAAGTCCGGTAACCCGTAAATCCACGCAAAAAAGGCGAACCCTGCCCCGGCGCCGTTTTCTGCAAACTCACGCCCGGTTGATATTTCAACGCCTCCGGCAAAGTATCCGGCAGCCTCTCCCCCAGATCCTCACTGTCCACCACACGCACCGTCCCCGCCACATCCAGCAGCTTCTGCGTGTCCCGGCCGGCCGTCACCGTCACCACATCCAGGGTCCCCAGGAAATCACCATCTCCCCCGGGGCTCTGGGCCGGAAGCCGACCCGCCGCCAACGGCAATAACAACGTGAACAAAACCGGACTCGAAAAATGAAGTTGCACGCGCGCTTCTCCTAAACTTTTTAAAAAAAGTCAATTTATTCTTGCGAATGCGTCTCAATAGTATCAGAAGCTCCCAACGCGCCAGCAACACCGCGCCCTACCGAACCAATGAACACCTCCACAAAGATCGCAGCTCTCGCCTGCTTCGCCCTCACCTCTATCGGCCATGCCGAAGAAAACCTCTGGCTCTATACCAAAGGCACCGACACCCGCCCGGAAGGCTCCTGGGAGCTGAAACTAAGCGATATCTACCGCACCGACAAAGCCTCCGGCCAATATCACTTCCACGACATCCGCCCGGAAGTCGAATACGGCATCACAAACTGCTGGACCATCGGAGCCGAGCTCATCGTCTTTGATCACAACTACTCCGTGGACGATCCCGACCTCCAGCCACTCTTCGACACCCAGGGCGGCTCCCAGTCAGACACATATGATGAGACCCAGATCGGCGGCTTCGAGATCAGCACAAAGTATAACATCCTCAGCCCCTACAAAGACTTCATCGGCCTCTCCGTCGGCTTCTCCTACGAGCACCGCCGCGCCTACCGTCTCGATGGCGCCCGCATCGACCAGGACTCATTCGTCCCACAAGTCTACCTCCAGAAAAACTTTCTCGATAACACCCTCGTATTTGCCCTAACCGGCAAGATGGAACTCGAGCGCCGCAAATCCGGCACCGTACTTGAAGAGGAAATCGCCTTCGATATTGCCGCCGGTGTATCTTACCGCGTAGCTCCGAAATGGTTCGTCGGCATGGAAATCCGCTACCAGTCCGATTTTCTCAACCCCCAGGACACAGCCGAAGCAGGAAACCCCGGCTTCGATTCACAAGGCTTCGAAGAAGGCGTTGATCGCTCCAGCTTCGATCTGACAGACATGCGCCTCGGCGGTCAGTTCCAGTATGGCACCTACATCGGCCCCTCCGTCCACTACGCTGAGAAAAACTGGTGGGTCACAGCCTCCATCCTCTTCCAAGTCCAGGGCGGCGGAAACGAAGGCCGCAATCCCACCATTACCGGCAGCAAAGTCTACGACGAGCACGAGCGCATCCACGCCGGCCTCACAGTAGGATTCGAATTCTAAGCACTTTCCTTTCCCCTCAAAAAAACCCCAGGAGGTCCGAACCCTCCACTCCCCCCAAAATCAGCCCTTGGATTCGCCCGGCAGAACGCAGCCCCCAACCTAACCAGCCTACCATGCAGCGCAGAAAAGCCATCCGGCTCACCCTCACCACAGCCAGCGCCTTCATCTTCTCCGGCGGCTACACCCACGCCACCACCTACCTCACCCCGGATCAGGCAAAACGCGTCCTCTGCAAAGGCAAAAGCCTCAGGAAAATCCCCGTCAAACTCTCCAAAGACCAGGAAAACGCCATCGAAAAAGCCTCCAAAGCCCGCGTCATCAAACGCGACCTCGACGTCTACAAAGCCTCCGATGGCAGCTGGTTCATCATCGACCACGTCATTGGCAAACACGAGTATATCGACTACGCCATATCCCTCTCCAGTTCCGGAAAAGTCCAGGGCATAGAAATCCTCACCTACCGGGAAACCTACGGCGACCAGATCCGCAACGAAAAATGGCGCGCCCAGTTCCACGGCCGAGGCCCCGGCGCACCCCTCAAAGTCGACAAACAGATCAGAAACATCTCCGGAGCCACCCTCTCCTGCGTCCACATCACAAACGGCATCAACCGCCTAACCCAGACCTGGGAAAAAGTCCTCCGCCACCTCTAGCCAAACAAAAATCCCAATAAAAAGATTCGTAGGATTCGTGGTTCAAAAATCTTTCCCCAACCCAAGAAAACTTGGC
>JBPOGC010000309.1:0-2002 GCA_051251795.1 Luteolibacter sp. | reverse complement strand
ATCTCGCTGACGATTGCTGAGCTGGAGGACGGCTCTGCGGTTTTCTGGATCACGCCACATACGTTTTCTCATACGAATCTCAGGGATGCCAGGGTGGGGGATATGGTGAACCTGGAGGGGGACATGCTGGCCAAGCATGTGGCGGCGCTGATGGGAAAGTGAAAGCGCGTCGGCGTGAGGTTTTCTGCTGGTGCTTATACCATCTCCAAAAACTGATGAAACTAAAGAATTATGACCTGATATCAGGTAAACAAGAATGCCTTATGAATTGAGTTGGTAGAACTGCTCTGTTTGATAAAAAATCACCCTTCTCTAACTTACTTAGAGAAGGGTGATGTTTCCTGAAAGAGAAAGTCTGTGCAGAGACTTAGGAGGATCGAATCGTACTATCTTCTGCGGCGAATCATGAGGCTCAGTGCACCAAGTCCAAGAAGAGCTGTGCTTGATGGCTCAGGAATTACCGCGAAACCGATCGAATAGTTATTGTTCAACGAACTTGTATTGGTAGAGAAAACGTCAAAACCTGTCACAGTTGAGTCGGAAACCCATTCAAATTCGACGCTGTTTTGCTCCAGTTGATTAGTCTCAAGACCTGTATAGTCTATGAAATAACTCGAACCCAAAGTGGTAGCTGTGTAATCTGAATCAATCGTTGAGGCAACGCTCCATGTCTCACCGTTCGCCGCAATAAGACCATCCTCAGAGCCTGAGCCTGTAGAGAAGGCATCTGAACCTAGGTTGCGACCATGGGTAACAGTTGCATAGGCTGCCACTGTTCCTGTTAATGTGTAGGATGCAACCACGCTATCACTAACAGTGAACCTGTCAGCGATGTTCACGTAGAGATTTGAGTAATTTAGAATCAGCGATCCACTGCTTAAACCTAAGAATGAGCTTATATCCTGGGATCCTGAATTAGCTACACCGATTGTGCTGAAACCAAGATCGCTTGCTGACAAAAGAGTGAAATTTTGCCCATGGCTTACGCCCGACAGCATTGTGAAGGCGGCTAGTGTGATAATTGTTTTTCTGTATTTCATATTTCTGATTTTACGTTGTTTTTTATGATCTATTGGTCATTTTTATTCTTAGGATTTCGTTTTGAAGTGGTTAATTGCTATGAGATTGTAGACTCGAAAATATTGGGGTTCAGCCGATCTTGCATAGTATGGACATGGTAATGGACTTAGTGGGATGGACACTGAATGGAGCCATTAAATAAAACCTTTCGCAGCTGATAGACTCTCCAGGTTGAGCATCTAATATAAGCAATCTCGATTGAGTCCGGCGAATCGGTATGTCACTGTTTTCTTGGATTCCTGACGATAGAAATTATGTAAGATATAAGTAAATTCTCACAATTCCCTAGCCGGAAAATCTATAAATTTACGTAAACGGTGGCATGCGGCGTAACGGATGAATCTACCATCGCGAAAACGGTTATGGACTGCAAGATCAGAGGCTAATACCTCTTTGGCATATATTGCAAAATTGAGTGTCATAAAGGTGGGGGGGTGGGGGTTAGATTTTCTCCAAAATCTGAATGGATTATTAAAAGGTAAACGAAAAAGTCAAATTTTTTTAAAATTCATCAATTGGCGCGTATCGCCTCATCGTAACGATCACATCGATAAGTTCAAAGAAAGAGCCTCCTGCTTACAACTGGAAAGCACCTGAAGCTGTCAAGGCCTTCCGGGCAACCTGGGTAGAAACGATGTATGCTTAGGGCTTACATTAATCTAATGTGGCCTACGCTCGGCTACAGGTCTTTTACGCAGCGAAAGCCGATGTGATCCGCGGGGGAATCGTTTTCGATGGAGTGGCGTGCTGCGGGGCGGTAGCGCATGCAGTAAGAGATGTGGCAGAGGTATGAGCCGCCTTTTGTGACGTGGCTGGGTGAGCCGACACCGCGTTTCCCGGTACTGCGGTTGAACCATGTTTCGGGACCGGTGGGCTCGCAGTTGACGCATTTTGCGCGGAACTCGGGGTCGTAGTAATCGGA
>JBPOGC010000308.1:0-2015 GCA_051251795.1 Luteolibacter sp. | reverse complement strand
AGAACAGTGTTATTAGTATCATCGATTGCCGATATGCAGGTCGATATTGTTGATAACAAAAGTGTCCGAAACTGATTTTATGTCAATGAGTGTCTTGGCTGCAGCGGGTGTTGTCAGTGATTGTCGATGATCAGAGGCTTCGAGAATTTGGATTCTGCGTAGGAGCTGATATGCGGGTGAAAAGGCTACGGTATATCACTTTTCCAAGAGTGGTTAATGAATTGAAGAGATTCGGCAAATGTTGATAATCTCAGCGAGTCTGCCAGTCCTCGTAGGATAGGCCGGGACGCGGGAGAACTTGCGGGCGTTGTGGGTTATGAGGGTGAGTTCCAGTCTAATGCTTAGCTTGCGAGCTGGAAATCGTAGGGGTAGATTGGTTGGCCGGATTTTTCGAGCTGCCAGCGGATTTTGGCGGTTCGGAGGGCGGAGTCTCAATCGAAGGGGAGGCGGTGAAAGGCGGATAGGAGACGCGGTTCTCAATCTCCGCATGGAAACTTTCTTTGGCTCGAAGGGCTTTTTAGGCACCGAAGAAATGGGGCTATGAAGAATCGATAGAAGCCGGTCGGAGACGCGGCTCTCCGTTATTGGAGGGCTTTCAGGCGCTGCAAGAGTGGGGGGTGGGAGTAGTCCAGGACGATTCTCAGGGAATGGGGGGCGGGGTGGGAGAGGTGGTCGCTGGAGAGCTTTTTGAGGGCGGTGGCTAGGGCTTCGGGGGTGCCGGTGGATTCCGAGGCGTAGGCATCGGCTTCGAACTCGTGTTTGCGAGACCAGGCGTTTGCTAGGACGGAGAGGAGTTTTGAGGCTGGCTCGAGGAGGATGGTGAAGAGGACGAGGCCTACGTGGGGGGAGATTTTTCCGACGAAGAATGCATCGTGGAGGGCGCGGGCGAAGGTGCCTTCGGGGTTTGTGGCGAGGCCGATGAGGAAGAAGATGAGTGCCATCTGGAGGATGCCGACGAAGAGGCGTTGCTTGATGTGGCCGAGGCGGAAGTGGCCGATCTCGTGGGCGAGGATGGCGAGGAGTTCGGGGGAGGTGGATTTGTCGACGAGGGTGTCGAAGAGGGCGATTTTCTTGTGTTTTCCGAAGCCGGTGAAGTAGGCGTTGGCTTTGGTGGAGCGTTTGGAGCCATCGATCACGAAGACGCCCTGGAGGGGGAAGCCGCATTTGACGCCGAGGGCTTCGATGTCCGACTTGAGCTCGCCCTGGGGCATGGGGGTGAATTTATTGAATAGGGGGAGGATGAGGGAGGGGGCGAGGTAGGTGAGGATGAGCTGGAAGGCGGTGACGAATGCCCATGCCCAGAGCCAGGCGTTGGGGACTTCATTGAAGATCCAGAGGATGCCTGCGATGAGCGGGAGGCCGATGATGGCGGCGAGGGCGAGGCCTTTGATCTTGTCGACGATGAAGGTGGAGGCGGTGGATTTGTTGAAGCCGAATTTTTCCTCGATGACGAAGGTCTCGTAGTAGTCGAAGGGGAGGGAGATGAGTGTCTGGGCGAGGAAGAGGATGCCGAGGAAGATGAGGCCTGCGGTGATTTCGTTTGGCGCTAGGGAGCGGGCGAGGTCATCGACAAAGGGGAAGCCCTGGGCGAACCAGAAGGCGAGGAGGATGGCGAGGGAGGTGCTGGCGCGGATGATATCGAACCTGGAGTTGACGGTGAGGTAGGAGCGGGCGCGGTCGAGCTTTTCCTGATCCATGAGGCCTTCGAGTTCCGCTGGTGGGGTGGCGGGGAAGGTTTTCAGGTTCAGGAGGGTGGCGATGAGTTCCAGGTTCCAGAGGAGGAGCAGGGAAACCACGATAAGGATGGAGAGGATGGTCATGGGGAAATTTCAAATTTCAAAGCTCAACTTTCAAGGGAGAGTTGGGTTTTGTGGGAAGTGACTAGTGATCAGTGGAAGACTTTGGTTGTGTATACAGTGAACCACGAATTGGACGAATCGGATGGATTTTTTTCTGGGGTTGGGTGGTTTTATTGACCACGGAATACACAGAAAACACGGAAGCTTGGGTTGTGG
>JBPOGC010000307.1:0-2017 GCA_051251795.1 Luteolibacter sp. | reverse complement strand
CTCCTGCGGGGCAAATCGTCGGAGAAGAGATGATTGAAAATAGTGGCAGCCAACAATAGTGGCAGCCAACCGCAGTAGGCATGCCACTCGGTTTTGAAACATGAAATCGGCTCGGAGCTTCTTGGGAAACGGTCCGCCCGATCGCGGCTTGGCCTCCCCTGTATTCATCCGAACGTTTCAACCCAAGGTCCACCCACTCCATGAGCTGTCTCCCGCCAACCACACCGGCATACCCGGCATCTTTCAGCCATGCGAAGTGTCAAAAGGGATAAAGAAACGCGACTCGTCCGATGATTTTGAAAAAAGATGCATCATATAGAATATGACAAGGCAACAGAAATTTTAATTACACACCGTGGAAAACACCTACGACCCCACCCGCAACACCCTTCTCTCCAGGCAAAACAAAACTGGCACCACCGTGGTATCCCGGTATGATTACACCGTGAACGCAATCGGCCAACGAACGGACGTCTCCCAGGCAGGGACGGCTTTCGCCGCCGCCAGATCCATCACCTGGGGCTACGATTCCCTGGGTCAGGTCACCAGCGCGGATTCCACCATCCCCGGCCTCGACCGTTCCTACCAGTACGACACCATCGGCAACCGTTTGAAAACCGCCGACAGCCTTACCCTTCCTGGAACGGCCAATTACACAGTCAACTCGCTGAACCAGTATACCTCCATCGGCGCGAACACCCCGACCTACGACGCGGACGGCAACGCCACCGCTTACCCGCTCCCGGCAGACACAAGCGCCAACTCCACCCTCATCTGGGATGCCGAGAACCGCCTGATCGAAGTCCGGGAGGCAGGGACGGGTGTCCCACTCGTCCGCTTCGTCTATGATTCCCAATCCCGTAGAATAGCGGTAACCCAGGGCACGGAAACAACACTCTACCTCTACGACAGCTGGAACCCCATCGCGGAATGGAGCGGCGGCCAGACCACCACCCTGACCAAAACCTACCTCTGGGGCATGGATCTCAGTGGCACTGTACAAGGAGCCGGAGGAGTAGGCGGCCTCCTTGCCGTCACCCAGGAAGGTTCCACATATTACCCGACCTACGATGGCAACGGAAACGTCAGCGAATACCTCGATTCCACCGGAGCCGTCGCCGCCCACTACGAGTACGACCCCTTCGGGAAGACAGCAGTGGCCACAGGCACGAAAGCCGCCGACTTCAGCCACAGGTTCTCAACCAAACCTCTGGATCAGGCCACAGGACTCTACTACTATGGCTATCGTTACTACGACCCGGAAACAGGCCGCTGGCCATCCAGGGATCCGATTGAGGAAAGAGGGGGAGTGAACCTCTATGGCTTCGTGAGGAATGACGTGGTGAATCGTTGGGACTTATTAGGTATGGAAGACTGCTCGGATAAATCTGGAGAAGAGCTCAATGAGTGTTGCTGCAAAAAGTATCCAACAGGTGGTCGGAATGCCAATGGCCGGGCTAAAAATATCAAGTGCTGCAAGGCTGGAGGTTCGTTCAAGACATTTCACGAGGCAGAAGGACAAGATCTTTGGGAGTGTGTAATTTCATCAGTGTTAGAAAGCTATGGTATCACCGCCATAGCAGGAGGGGTATCGGGACTAGCTGGCCATGCTAGAGGTGCAGCAGCAGCCTCTGGTAAGGCGGCAGGAAAGGCTGCAGTGAAAGGTGCGCTAAAAAGTGTCGTTGGTGGTGGTGGTATAGGACTGGGCGTTACAATTACCTACTACCTGGGCAAATGCGCTGATTCCCACTGCTACGTAGATGGCCAAAAATACCCTTTGTGAATTTGAGCTTATGATTGACTGGATCGTAGAAATAATTCTTTTGTCGTTGGTTTCAGCGATTATTGCCTACTTTTTTTTAAAACGAAAATAGTGGCAGCCAACGTAAGCGTCCTATCAAGCGCCAATAGTGGCAGCCAACCGCAGTGACTGTGCCACCCGGCTTTGAAACATGAAATCGGCTCGGAGCTTCTTGGGAAACGGTCCGCCCGATCGCGGCTTGGCCTCCCCTGTATT
>JBPOGC010000306.1:0-2025 GCA_051251795.1 Luteolibacter sp. | reverse complement strand
ATACCGGCAGAATCACCTACCCAGCCGCCCTGGTCACCGCCTCCAAAGACAAAATATCCGCCCAAGCATTCCTCGATTTCCTAACCACCCCCCAAGCCCAGGAAATCCTAAAATCCCACGGCTTCCTCCCCCCACAAGCCCAACCGTAGCTGGGGACTCCGGCCCCAGGCCGTTCAGGGGGATTCCAGCCCCCTTGCCAACCCAAAAAAAGAGGCCCAGCAAGTCCCCACCAACAACTAAGCCATGGAACTTAGCGTCTTGGCGGGTCAAAACCTCACCCAACCCCAGCAAAAAAGAATTTCATCTTCCTTCCGTGTGATCCGTGTATTCCGTGGTTAAAAACCACCCTCAACCCAGACAAACAAGAGATTCGTAAGATTCGTGGTTCCAAAAAAACACACTCCCCTCCCCTCAAAACCACCATTTTCCCAAAATTTCCGGTTTCCAATCCCCGTCTCCCAGCGTTGAATCCCCTTCTCTCTTTCCACCTATGAGCCAATCCCCACTCCGCATCGCCATCGGCGCCGACCACGGCGCTTTCGAAATGAAAAACGCCATCGTAGCCCACCTCCGCGAGGCTGGCTACGAAGTCGAGGATTTCGGCACCAACAGCCCTGATTCCGTTGATTACCCGGACTTCGGCAACGCCGTCGCCCGCAACGTCGCAGACAGCACCTTCGATTTCGGCATCCTCGCCTGCACCTCCGGAGTCGGCATGTGCATCGCCGCAAACCGTTTCATCCACGTTCGCGCCGCAAACGTCCGCAACGTCGAGGAAACCGTAACCACCCGCCAGCACAACGATTCCAACATCCTCTGCCTCAGCGGCAAGGCCACTGACACCGCGACCGCCAAGGAAATGGTCAGCGCCTTCCTCGCCACCGAGTTCGAGGGCGGCCGCCACGAGCGCCGCGTCTGCAAATCCTCCGGCAGCCACATCGCCGTTTCCGATCCTGAAGTCTACGAGGCCATCGTCGGCGAGGAGCACCGCCAGCGGAACCACGTCGAACTCATCGCCTCGGAAAACTTCGCCTCCCCCGCCGTCATGGAAGCCCAGGGCTCCCTCCTCACCAACAAATACGCCGAAGGCTACCCCGGCAAACGCTGGTATGGCGGTTGCGAACACGTCGATGTCGTCGAAAAACTCGCCATCGAGCGCGCCAAGGAGCTTTTCGGAGCAGACCACGCAAACGTCCAGCCGCACTCCGGCTCCCAGGCAAACACCGCCGTCTACTTCTCCGTCCTCAAGCCCGGTGACAAGATTTTCACCATGGATCTCGCTCACGGCGGCCACCTCACACACGGCCACAAGGCGAACTTCTCCGGACGTTTCTACGATGTCACCCACTACGGCGTTTCCGCTGAAGACGAGCGCATCGACTACGCAGAACTGGAAAAAACCGCCCGCGAGCTCAAGCCAAAGCTCATGACCATCGGCGCATCCGCTTACTCACGCGTCATCGACTTCGAGCGCATGGGCAAGCTCGCCAAGGAAATCGGCGCCTACCTCTTCGTCGATATGGCACACATCGCTGGCCTCGTTGCCGCAGGTGTCCATCCATCACCGATTCCCCACGCGGATTTCGTCACCTCCACCACTCACAAATCCCTCCGCGGCCCACGTGGCGGTATCATCCTCTGCAAGGCTGAGTTCGCGAAGAAAATCGACTCCCAGGTTTTCCCCGGAATCCAGGGTGGCCCGCTCATGCATGTCATCGCGGCAAAAGCCGTCTGTTTCGGCGAAGCCCTGAAACCGGAGTTCAAAACTTATTCCGAACAGGTCGTCAAAAACGCCCAGGCCATCGCCGCCCGCCTCTCCCATCACGGCTTCCGCATCTGCTCCGATGGCACCGACAACCACGTCATGCTCGTCGATCTCCGCCCGAAAGGCCTCAACGGCTCCGAAGCCTCACTCGCCCTCGATGAAGCGGGCATCACCGTAAACAAAAACGGCATCCCCTTCGACACCGGCAGCCCGATGAAGCCATCCGGCATCCGCATCGGCACACCAGCTGTGACAACTCG
>JBPOGC010000305.1:0-2034 GCA_051251795.1 Luteolibacter sp. | reverse complement strand
AAATGAAGATCCTGCCATTCCTTCTCCTCGGACTATTTCAGACAGTCCACGCTGAGGATATCGACACTGTGGTGAAGCGGTTCTACATGGATTCGAAGGCACTTTCTGTTCGTGGGGCTCTAGATGGAGATCGTGTTGACCGTTGCTGCGAATCGCTCACGCCGAGCTATAATGCTGCAATAATCCTAGCTCGTAAGAGGCTCAAAGCATGGAGAGATGCACCAGAGCGAGACACAGAAGAGCCGGGCAGCATGAAGCCGCCGTTTACAGAAGGGGCGATCTTCACGGGAATCTACGAGAGTGGGGACTTCGTTAAGGTCAAATCAACGGAAGAGATTGGTGACCGAGCTTACGCATGTGTTGTGATCCGGCTTGTTCTCACTAAGGAACAGATTGATTGGCTCGACTTTGTGGTTCTTCATCGCATTGGCGATACCTGGTTAATTGATGATATTATATCTGACATTGAGGGTGATCAACCATTGAGCGTTCGCGGCATACTCAGAATCCCTTGATGCATTCCAGCAACCCTTGGATTCAAACCGGAAGTTCGCGGAACGAATTGAATTTGCCATAGCCTGCGAGAAATGGAACTGCGGCAACACCTCCTCTTTCAACTCCAACCTTGGAATGGCTCTTCATCAGCCATAGAATCTTGCAAAGAAATGAAAACGTTGCGCATAATCCTAGCCTACACCTTTATCGCGCCACTGCTTTGTCTCGCGGATGAACCCAAACGGATTTCTATCGCACCCACCAACGACCTAGTTGCCTTGATGCAACCTGATCGCTCGACCATAGGCGGACGATTTCCAAAATGGAAGGTGAGCGCGTTTTACAAGCATGGGTGGGGTATTGGTGCCATGAACAGCTTTCGAGGACGACTCGATATTTTGGTCATCGACGATGGGCATTCAGATGTTGATACAGTTGATAGCGAGACTGGCTTTCCCAATGTAGTCTTGACTGACGCAGTTCTCACAGAGGAGCTTCGGGATATGGTTGAGGGGTACAACCTCGCGATGCACCAAGCGTGGACACGACAAAACCAGAAGAAGCAGAACAAGGCGGAGATGGCGACACCGAGGAATCCGTCTGATTAATTTGGATCTTTCCACCGGCGACGCCATTCCTATAACATTCTACAAAGAAATGAAGACTATATCAACAAGCCCTTCCCCCGAAGATTCGTTTGCAGTGGGACGACAGACACATCGGCTTGGGCAGGGTTTGGCGGTCTGCGGAATCTTGCTGTATTCCGGACCATTCTGGGGGCTTCTCGGAACTGTTTTCGCGATGATCCGCGCCTTCAACGAGATGTCTGGCCAGGGCACAGCGAATCCGAGTGCCATATCCGAGCATGTCCACCTCGCACTCATCACGACCAGCATTGGTTTTGCCGCAGGAATTGTCGGTTCGATAATAATTTCGCTCACTATTGTATTCACCGAATATAGACGCCAGTGGTTTTACTCATGGGCGATTGGCCTTTCCGTTTTGTGGTGTATCGCTGCTTTTCCTCTGAGTCTCATACCTGGACTCCTAACCATCAATTTCTTTTCGTCGAGGCGCAGCGAGTTCAACAAACTTGGATTCAAACCGGAAGTGCGCGGAACGAATTGAAAAGCGGATCAGGAGCTGATTAAAGTCAGCACTGGTTCCACCGATCAAAATCGAACCCGTGCCAAATAAAATACAAACACCTGACCCGCGAAGAGCGTCATACCATCTCCTGTCTCTGGCGCAAAGCCTACTCCACCGTCCAGATAGCTGAGGCAGTCTCAAAACACCCATCCACCTCAGACACCGGGTAAAAAGCTATCGGTCAAGAGCCCTCAAAAATGAAAAGCGAGGGCGTATCAAACATCCATCGATGGAAGGCCGGGGATAGTGGAAACCGGAACCAGAATTGGCGATTGGGAGATCGATACGATTATTGGCAGCCATTCCGGATCGGCAGCTGTCCTGGTTACTGCCGTGGAGCGTTTCAGCCGCTATACACTCATTGCAAAAGCAGACAACAAATCAGCGAAA
>JBPOGC010000304.1:0-2038 GCA_051251795.1 Luteolibacter sp. | reverse complement strand
CTGGGTAGATGGCGCATCTGCATTGACCGATCCATTTGTAATATCACTATTCACCTGACCCGTATACTGGAGAGCTCTAGGGCCAGCCTTAACGCCTGCGCCCCACCCTCCAGCGGCTACACCATTTAGGTGAACCCAATCTCCTTTGCGCATAGCGAACCTGTCGACCTGTATGGCCGCAGTCACAAGAAATTCCCGAATCTGCTCGGTAGGGTTATCAATGAGCGCAGGAAGTATGTTTACACCGTCAGGGGAGACCGAAGGCAGGATCTCAGTTTCGGTCAAAGCGGCCATGGTCGCCAGCAGGTCCACTCCTGAAATGAGCTGATCAGAGACTGTTCCGGGTTCGATATGGCCAGGCCAGTGAGCGATGAAGGGAACGCGGTGCCCTCCTTCCCAAGTGTCAGACTTGAAGCCCAAGAACGGGCCGTTGGGGTTATGACCTGCATTAAAAGCAGCTTTTCCGCCATCGTTCAGCATACCACCATTATCACTGGTGAAGATGATGAGAGTATTGTCCGCCACTCCAGTATCCTCCAGTTTTTGGATGATTTCACCCACGATCCAGTCCAGCTCATGGAGGAAATCCCCGTAGATCCCTGCGGCGCTAGTCCCTTGAAACTGGGGTGCGGGAGTGAAGGGATGGTGAATATGAGTTGTAGATAGAATCAGAAAGAACGGATCGTCCTTATTGGCTTCAATCCAATCGAGTGTCTTATCCTTCAAGTGAGTTCCGACCTCCTCGTCGATGTAAAGGGCATGAGCAGCATCCGCTCCTCCTATGTCACTGAGCCTATTCTTCTCTGGGTATTCGGCGGTGATCGCCGTCTCGCCATAGACAAAAGGGTCCTCCGGCACATAGCCGACAACATCATGGTTCTCAACGTAAACAAATGGAGGATTGCTGTTCACTGTAGGCACGCCGTAGTAGTAATCAAAGCCAAGCTCAAGAGGCCCTGGCTTTAGCTCCGCATTCCAATCCACCGGGTAAGTGTCTTGAAACCCCAAATGCCACTTTCCGATGATGGCAGTCGCGTAGCCTGCGTTTTTCATCACGTCAGCTACGGTCGTCTTGTCTTCATCAATCACCAATGGATCTTTGAGAAACTCAGGCCTAAACAGGCCTACCCGGAATGGATACTCACCCGTCAACAAAGCATAGCGAGATGGCGTGCAGACGGCTGATGCTGAGTGTGCGTCTATGAAGTTTCTCCCGCCAGTCGCAAGACTATCAATATGTGGGGTTTGCACCAGAGTCGCCCCATTGACACTGACGTCTCCAAAGCCAAGGTCATCAGCGAAGATGATGATGACGTTCGGCTTTTCGGCAGCACGTAAGTCGGGAGGATATACAGAGATGGCAGCTGCCGCCGCTATAACGAGAGAAAGAGATCGAATTGGATTTTGGGTTTTCATTAGTATGGTAGATAGCCTCCGGCGTTAGTCGGTATATTGGCATCCGGGGCTCTGGAAGGAAGCAATAGATTATTGCTCAAGCATTACCCGCCAGAACTGGTGCAAACCTGTAGTGGGTTGTTCGATCAGCGTTGGGGAGAACTTAAGCTGCATATTCGTGTCAAACATCTGCCACGAATCGGGATCACTCAGATCATCGGTGTATTGAAGACGATATATTCGCCCGAGTTCCCCTTTGAAATTGAAGGCAAAAGTCTCCCCCGAATTTTTGATCGCCGCAGAAGAGATTTGAGGTGGCGATTCTGTGGTCAACTCGCCGCTGCCGAAGAGTATCGAAGCTCGGAGCGCACTTTCATCGCCCGCGTAGTTGCCGTTATTACCGATCACGAAGCTGATTGTATCTCCTTCGACAACGGACAAATCGGAAATCGAGAAACTGCCCGCAGACTGAAGTAACCGACCCGACGCTCCTGTTGCCGAAAACAACAGATTACTGTTATGGTAGACCCCAACTGCGATAGAATTTGCAGAGCCCCCTGTAGTCGCTCCAGAAAGATCACGGAAGCTTCCGAAGACCGAGGCTGTGCCCTTCGCCACATCCGCAGCAGTAGCGGTATAGCGC
>JBPOGC010000303.1:0-2041 GCA_051251795.1 Luteolibacter sp. | reverse complement strand
TCCACCCTCTTCCTCCTGGATCGCACCCAACGCGAAGCCACCGCCGGGCGCCGCTTCGAGCGGCTCATCCCCTCCGTCCCCCTGTGGATGCAAATCCTCGCCATCCTCCTCCTCGCCTACTTCCTGGCAGAGCCCCGCTTCCAAAAAGAAAACAGCGTCCAGCGCGTCGCCGTAGTCCTGGACTCCTCCGCCTCCATGACCGTCTTCAGGGAAGAAGCCATCGCCGCCATCAGCAAAAAACTCCCCACTCTCCAGGGCAGCGCCACATCCCTGGAACTCACACTCCTACCCGCCACCCCGGGAGCCGACCGCCTCTACACCGGTTCATCCACAGAAGAACTCATCTCCACCCTCGAATCCTACACCCCCACCGGAGGCGTAATCGACCCCTCCTACGCCCTCCGCCTTGCCCGCTCCATCGTCTCAAACGAAGGCACGGTCATCTACCTCACAGACACCCCGGCGGAAACTCTTCCTTACGATTCCACCCTCATCTCCGTTGGCAAGCCCACCGGAAACATCGGCTTCACCGGTATCAGCTTCGAGGAAAACCAAGGCGCACTCACCTGGCAGGCCATCATCCGGAACTACGGTGACACCCCTCAGACCCGCTCCTGGAGCCTCCAATCCTCCACCGGCTCCTCAGAGCCAAAATCCTTCGATATCGCCCCCGGCGCATTCATCTCCATCCAGGCCGCCTTCCCGGAAAATGCCAAAAACGTCCGCCTCCAGCTCACCCCGGACGACTTCACTCTCGACGACACCCTGCCCATCGTCGCCCCCGCCCCCAAGTCCCTCGGCATCTTCACCGCCACCTCCCCCGCCTTCCAGGATCTCACGGAAAAACTCATCCGCTCCCTAGCCGCCACCCGCCCCAGCGCGGACGCAGCCACCTCGGATCTCGTCATCACATCCTACGATCCCCTCGACCCCGCCCTCCCACAGACCAATGCCATCCTCTTCGTGGAAGACCCCACCTCCTCCGGGAAATATCTCAAAGGCGGCATCCTCGCGGAAGCAAGCCCCCTCATGGACGGCGTCAACTGGCAGTCCCTCCTCGTCCGCGAAACCCTCCAACTCCCCCGCAGCCCCTCGGACCGAGTCCTTTTATGGCAGGAAAAACGCCCCCTCATCTTTCTCCGCCAGCTCGGCGACCAACAGATCCTCTGTTTCAACTTCGATCTTCGCCTCTCAAACGCCACCCAGCAACCCGCCTTCGTAGTCCTACTCCACCGCTTCGCGGAATCCATCCGCACCCGCAAAGTCGCCCCCCAGACCCTCAACCTCGAGACCTCCCAACCCATACGCATAGCCACCGCCCCCGAAGGAAAAATCACCGTCCAAGCCACCACCCCCACCGGAGAAACCCTCGAAACCCCCACCGCAAACACCGCCCCACCCACCCCCGGCTTCCTAAACGTCTCCCAATCAGACCACCCCCTCCTAACCGCCGCCATCCATTTCGCAGACATCCGCGAAGCCGATCTCTCCGCCTGCGGCACCGCCACCACAGAGGCAACCACCACCCAGTCCGCCCTCCGCCAGCACACCGCCCCGGATCCCCTCTCCCGCCTCTGGCTCTTGGTAATCCTAGCCGCCCTCCTAATCGCTTGGCATTTCACCCAAACCAAAAACAACCAAACCTATTCACGCTAGCCCCGGCAAAGAAACAAAACTCGTCCTATTCGTAGTTCCAAAAGGCACAACCCCAGCTTCCGTGTATTCTGTGTATTCCGTGGTTTAAAAAAACACCCACCAAACAAAGCACCTCACCATCCGTGCCTCCGTGTTGAAAACCCAACCAACCCACGCTTTCCCAAAAAACTCCCCCATCACACAACTTTTCCCTTGCAACAAAGCCCCCACCAATCCCATCTTCCCGCCCACGTCGCCTCCAGCCAGGCACGTTTCAAATCCGGTGTAGCTCAGCGGCAGAGCGGGTGACTGTTAATCACTAGGTCCTTGGTTCGATCCCAAGCGCCGGAGCCATTTGAACCCCCTATATTTTCCGGGGCACCTTTTCCAAAGAAAACACATTCAG
>JBPOGC010000302.1:0-2044 GCA_051251795.1 Luteolibacter sp. | reverse complement strand
TGTGGCTTCAGGTCGGTGATGCTCTCGTAGTGGTCAATGAGGATGGCCGAGTTGTTTACGAGGATGTCCAGATGGCCATAGCGATCAGCCAATGCCTCGGCTGAAGCTTTGAGCGATGCGTCATCGGTGATGTCGACTTGAACAGAATCAGTGCCGAGTTCTTCGGCGGCTTTCTGAGCGCGTGAGAGATCACGGCTGGCGATTATGACTTTGGCTCCGAGGGCGGTGAGTTGTTTCGCAGCAGCGAAGCCGATGCCACGGGTGGCTCCTGTGATCAGGACGACGGGGGAATTCATGGGCAGACGCGAAGAAGGATGACCTTGTGGCGGGGGATCCAGTTTTCGTTTTTACCTTCTTTCAAGACCATCCACTGGTTGTCGATACTGACCAAGATGCCACGGACGGTGTCTGGAGCGATGAAGCCAGTGATGACATTCGCATCGCCTGCATAGACTTGTTTCGAGGCACCTTCGGGATCGACGGTGACGACGCAGTCACGCCCAAGAGGATATTCCGAGCTGACCGTGGTGTAACCAGGAACAGGGCCTTGAGTTTGGACATTGGCGAAAAGGTCTGAGGTGAGGGTTCCGATTAGAATTATGCAAGATACTGCAGCAAGGACGATTAGGGGGAGTCGTTTCATGTTCGTTTGAGGTTGGGGGGCGGCGTGTTGCAGCCGTGGGGTAAATAGGCTTTTCCTATCGAGGAGAGGTTAGCATTCTCGGTGGTTTTGGCTAGAAACGATGATAATTTTTTAATTACAAGTAACTTAATATCTGTGGTTTATGGATATTAAGCAAGTGAATGGGAGGTAAAATAAGTGGCGTGGGTTGCTTAGCTCGCAATATTTCTCTCAATGAAGTTTCAATGGGTGGTTCAACGGCTGAGTTTTGTCATTTTCGTTTCGGTCGTGGTGAGCTCCTGTGCGTATCTACCGCGATCCAAGACAGTGCCTGTGAGGATGATAGAAGAGGGGGATGATCGGGCAGAAGAGTTGGTTGTTTTCCTGCCGGGGAGGTGGAGCACTGTAGGAGAATTCCAAAGAGAGGGATTTCTTCAAATCGCTTCTGAGCGTTGGCCGGGGGCGAAGCTGGTAGTACCGGATCTTCATCTTGGCTACTACAAAGATAATAGTATGGTGGATCGCTTGCATGAGGATGTGATTCTGCCGGCTCGGAAAAATGGTGTGAAAACCGTTAGAATAGTGGGTGTCTCAATGGGTGGAATGGGGGCGGTGGTCTATTCACTGTTGCATCCTGGAGAGGTGGATGAGCTGATGTTGCTCGCTCCTTTTCTTGGTGAGGAGGCGGTCATCAGTGAAATCAAGGCTGCTGGAAAACTGGAGGACTGGAAGCCGGGGAATATCGCGGAGAAGGATTTCAGTAGAAAGATCTGGAAGGGACTGAAGGAAGAATGGATGGAGGGCGGGGAGATGCCTCGAGTTCTTCTAGGGTGTGGGGAGGAGGACAGGCTGGTGGGAGCGAGTCAGCTACTATCCAAGGAGTTCTTGAAAAAAGGGGAGCAGGTGTGGATTCCGGGTGGGCACGACTGGCCTGTCTGGAGAGAGCTTTTTGAGAAGATGATCGAAAAGTGATCGGAGCGCTAAGCTGAGCTTAGTGTGGGAGGGGAATCTGGTATGACTGAAAGTCTCTGAAAGGTATCGCCAAGATGAAACAGTCTCACTGCTGTCTGGAATGGTAGGTGCTTAGTTGCTAGTGCAACTATCTAATTCTATGAGACACGGTGATATTTCAAGCAGTGCGGACACCGTGGGTGTGGCAGTCGTAAATTATAAGATGCCCAGGCTGCACACGCGGGAGGATGTGTTGGAAAACGCGACCAGGATCGGTGAGATGCTCAAGGGGATGAAGCTCGGCCTGCCGGGCATGGATCTGGTGATTTTTCCCGAATACAGCACGATGGGAATCATGTATGACAAGGATGAGATGTATGCCACGGCTGCAAAGATTCCGGGAGATGAGACGAAAATTTTCAGTGAGGCGTGCAAGGTAGCGAATACCTGGGGTGTGTTTTCCATCACGGG
>JBPOGC010000301.1:0-2107 GCA_051251795.1 Luteolibacter sp. | reverse complement strand
GGTGGGTCGAGTTGTGGATCGGCTATAGCGGTTGCGAAGTGCTTGGTGGCGTTCTCTCTGGGGACGGATACGGCGGGCTCCGGAAGGGTTCCGGCGGCTTTCAATGATCTGATCGGGTTGAAGCCTTCTCTGGGATACATTTCTACTAGAGGTGTAGTGGATGCTTGTAAGTCCTTGGACTGTGTCTCGATTTTTGCGCATACTTGCGATGACGCTGATGAGGTGCTGATGGTAGCTGGGAAATATGATGCTGAGGAGGCGTGGAGTAGGAAGGCTCCAGAGAAGTGGCAGAGATTTTCCGGAAAGGTGAAAATGGGTGTTCCGAGGCGGGAGGATCTTGAGTTTTTCGGCTGGGATGCTGCTGAGGAGCTATTCGAGGAGGCTGTTTGTAAATTTGAAGGGATGGATATCGAGGTTGTGGAAGTGAGCCTCGAGCCGTTTCTTGATGCTGCAAAGTTGCTTTACGAGGGGCCTTGGGTAACGGAGCGCTATGTGGCTATCGAGGAGTTCATGGAGACAAAGCCGGATTCTGTGTTTCCTGTGACCCGGGCGATTACTGAGACTGGTCAGTCTCCGCTGGCGAGTGATTTTTTCAAGGCGCAGTATAAGCTGGCGGAGTGCAAAAGGCTGGCGGATGCGGAGCTGGCGAAGGTGGATTTCATTATCACGCCGACTACCCCGCGGAACTACAAGGTGGTGGAGGTCTTGGCTGAGCCAGTGAGGCTGAATTCAATTCTGGGGACTTATACGAATTTCATGAACCTGTTGGACTACTCGGCGCTGGCTTTGCCGGCGGGGATGTATGAAGGGAGGTTGCCGTGGGGTGTGACGATTTTCGCGCAGGCGGGGATGGATCGGGCTTTGCTCGAGCTCGGGTCGCTTTATGAAGAGGTGATCGGGCGGCAGGAGGCGGCATATTTCGGGTCGGATGGATTCGATGGTGTGATGGTTGTAGTATGCGGGGCGCACCTGGAGGGGATGGCTTTGAATTGGCAGCTAACGGAACGGGGTGGAACGTTTCTGACGAAGATGAAGACCGCTGATTGCTACCGGATGTATCTAGTGCCGGCTGGTGATGGGATGCCGGAGAGACCTGCGTTAGTAAGGGTGGCTGAGGGGAACGGGGTGGAGATTGACTGCGAGGTTTGGTCGCTTTCCACGGAGGCTTTCGGAGACTTTACGAGTATGATTCCTGCGCCGCTGGGAATTGGGAAGGTGGTGATGGAGGAGGGGGTGGTGCACTCCGGATTTATTGCCGAGGCAATTGCGATGGAGGGGGCGAGGGATATCTCGGAGTTTGGGGAATGGCGGGGGTATGTGGGGTCGTTACGCTCCAGTGACTAGTGATGAGTGAAGACTTAGGTTATGGATTTTTACTGACCACGGAATACACAGAATACACGGAAGCTGGGTTTTGTATTTGATGGCCGGTGTCCGGCCGAGTGATGGTCGTGGTAGATGAAATCCAGGAGGTCTTTAGTTTTTGGGATTGTGATTGCCTTGTGTGGATTCGTGGGTCTTGCGGTTTTGGATTGTAGTGGGTCTTTGACGAAACGGTTCAGGGAGAATTGGAGCAATGGGGGCTCGAGGGTCTTCAAGGTCAATCGAGATCGCGAGAAGGCTGTGGAGCGGAGGCAGCTTCGGGAAGATCTGGAGAAGGAATTTTTGGAAGCGACGAGCCTGCATCCGGAGTTGAAAGTGATTTATAAGGATGTGGCGGATGAGGATAATGGTTTTTTGCAGTGGCTCGATTTTATGGATCGGTTTGAAGAGGGGCTGCCTTTACCGGATGAGATTGCGGAGATGATCGCTGGGAATGCTGATTGGGATTCTTTGATTTTCAAGAAATGGGTGGAGGAGAATGGGGGGCTGGTGGATGAAATATTGGCTCTTGGTCTATTGCCGGATCAGTCCGTTAAGGGAGTAGATTTTGATCGGTATCTTTTCATTGGTGCCAAGACGCCCAAACAAGCGAGTGATCTGCTCTTGGCTCGAGCAACGCTGGCTATGGAGGATGGGGATTTTCGATTGGTCAGGGCACCTACATTTGAAATTTTCAGATAATCAAGGCTTGTACTAAACAGCCGTTCGATTTATCGGGACCGAA
>JBPOGC010000300.1:0-2114 GCA_051251795.1 Luteolibacter sp. | reverse complement strand
ACTGACAAGACTGTCTTCTTCGCGGAGATGGGTGGCCAGAGCGGAGATACTGGATTTATCGTAGTTGGTGATGAGGAGATTCCTGTTTCTGGCACACAGCAGATCGGGCAGGCACGCGCGCACATCGTTGATGCATCCGCAGGGATTGCCGTTGGTGACTCGGTGACCCTCAAGTTGGATGCGACACGCCGCCGTCCTATCGAGGCGCATCACACCGCAACACATCTTCTTCACTGGGCGCTTCATGAGGCAGTTTCCCAGGATGCATCCCAGCAAGGTTCTTCGGTAGATGAGCATCGTCTTCGTTTCGACTTTAACAGCTCAGCCCTTACTCCTGAGCAACTCGGGGAGATGGAGGAAATGGTGAACGGCGCGATCAAACAGGGAATGACCGTTTCCTGGACTGAAGTGCCTCACGCATCTATCAAGGACAGGAAGGACATAATGCAGTTCTTCGGAGACAAGTACGGTGAAATCGTAAGGGTCGTTGAGATCGGCAGGGAGCCAAACGCACTGGACGGCTACTCCATGGAGCTCTGCGGTGGCACCCACGTGCGAAATACGAGCGAGATCGGCCTCTTCAAGATCAAATCGGAAGGCGCTATCGCTTCCGGTGTGCGACGAATCGAGGCGGTTTGTGGAGACGCGGCCTGGGAACATATCCGCGAGAACGTGGAGAAGTGGAACCACGATCTGAACACTGCCACGGAAAAACTGAAGCATGCGAACGAAAAGCTGAAGGAGATGGATCAGGAGCCGATTCACGTGAACGAGTTCCCACACATCATGAGTGCCATGCTGGTGGGGCGTGCCGATATTTCCGAAATCAATGCCACATACGCGCACGGACTACGGACTCTTGAGGAGACGAAAGAAGCTGCAATTGAAGCTGAAAAGCGGATCAAGAAAATCCAATCAGCCGAAGCTGCTGTCATGGCCGATGGGGCACTGACTGACCTGATTGCCAAGGGTGAGCCAATCATCGTGAGCTTCGAGTCGGATGCTTCATTGCTTCAGGAGCTCCAGAACGGCCTGAAGAAAAAAGGTTTCACCGGGCCGGCATTGCTGGTGGTGGACGACGGATCAAAGCTTCATTTGGCAGTCCATTGCGGAGCAGCCGCCTTGGAAAAAGGAATGAAAGCCGGAAACATCCTCCGCGAACTTGCAGCCATCGGCGGTGGAAAAGGCGGCGGCAAGCCGGATCAGGCACGCGGAGCCGCACCGGAGCGCGAAAAGCTCGAAGAGATCAAGGCTCTTGCTTCGACAAAGTTCCAATAGACTGATTTCATCCAGCTGTGTTTATATAGACTGGCTGGATGTAGCTCAGATATCGCTGATTGAAAGATTCTGCGTCCGGAGAAAGCCGTGAGTTGGAGAAAGTGTCCTGGTCACTAGATCGCCACCCGACCTGCAACAGATTTTTCTGCTTTTTAGAAATATTTGTTCGTGTTACCACTCATGTATACACGAGTCATGAAAACGATTACTTTGGATGAAGTGGCCTACGAGCGCCTGAAGGCCTGGAAGAAAGGATCTAGAGAATCTTTCTCCAGCGTGGTGAAGCGCGTTATTCCCGAACCGGGGACCTTGGGGGCGATGCTTAGCTTCGTTCAGACGCGTGCGGAACTCGACTCAGAGAAGGACGAGATCCTGGAACAAACGGTGAATCAACGCCCTTCAGTTAAGGAGGATCCATGGAGCTGATTGCTGACACGACTTTTTTAATCGGGATCTGGCGGAGCCAAGGCTGGGCTGTTTCTTTCGCGAAGAAGAACGCGAGCCGGAGCCTTGGTATTCCGTGGGTCGTCTTGGGCGAATTTTGGAATGGTGCCCTGAGGGCTGGGCATGATGAGGAAGTGGTGTCGCAATTTCTTGAGATAGGAGTTCCGATTATGAATGCGGAGTCGGTGGTGAGAACTTACGCATCAATTTGCTCCCAGTTGCAGGAATCCGGGAAATACAAGCGGGTGGGTCAGAATGACATCTGGATCGCAGCGGTTGCGGTGAGCGAAGGGCTTCCGCTGGTCACCAGAAACGAAAGGCATTTCCGAGGGATTGAAGGGTTGAGGGTAGAAGTGATCGGGTGATCGTGATTTCGGCTTCTTTCTGTCGCA
>JBPOGC010000030.1:0-22994 GCA_051251795.1 Luteolibacter sp. | reverse complement strand
AGAGGATTAGCATGCAGTCGCCGTAGGAGTAGAAGCGGTATTTTTCGGCTACTGCCTGGCGGTATGCTTCGAGGGTTAGCTCGCGGGTGGCGAAGGCAGAGACTAGCATGATGAGGGTGGACTGGGGGAGGTGGAAGTTTGTCAGGAGGGCGTCGATGGATTTGAGTTTCTTTGGGGGGTGGATGAAGATGTTGGTTTCTCCTGTTAGGTTTGCATGTGGTGAGATGCGTTTGTTTTCTCCGTGGAGGGACTCGAGGACGCGGGTGACTGTGGTGCCCACGGCGATCACGCGGGGGGCGGTGTTGATTTTTTCCGTGGCTTCCGGGGTGACGTGGTATTTCTCGGAATGCATTTCGTGTTCCTCGATCTGATCTACAGAGACGGGGCGGAAGGTGCCTACGCCTACGTGGAGGGTTATGAATTCGTGGCGGATGCGGGCGAGCATTTCCGGGGTGAAGTGGAGGCCGGCGGTGGGGGCGGCGATGGCTCCTTCTTCTTTGGAAAATACTGTCTGGTAGCGTTCCTGGTCGAGGGCTTCGTCTTCGCGACCCATGTAGTGGGGGAGGGCGAGGTGGCCGTGTTTGTGTATGTCCAAGGGGGCTTCCCATTGGATGACGCGGTCGCCGTTTTTCAGGATTTCCACTACGGTTCCAGTAGTTCCTCCGACTATAATGGAGCGGCCTGCTTTCATGCGTTTGCCGGGTTTCGCGAGGCAGCGCCAGAGGGTTGGGGAGGTCTGGTCCAGGCAGAGGAGTTCGGTGCGTCCGTCGTCTGAGAATAGGCGGGCGGGGATGACTCTTGTGTTGTTTAAGACAAGGAGGTCTTCGGGTTTTAGGTAGGACTCGAAATCGCTGAAGTGGCGGTGCTCGATGGCTCCGGTGTCCCGATGGATGACCAGCATGCGGGATGCGGAGCGATCCGGGAGGGGGCGGGATGCGATGAGTTCCTCGGGGAGGGGGTAGTCGTAGTCGGCTGTTTGGAGGGACATGGAAACTTTAAGTTTTAAACCTCGAAAAGGGAAGGTGGGCTTGGGTTGTGTTTTTTATGAACCACAATGGGAGCGAAGCGGACATGGACGAACCAGCTGATCAAATCAATGAGTCAAAATACACAGAAAACACGGAAGCCGGAACTGAGGGAAGATGTTGGAACCACGAATCGCACGAATCTTACGAATGCGAATTTGTGAGGGATGGGGGGAGCGTTTTTGGGTCGCCCCAGATGCGGAGGAGGGTTTTGGTGGTGTTGTTTTGAAAGTATTCGGTGGCGAGTAGGATGCGGGTGTTTTGTTTTTCCAGATCCCATGGGGCGGTGGGAGGAGAGGGGTGCCAGCCGTTTTGTAGCAAGATACCGAGGTAGTGATGGTGGTCTTGAGTGGCTGTTCCGGGGAGGTGGATTTCCTGGGGTTGGGTGTTTGTGTTTGGTTTTCTTTCGAATGAGGGGAGCTTGATTGTTTTGTTGCGGAACCAGCGGCGGGTTGCGGGTTGGAGAATTTTCAATGTGCTGGTGCGGAGGTTTGTCGTGAGGGTTTTGTGCTGGGAAGCGACCGGGCGGAGGGGTTGCATGTTTGTGATTACGGATTGGTAGCCGGCCTGGCCCATGGATCCGTAGTAGATGACTGAGCTGTCTGTTGCCCGGATGGGGCCGCCGCCATAGATGAAGCCGTCCCAGCGGGCTTCGCCGTCTTTCGAGAAGCGGTGGGGGTGTTTTTCGAGGAGGATTTTTTCGGCTTTTCCGTAGCCGATCTGTTGCTTGAGGAAGGCGAGGATGGAGGGGCGACGGTGATGCCAGACGAAGGCTCCGGGGACGAAGGTCATGTGGTGACCGGTGTCTGTGAGGCGCCAGCAGAAATCGACGTCGTCTCCGGCAGTTTGGAAGATGGGGTCGAAGCCGCCTATCACATCGAAGGTGATTTTGCGGACGGCGATGTTGCAACCCGGGAGGTGTTCGGCGCGGGTGTCTGTTAGGAGGACGTGGGTGGGTGCGCCAGGGGCGGCGTGGATGACGGCTTCCTCCGGGGTATTGGGTGGAGGGGGGAGGTTGGGGCCTCCGGCGGCGGAGATTGCGGGGTTTTGGAAGGCTTTGTCCAGGCGGGTGAGCCACTCGGTGTCCGGTTCGCAATCGTCGTCAGTGAAGGCGAGGATTTCGCCAGTGGCTGCTGCCGCGCCTGTGTTGCGGGCGTGGCTGAGGCCGGAAGGCGGGATTGTGATTAGGCGGACTGCGGGGAAGTTTTTTGAGACGATGGAGGAGGTGTCGTCGGTGGAGCCGTCATCCACGACTATGGTCTCGTGAGGAGGGTGGGAGAGGTTTTCGATAGAGGTGAGGCAGGTGGCAATGCGTGAGGCTCCGTTGCGGGTGCAGATGATGACGGAGTATTTGTGCGTTGGAGCGGTAGGGGGGTGAGGGAGGAATTTACTGCATGCGTAGTAGGATGGTTTTTTGTTTCCTTCTCGATCTGTTAATCCGAAATTCCAGTCGGTGACTTCGGCGTTGTTGTTTTGCCAGAGATCCGACCATGAGAAGATGGTGATGCCTGCGGTTTCCTCTTTGTGGGATGTGGCTAATGCCCAAGAGATGGTTTCTGCCTGTGTTTCCGGGGAGTTTCTGGAGGAGTCCATGCCGAACTCGGATATGATGAGAGGGCGGTCTCCGGCGATATTGTGGAGGCGGCGGAGGTAGGAAGCGAAGTCTTCCTTGTGTTCCAGGTAGACGTTGAATGCGGAGAAGTCCGCGTTGGCTGGCTCCAGGTATTCGGTGGAGGGGAAGTTGGCGTATGCGAAGAGGAGGTGTGGGGCGATGGAGCGGCCTAGGTCTATGAGGTCTTCGATAGTGTGGCGGACTTTGGTGGGGCCGATCCAGCGGACGAGGTGAGTAGGGATTTCATTGCCGACATAGACAGCGGCGAGGGCTGGGTGGGTGCCGTGTTTTTCGAGCCAACAGGAAAGGGTCACGCGGGCTGCGGAGATGACGGCAGGGCGTGACGCGAAGTCGCAGAATTCCCAGCCGCCAATACCTGCAAAGACGAGGAGACCTGCTTTCTGAGCGGCATCGAGGAGGTTTTTTTCCGGGAGTGTGTAAAGGCGGACGCTATCGAAGTTTGCTGCGCGGATGCTTGCGAAGTCTTCTGAGAAGTCCGGGGTTTTATCGGGAGGGAATGGGCCGTAGGTGACGGTGCGAAGCCAAGGCCTGGTGGTGCCCAGTCGGAAGAATTTTCCGTCAGTCTGGAGTCTTGGGTTTTCCTCGTGGGTGGGCACGGGGGGAGGTTAGGCGAGATGATCGCCCGGGTGGAATTGAAATCGGAGGATTTGAGCGCAAGGTTGGGTGTTCCCTGGGCTTTGTGAAGGAGTTGGAAACTCCTTCACAACATTGCCTGTGGGTGACGGGGTGGACTAATCAAGCTATTGGTGACAGGAGTGTCGCCGCTCCTTAATCAACCAAATGTGGACTGGAGATGGGAGGGTGGAAGGGCAAGGTTGGTGTTCCCTGGGCTTTGTGAAGGAGTTGGAAACTCCTTCTCCTTATTTCCTTAGAGGTTGTCTTTGCTGGCTGTTTTTTTCCTCGCTGCTTTTTTTGCGGCGGGTTTGGCGGCCTTGGCTGCTTTTTCCTTTTCCTTCTCCTCGTTCATTTCATCGTCGTCGATGGTGTGGGTGAGGATGAACTGAAGATCGTCTATGCCGAGGTTCGATGCGAAGCCTTCGTCTCCCAGGACGTTTGTGACGAGCTGGGTTTTCTGATGCTGAAGGATTCGGATCTTCTCTTCCACTGTTTCGCGGGTGAGGAGGCGGTAGGCGATAACCTTGTTCTTCTGGCCGATGCGGTGCGTCCGGTCGATCGCCTGGTTTTCCACAGCGGGGTTCCACCATGGATCGTAGAGGATGACGTAGGAGGCCGAGGTGAGGTTGAGGCCGGCTCCACCTGCTTTGAGGGAGAGCATGAAGACGGATGGGTCTTTGGTGGTCTGGAAGCGCTCGATCTCGCCTTTACGGTCTTTCGTCTGGCCGGTGAGGTAGTTGAATGGGCGGGCTTCGAGTTCGAGGCGCGCCTTGATAAGGTCGAGCATGGAGACGAACTGGGAGAAGACGAGCACCTTGTGGCCTTCCTCGTGGAGCTGATCCAGGAGGTAGAAGAGGGATTCCATTTTGGCGGATTCCTCTTTGAGGTATTTCGGATCGATGAGGCCGGGGTGGCAGCAGATCTGACGGAGGCGCATGAGGCCTTGGAGGATGGCGAAGGAGTTTTTCTTAACGGCTTCATCGGAATCGAGGCCGAGAAGGGCTTTCTGGATTCGTTTGAGTTCGTTTTTGTAGAGCTCGAGCTGGACGCCTTCCATTTTCGAGTAGACTTCCTCTTCGGTTCTCGGCGGGAGATCCTGAGCAACCTGGAGTTTTGTCCGGCGCAGTAGGAACGGGCGGAGACGCGAAGCGAGTCGGTTCTGGGAAAGGGGGTCTTTCCGTTTGTCGAAGCGTTTCTTGAAGTAGGCACGGGAGCCGAGGACGCCGGGCATGGCGAAGGCCATGAGTGACCACATGTCCAGAAGGCGGTTCTCGATGGGAGTTCCGGTGAGGACGAGGCGGTTCTGGGAGTCGAGCTCACGGGCGCATTTGGCGGCTTTCGAGTCGGGGTTTTTGATTTGCTGGCCTTCGTCAAGGATGGTGGTGAGCCATTTGATTCCGGAGAGTTCTTCGCCGCAGACTCGGAGCTGGGCGTAGTTGAGGACTAGCATGTCGACGTTGTTCTGGATGTGATCGACATCGATATCGTCGCGATTCTTGAGGATCTTGACGTGCAGCTCCGGGGTGAATTTCTCGGCTTCGGAGAACCAGACATCGAGGACGGATTTCGGGCAGACGATGAGGGCTGGCTTGTGAGAAGCACCGGTGTCCTTGTGGCGCTTGAAAAGCCAGAGGAGGTAGGTGAGGGACTGGATGGTTTTTCCGAGTCCCATGTCATCCGCAAGAATACCGCCGAAGTTGTTTTCCGAGAGGTATGCGAGGAAATGGAAGCCATCTATCTGGTAAGGGCGAAGGGTGGCATTGAGGCCGTCCGGAAGTGGCGGAGTGACTTCGAGTTTGATCTCGTTGGCGCGGTTTTTAATGCGTTCCCATGCTTTTGGATCGAAGACCTCGGCGGCTTTCGGATCGGCAAGCTGGAGGGCGTGCATGCGGTGTGTCTCGCCGGAGAGGTCGAAGGGATCGAGCCCGAGGCGGGTGACTGCTTCGCGCTGGTCTGCATCGAGTTTGATTTCCAGGCGCATCCATGAGCCATCGTCCATGCGGACGTAGCCGCCACGTGCTGCAACGAGCTGGCGGATCTGAGCTTTGGAGAGATTTACTCCTTGGACGTCGATGACGATGCGGAGATCGAACCAGTCGATATCTTGGCCAACGACCTCGAAGCGGACGGCTGCAGTGACAGGGTCATCGAGGATTGATTTCAGGCGGAGATCGATATCGAGTTCGATTTCCGGAGGCATGGCGCGCACCCACTCGGCGAATTTCTCTGGAAACTGCTTGGTGATGCGTGATTTGAAAGAGACGAGCTTTTCATCGTAGGCGAGAGACATCTCGTCGAGGATGGGTGGGATTGGGTGGAGTGGCTCGCGGGCGAAGCGGAGGAGCTGTTTGCCTTTGACGGGCTGTTGCTCGACGAGTTCCCAGCCTTCTTTTGTGAGGCGTTCGGTGCGGCGGCCTTTGGTCTCGATGGCTGTCACGTCGATGACGAGGTGCTCGGTTTCGGCGGCTGTGAGGCCGGCGACGAGGCTCATTTCGAGTTTGGGCTTCAGCTCGAGGTCTACGACGCGTTTTTTGAGAGATTCCGGGAGGGTGGCTCCGATTTTGCGGAGGAATTCGACACCTTCGAGGGAGTCGATGACTTTCCGGGGAATGTGGTAGCGAGGCATGACCTCGGTATCCTCGAGCCAGCGTGGTGGGCCGGGGAAAACGGTTTCATCGGATTGGTAGAGCTCCTTGCGACCTGGGAGGAGGCGGACGGAGTGAGAAACATTTTCGCCAGTGGCCGTGACGAGCTGGATAGCGAAGGAATTCGGATCGTAGGCTTCGTCTTCGCAGATCCAAGAGAGTGCTTCTTCGGCGACGCGGAAGGGGCGTTCGTCGAGATTGACGAGGTAGCCATCGAGCGCGGGTTGCTGGAAGACGCGGTTCATGAAACGGCAGGATTCTTCCTGATCGAAATCGAGGGTGGTGTCGCCGTGTTTTCTATAGAAAGCGAGGTAATGCTCCCAGAGAGTCTGGGAGGAGGCGTCCATGAGAAGGGCACCTTCCTGGTGGAGGGCTACGTATTTCTCGATGTCGGATTTCTCACGAAGCTGGAGGTGCTGGGCGTTCGGCCTGTCTTCGCGGACTTCCATTCGGGCTTCGTTGATGGTGGCAACGAGGCGGAAGTTTACGATCATCGGTTGTTCCTGGGGAGGGCGCTCGTTGACGTGTTCGATGCGGTCATACCAGGCGGCGACTTCACGCTCCTGTTCCCACTCTGCCATTTTCTTCTGAACGGCGGCGAGATCCGTGATGACGGACATGAACTCCGGGTAAGGAAGTTTTTTCTTATAGAAGGCGTAGGCGAGGAAGTTCCAGAATTCCAGAATGTCGCCAGGAGGCATTGGCCAGAGCTCGAGCGGCTCGTAGGAGGTGATTTCCCAGCGTGGATTGATGCGAACCATGTCGTGGTCGTGAAGTTCGCCTTCGATGACGTAGCGGCGGTAGCGCTTTTCGATTTTGGTGACGTATTCGGCCTCCTTGTCGTCGAGCTCGCGGCCGAGCTTGTCCTCGATGATGTCGATGACGGGGGTGTCGTCGAATTCGTTGGGAGATTCCGGGAGGTCTTCGCCACGGTGCATACGCTCCATCATGGTGGCGTATTGGCAGGCACCGGAGATGGTCTCATCCTCCGCGGTGCAGGAACCGAACCAGCGGTTTCCCTGGAGTCGGAGTGATGTGCGATGGGTGCCGGACTCATCCTCGACGCGTCCCTGGATGAAAAGATGGTTGCCGAAGATCTGCGTAACGGCACCGTCTTTCTGAAGTAAGTCGCCGCGTTTGCGGGCTTCTTCCGGGAATGAGTTGAGGAAATTGAGTGTGGCGCGATCCGGATTCATAGGCGTAATGTAAAATGCCCGTCTTTCAAAAAGTCGGGGGGGGACTCTAGGCCATAAATCAAATTTAGTGCAACAGGAAGTTTCGTAGGTGAGTTTCAGTCAAAACCAGGAGAAAGAAATCTCTTGATGGTGTGAGATGGGGAAGCTTGGATGGGTCAGTTCGCGAATCCAATTTTCCACTCCCGATTTTCACATATGAGTCTTAGAAAGCAGTTGAATGATATTTTGCCCGGGCTGTTGCCCTCGAATCCTGCGGAGGCGATCAAGGGTACGGAACTCATCAGGCTGGCTAGGCGGAATCTTACGGGGAATTACTCGGATGCTTCCTTACGATATCATTTTTCCATCATGTCGTGCGATCCTGCCTCGGCGATAGCGAAGGTGGAAAAAGGCCAGGGTTACTACCGCAGGAGCGAGCCTTTGCCGGCGCTATCCGGGGCTCAGGAGTTGCTTGCGTGGACCCAGGGGCGCTTGGATGACCTGAATGGTGATGAGGTCGGGGTGGATGGTGCGATGCTGCGCATCAGAAAGTTCCGTGCTGTGGTAACGCGGTATTTTGAAATCAATGGTAGGTTTCCTTTCGTGTTCCGTGCTCCGTTTTCGCCGGATTCTCCGTTGGGGAATCTTTGGAAATACCCTGAGCTTGTCCTTGTGGACTGGGAGACGGGAGGAACGCCGGACGAGGAAATGTCGCTGGATGAGTCGATGCTTTCCTTCAAGCAGCGGCTGGGGATCGCGCCGTTCCGCTTGCATACGGCGAGGTTGCGGCTTTCTCCTTCACTGACGACCTATCGTGAGGATTTTTTCCAAGCGCTTTCGGTCTCGCAGTGGGCGCAGGGCGGTGAGTTGATTTATGCGGGGCCGATCGAGGACGAGGCTCTGGCCGACGGGCTTAGGAAGCTGAGTTCAGCCTTCGGGGTGGGTGTGACATCGTTCGGCATGACGCCGGAGGTGTTGGATGACTTGCCACGGCCGGCGAACATTCTGAACGCGCATCCGAAAGAGACGGAAGCGATCATGGCGAAGCTGGATGTGCACCGGATTTCCGGGGTTCAGTCACGGCCTCACCTGGACTGGGCGGCGCTGGGATCGATGCGGAGTGAGTCTGAGGAGGCGGAGAAGCTGCTGATGTGGCTGAAGAAGTGCATGGATGAGGGAAGGGCCGAGGCTTTCAAGGAGGACTGAGTCTTTTTGGTGGTGTGGCTGACCGAGATGGATGCGGTCGGAGACGCGGCTCTCCATTATTTGTGGTGCGTAAATGAAACGTAAATTCGCGGGGATGTGGTGAGAAAACTGCTGGAGTTGGGGCGTAAGTCTGTCAGAGTCTTTGAAAGTCAAAAGGCGTGACCCTCGCCGTGTTTTTTTCCGATGCCTGAGAATCCACCCAACAATCAGCATGCGATTCCGGAAAGCCTGCGTCTGCAGCTTGAGGAATTCCGCAAGATCCTGTGGCGGCGGAAGGTGATTGAGGCTGTGGCGGCGGGGTTGATCGGGCTGTTGCTCTCGTTTTTGCTGATTTTCGGGCTGGATCGGATCTGGCAGACACCGGGTTGGGCAAGGTTGCTGATTCTGGTCTCGGGTGTTTCGCTTTTCGCGGGTTTTGCTCCGTACTGGCTGCACAGGTGGGTCTGGGGGCATAGGAGTGAGGGGCAGCTTGCGACGTTGATTGCAAAGCGTTTTCCTGGCCTGGGCGATAGGCTTCTGGGGGTGATCGAGCTTCAGGGGCAGAATGAGGAGGGGGGCTCGCTTTCGCCGAGGCTGCGCGCGGCCGCGATGGATGTGGTGGCGCTCGAGGCTGGAAAACGTGATCTGGAAAAGGCGCTTCCGGCACCGAGGCATTTGAAGTGGGCGTTGGGCGCGATTGCGCTGATGGCGATTGTGATCGGAGCTTTTCTGGTGACTCCGAAGGCGGGGTTCAATGCGCTGGAGAGGTGGGCGAAGCCATTCTCCGAGGTGAAGAGATATACTTTCACGCAGCTTGAAGGTGCGCCTGAATATTTGGCGGTTCCTTATGGGGAAGCGTTTCAAGTTTCCCTGAAATTGGCTGATGATTCCGAGCAGAGTCCGGCTTCAGGGCGGGCGCGATATGAATCGCAGCCGGAGCTGGAAGCAAAGCTGCGGGGCGGGAATTACGTGTTTGATTTCGCAGGGCAGCAGGAGGAGGGGGTTGTTACTTTCAGGATAGGCGATCTGGTGCACCGGGTGAGAGTGGAGCCGATGCAGCGGCCTATCGTGGAGAGGACGAGGGTGCTGGTGAAATCACCGGATTACCTGCAGATTCCGGACAGGGAAATTGAGCTTTCGCTGGGTCAGCTGAGTGCGGTGGAGGGGAGCGAGTTGTTTTATGAGATGGAGATGAGCCGTCCGCTGAAATCGGGGAAATACGGGCCGAGTTTTGTCTCCGGGGAAATGTCGCAGGAAGATACGTTTGAGGCATCAGAGGGTGAGGCTGTGCTTGCCGGAAATGCGATGAAGGCCGGGCCGATCAAGGTGGGGGTGGTGCCGTTTGAGATTCCTTTCAAGTGGGTGGATGAATTCGGGCTGAATGGCGGGAGCGATTTCAAGCTGCGGGTGGAAGCCTCGCGTGACATGGTGCCGCTTGCCTACTTGCAGGGGCTGCCGAGACAGAAAGCGATTTTACCGGAGGAGTCCCTGGAGTTTGAAATCCTGTGTGAGGATGATTTCGGGCTGAAAGCGGCGGGGATCGAGTGGAGTGGAATGGGCACGATACCGGGTGAGGAGCCCACGGTGACCGGGGAGCTGATCCTTGCGAAGGGTGAACCGGAGAAAAAGAGGATCATCGAGCCTGCGGTATTTTCTCCGGAGGCCTTCGGGCTGGGGCCGCAGAGGCTGGTGCTACGTGCGTTCACGGAGGATTATTTTCCGGAAAGGGGCAGGGTGTATTCGGATCCGGTGCTGTTGTACGTGCTTAGCAGGGAGGAGCATGCGCAGTTGCTGAAAAGTCAGTTTGACCGTTCGATCAGCGAGCTGGAGGATCTTTCCAGGAAGGAGCTGAACCTGCTGGATGAGAATCAGCGGCTGGAGCGGCTGGACGGCGAGGAGCTGCAGAAGGAGGAGAACAGGAAGCGGATCGACGCGCAGGAGCAGGCGGAGAGCGAGAACACGCAGCGGATGAAGGAGCTGACCGAGCGGATGGAGGATGTGATGAAGGGGGCGATGCGGAATGGTGAGATCGACAAGGAGACTTTGAAGAAAATGGCGGAGGCGATGAAGTCGATGCAGGAGCTGGGGGAGGAAAACATGCCCGAGGTGCGTGACGAGCTGCGAGAGGCGCAGGAACGATCCAATACGGCTGAGAAGACGAAGCAGGACATCTCGGAGGCTGTGGAGAAGCAGAAAGAAGTAGTGGAGAAGATCAAGGAGGCGGTGGCGAAGGCGAATGACGCGAACGAGCGGTTTGAAGCGAGCACGTTTGTCAGCAGGTTGAAGAAGGCGGCAGCGGACGAGGGTGGGATAGCTTCCGCACTGATTGCGATTTTCCCGAAGGTTCTGGGGATGAGGGAGGAAGAGGTCGATCCGGCAGACCAAAGGGGGCTGGGTGAGGCGACACAGAAGCAGGCATCCACGGCATCTGATGTGCGTTGGATTCAGGAGGATTTGGGGCATTATTTTGCGCGGACTGCCAACGAGGCTTTCAAAGGAATCCTGGACAAGATGGTGGAGTCGAAAATCGATGTCGGTCTGGAGGATGTGCGCTCGAAATTGCAGCAAAACCATACCTATGAGGCGACCGAGGGGGCGAAGCAATGGCAGGTGAAACTCAGTGAGTGGGCGAATCTACTATCGGATGAGATCAGCAAGAGCATGAGTGGTGGCGGCGAAGGTGGCGGGCCGAGTCCAGAGGATGAGGATTTTGAATTTATGCTGCGTGTCATGAAGATGGTGCAGCAGGAGCAGGATCTGCGTGCGAGGACGCGGGTGTTGGAACAATTGAAACGCGACGCGGCTTCCTCGTCGGAGAATTACTGATGAAAGCGATTTTTCGATATTTTATGATTTTGTGCGGGACGGTTCTTCCGCTCTCCGCGATGGAAGAGTCAGAGGGAAAGTCCGTGGAGGAAATCCATGCTGAGGGCTCCGAGCGGCTGGCGGATGAGCAGGACGAGCTTTCGGCTGATGTGCAGCAGCTGGTGATCGAGCAGACGCTGTCGCAGGTGATCGAGCTGCTGGGGAAGGTGGAGGGGATCATGGACGAGACTACGGACTATCTCATCGAGCCGGATACGGGTGGAAAAACGATCGCGGCGCAGACGGAAATCATCGAGACGATCAAGGCCGCTGCGAAGGCGCGGCAACAGCAGAGTGGAAGCAAGGCTGGGGGGGCTATGATGGACATGCTGGAAAAAATGACCGGGGAAGGTGAAGGGGAGGGCGAGGGTGATGAAAAGGAGGGCGAGAAAGCGGGCGACAAGGGTGGTGAAGGGCAGACCGGAGAATCCGATGAGGAAAATACGGCGAATGGTGGGAACTCCGGTGGTGAGGTGGAAGAGCGTACCGTGCCCAAGGCGGGCGGTGCTGCCGGGAAAAGTCTTCCGAGTGAATTCCAGGATGCTCTGGATGCATACAACCGTGGACTTGAGGAGGTGGGGAAATGATTTTCGAGAAATTCATCAGATTTTTTCCGTTTTCTACTAGATTCATAGTTTCAGTTGGTGCTGCTTGTGTCTTTGCGGGTGCTTTCGCTGATGGGCAGGATCTTTTGAACCGTGGCGATGAAACGATCCCGCCGCAGGTGGATCTGATTTATGAACGGGGTCTGAGGTATCTGGCAGAGCGTCAGAACGAGGACGGTTTCTGGGCGGACAACGGAGGTCGGGAGCCTGGTGTGGTGGGGCTATGTGTTGCCGCGTTTCTGGCTCACGGTGAGGATCCGAACAACGGGCCTTACGCGCAGGTGATACGGCGTGGGATTGACTACATCATTTCCGAGCAAAACGCTTCCAACGGCTATATCGGCTCCAGCATGTACAACCATGCGTTTGCGACGAAGGCTTTGGCTGAAGCGTATGGGGTGATCGATCATCCGGAAGTTGCCAAGTCATTGAAACAGGCTGTGGAGCTGATCCTGAGCGCGCAGAAGCGGAGCAGGTTTGGCGGGTGGCGCTACACTCCGGAAAGCCGCGATGCGGATACGACGGTGACGGGCTGCCAGTTGGTGAGTCTTTTCGCGGCAAGAAACGCGGGGATCGCGGTGCCGGATGAGGCGATGAAGAAAGGGCTTTCGTATCTGTCGAGTTGCCGGGGAGGGGATGGCTCGTATGGCTATACTTCCGCTGCGGGTGGGAAGCCGACCCTTACGGCAATCGGTTCGCTTTGCCTTTCTCTGGCGAAGGAAAAGGACTCGAAGGGCTATAAGGCCAGCCTGGCATATCTGGAGAAGAATCTCGATTACCGCGACAAGCATTATCCATACTACTATGAGTATTACATGTCCCAGGCTTTGTTCCATGCGGATCTGGAAATCTGGCAGGCTTGGAATACGCGGAATATCCGCTACCTTGGAACCATTCAGTCAGCGGACGGATCATTTCCCGGCAACCATGGGTCGGCTTTCAGCACGGCCGGAGCTTTGCTTTCCCTGGCAGTAAACTACCGCTACCTTCCGATTTACGAAAAATGAGAATCCCCCTGATTATAGCAATATCCATGGGTGCCGCTGGCATCATTGTGGCGGAACGGGAGGACATGCTGCGGTTCTCCAACGGGGATCAAATCCATGGCGATTTCCAAGGCGTGACCTCCGGTTCCTCGATTTCCTGGAGCAGGGATGACATGGACGGGGTGGTCGACTTCAAAACGGAAGATGTACGCCAAGTGATTTTGCGCGGGGGGAGACCCGATAAATCATTGGAGAGTCTTTCCAATGTGGGAATTACGAACGGTGACCGCATCCCCGGGATTATTCGTGGACTGGATGACGATGTGGTGGTTTTGGAAACGGAATTCGGAGGTGTTCTTGAGTTGCCACGCGAGCAGGTGGGGCTTTTGGCTCCGGCGCCGCTGGGTGGGCGGGTGCTGTATCAGGGGCCGTTCAACGAGGAAGGCTGGGACATGTATAACTCAGAGTTTCCTGAAGGGTTTGTAGAATCGATAGAAAGTGAGGAGGAAGAGAAGGCGGAGGAAGCTGAAGCTGATGCGGAGGTTGAAAAGTGGAAATACACGGGCTCGGCCTGGTATTGGTCTGGCAATAAACACGGGACGGCTTTGACGCGGAAAACGGGGATGCCGGATCGCTCGATCCTGCGGTTCCATGTGGCCTGGAAGAGCAGACTTTCCCTTTCCATCGCATTCCAAGCGGATTTCTCGAGACCAGAGGCGAAAGATGAGGAGGAAGAGAAGAAGTGGTTTCAGCCGGGGCAGGCGACCTCGCTGCCGCATCTCTTCGGTAACAGCTATGTTCTGAATTTTTACGGCACCTATGCACGGATGATGCGCAGCTCGTTCGACGAGGATGGCACGCCGCGTTTCGATTCGGTACAGACGGACAATCGTCAGATCCGGCTTTCCGAATCCGGGACGGCACAGGTGGAGCTGCGTTGCAACCGGCTGACGGGGGAGATCCTGCTGTTTGTGGATGAGGAGTTTGTCGGGCAATGGAGTGAGCCGGGTCTTGGTGCGGAGGTTGGCGATTACGCAGGGAAGGGCGAAGGCTTCGGATTCGTGGTGCCAAATGACAAAACTCCGGTGCGCATTTCCGATGTGGTGATGGCTGAATGGAACGGGATGCCGGATTCCGCGCGCAGCTTGCAGACGGATGACTCGGATATCGTGCTGCTGACAAATGGCACGGATCGTTTTTCCGGAAAAGTGAAGGGGATAGAAAACGATACTCTGACCTTGGAGAGCCGCTACGGGGAGTTCCTGTTCCCGATGGAGGATGTGGCGGAGGTGCGTTTTGCTAAAGACGGTCTTAGTGAGCCGGAAGAAAACCCGACGCTGCGGCTGAGGCTTTATCCGATAGGACGTATCAGCGGGGATCCGATTTTGGGAGATAGCGAGACAATCCGTCTGCAGACGACCGTGGCCGGGGAAATAGGGGTGAAACTGGACTCCGCGGTGATGCTGGAGTTCCAAACCAAGGAGAGCTTTCTGGATGACTGGGATGTGGAATTTTAATCTGATGAAACCTGTGGCATTATGGCTTGGTCTGGCTGTGTCGGCACTGGGCACGGATTTTTTCCTGAAAGACGGGAACAAACTGACGGGTGAGTTCATGGGCTTTGATGAAAACGGGACGATCACTCTCGTTTCGCCTGTGGCGAGCAAGCCTCTGCTGGTGAATGTCGATTCGTTGGTAGAGATCGATTTCGGAGTCGTGGAAGACTCCGGCAACGTGCTTCCCGACCAGAGAATCGAGCTGGTGAACGGGGATATCCTGCCAATGGAGGTGGACGCTCTGCAAAGTGGAGAGCTCAATGTCTCGTCCGAAGATCTGGGAGCACTAAGTATTCCGGAGAAGTTGGTGAGTTCCATTCAGCTGGGTATCGTTCCGGAGCGCATTGTTTATAAGGCAGGGAGGGATTTCCAGGGATGGAAGAGAGATGGCTCGGGAGGACGGAACTGGAGCGTGGGGGATAATGGCTACAAGGTGAAAGGCGCTGGGGAGATCTCACGGACTGTGGATCTGCCTGAGAAATTCATCATTCGGTTTGTTTTCAATTGGTCGGACAATCCCAGGTTCTGGTTCCACTTCGCGGATCCATTGGAAGACTCGCGTGAAAGGGTGAACCGCTACAGGCTGGAGATTTCCCAAGCGAATCTGAGTTTGAAACGGGAATCCACAGGTGCCGCGAAATTTACCCAGATAGCGATCGTGAATCGGTCGAAGGATCGGTTCAAAGGGGATGCGGTGAATGTGGAGTTGAAGGTGGATCGCACGAGGGGAGCCATACACATGTATGTGAACGGAGAGCTGGAGGGCAGGTATTCCGATCCTGTTCCGGAAATCCCCGATAGCAATGGGATCGCTTTCGTGAGTGCGGCTCCCAATGGAAACAGTCAGACGGTTGCGAATTTTCAGATTTCCGAATGGGATGACAGAGGAGACAGGCATCGTGCTGAAGAGCGTGGGGACGACCAGTCGGACGCATTGATCGGTAGGTTTGGTGAGCGGTTTGGTGGCACTCTGACTGGAATTGAAAAAGGTGGGGACGGTGCCGTCTATACGTTCAAAAGCGATTTCCAGGAAGATGCGATCAGCCTGCCGGAGGAAGAGGTTTCCGTGGTGTTTTTGGCACCGGAGAGCGCTGCGCCGGACGTCGGGGATTCCAATGGGTTGATTCTGAATTTAAGAGGAGGCGGGAAGATTCAGGTGAATTCCTGTGTGTTTTCCGGCAACAAGGTGAGTGTGGTTCACCCGCTGCTCGGACAGATGGAGCTGAGCCGTAGCAGCGTCATTTCCCTGATGGAGAATCCCAAGTCCGGAGCGAAACCGAAAGGTAGAAAATGAAAGTTCCTGCTCTGTTCCTACTTTTACTTTCCCTTCATTGCAAAGGCGGGGAGGGGGAGGCATCCGTGCGTTTTTCGAATGGTGACCAGCTTTCCGGTGATATGGTTGGGCTTAGTCTCGATACGCTTTCGTGGAGATCGCCCTTGCTCAAAGCGCCTGCTGAATTTGCCCTGAAAAAAGTCGTGGATCTTTCCCTGATACCCGCTCCCCGTGAGCCGGGCGAACAGCTGGAAGGGCACGAGGCGACACTGAAACTGACCAACGGGGACGAGATCCATGGCAAGCTGACCGGTTTGGGAGATGACGAAATCAAGCTCAGCACTTGGTATGCAGGCGAGCTTGTGTTCAGGCGTGTGATCGTATCATCGGTGGAAATCTCAGAGAGTACGGACACGACGTATCGGGGGCCGAACAGTCTCGCGGAGTGGACGGACGAGGGAACAGACAGCGGGTGGTCGTTCAAAGGAGGGGCGCTTTATTCCTCGGAGGCTGGTGGGATCGCGAGAGAAGTGAATTTTCCAAAGGAATGCAGTATCGAGTTTGATGCCGCTTGGAGGGGGGCTTTCCGGGGCAGGATTTACTTTTTCACTGAGGGGACGGTCGACATCCCGGCCAAGGGCTATGACCTGATTTTCCAAGGCTCTTCGATCCAGCTTCGGAAGAGGGGGTCGAACAATCTCCTCGGGCAATCAGCGGCCGCTGGTCAACTCAGGGAGAACGAGAAGGCGCATATCGAGATCCGGGCGAGCCGCAAGACTGGTGTCATACAGCTTTTTGTCGACGGTGAGTTTCTGGCCATGTGGGAAGATGAAGCTATGGACGCAAAAGAGCTGGGAAACGGGCTTCATCTTGTTGCCCAGGACAGCTCGCCAATGAAGCTCTCGAATATCAGGGTGCATACTTGGGACGGCTATGTGGATGATCTTGCAAACCAGCAAATGGCAATGGGCGGTGGCGTTTTCCCCCAAGGGTTCCGGGATGATGTCCGTATCCAGAATGCGGGGGGGAAAGAGGAGGTTCCGGAGGGTAGGATGATGCTGAGAAACGGAGACAGCCTGGAAGGAGAAGTCACAGGAATCATCGATGATCTGATTTCCATCAAGACTCCTTACGCAGAGGTGAAATTCCCTCTCACACGTTTCAAAAACCTGGCTCTGAAATCTGAGAACATGGAGACGCCGAAGCTGATGGCGCGTGATGTCAGGGCAACCCTCTCGGACGGATCCCGGTTGGTGTTCAGCATGGAAGATTTCAAGGAGGGCAAGATTGTCGGCTTCAGCCAGAACTTCGGGACGGCGGAATTTGATTTGTCCGCAGTCAAGCGGATCGAGTTCAATATTCATGACCGCGCGTTGAAGAAAATGCGGGCAAGGCTGGATGACTGGTGAAGAGAGCATACATCCTTGCCAATGATGTCCGGGGAGTGGATACCGGTTTTTCGTTTTTCCTTCGCCATGAAAGTAACCACAACTCTCGCCACGTGTAGCACTCCTGATGGAGTGCAGTTTATTTTACAGAAGCACGATGGGCAGCACTACATGAAGGTGGACGGGGTGCCGCTGATGAGTACTACGGCCTCATCTTCCGAGCAGCTGATGGCGGAGTTGGCTTGTGTGGATTTACCAGCGAAGCCTCGGGTCTTGATCGGTGGTTTGGGCTTCGGGTTTACTTTGCGGCGGGTGCTTGAGCTTTGCCCGCCTGATGCTGAGGTGGAAGTGGCGGAGCTGATGCAGGAGGTGATCGATTGGAACCGCGAGTTCCTAACAGAAGTGAACGGACACCTCGTTGATGATCCACGGGTGAGCATTCATACCCGCGATGTGGCGGAGATGATCGATCGTGTTGGAAAAGACAGGTATCACGTGATCTTGCTGGATGTGGACAATAGTCCTGATCCACTGGTGCAGAAGGGCAATGCAGGTCTCTATGATCGGGATGGGATCTCCCGTGCAAAAGCGGCGCTACATCCGGGGGGAAGGGTGGTGTATTGGTCTGCGAACCAGGACAAGAGCTTTGCGCGTGCTCTTGGGAAAGTTTTCAAAAAAGTGGAATGTGTGGGTGCGAGGGCGTATCCAAAGGCGAAGCGGTTCACTCACACCCTGTTCGTAGCGGAAAGGGACTGAGGACATTTCATGGAAAGACTTGTCCCATGTTATTTCGTAATCCTCTGAAAATTGTCACCCTCGTAGTTTCGCTTTTTGCGGCCACTCAATCATACTGCCAGGAACACCCGGACAAACCACTACTGTGGAAAGTGGAGGGGAAAGGATTGGAAAAGCCTTCTTATCTTTTCGGGACGATCCACCTGGGAGACAAGCGAGTGACAACCCTTCATCCAACTGCGCTGGAGGCATTTGAAAGCGCGGATGCTGTCTACACGGAAGTGCCGATGGATACGGCAACCCAGATGAAAATGGCACCTCTTGTAATGCGCAAAGATGGCAAGACCTTGGACGATGTCATCGGAGCGGAACTGGCGGGGAGGCTCAATGAAGAGCTGAAAATCATCAATCCTGCTCTCGACTCAACGCCCTTCCAGCAGATCTCCACATGGGCGGTCTCGATGACCCTGCCAATGCTGCCTGACCAGCTCGCAGGGCGTGTGGCGCTCGACAAGAAATTGTGGGATCTGGCGGGTGCGGAGAAAAAGAAGACCGGCGCCATAGAAACCATTGAAAGTCAGATCGGCATTTTTGCGGAACTCACGGAAGATGAGCAAATTTCTTTTCTGACTGAGACGATGCGGATGCTGAAAAAGGATAGGGAGGAAGGCCGGAATTCCATCGCCGAGCTGCTTAAGGCATATATCTCGGGCGATACTGAAAGACTGATAGCGGAGGTGAACAGGGGAATGGAAGAACTCGAAGCGAGCGAAAACGCGGAAATGGGGAAGAAGCTCATGCAACGGTTATTTCACGACAGGGATGCCAGCATGGCCGTGACCGTTGACGGGATTCTGACAGAGGATCCAAGGAATTGCCATTTCTTCGCTGTCGGAGCCGGGCACTTGGCTACTGAAACAAGCATCCGCAATCATCTGGAGAAAAAGGGCTACACGGTCACGCGTGTTCTCAAGTGAGTTTCTTGATGTCGCGAGGAGGGAATTGGAGGTAGCTGTCTCGCAGCTTCCTGACCTGGCGATTTTTACATTCGCCGGATGAGTAAGCTAGAGTTGCTCTTCGCTTATGCTTTCGCTCCCAGATGTTCGGAAACGAGAATCCATGTTCCAGCATCGTACATGATCGTTGAAGATCCTCTCCCGTTACCTGATAAGAGCTCCCCTTGGATTTTACCTGACCAATTGTAGACAAAGGTGAAAACTGCAAATCCGTCTGTCTTCACGATCCAGTGTAAATCAGTTATGAAATATTTTTCTCCTTCGATAAGATCGAAGTTCTTCTGAAAGGCTTTTCTAACATTGTCTTTGCCTCGGTGAGTGGTTCCTGTGGAAAAGGTAACCGTGCAATCCGGATGGATCAGCGGAGCAACGACCGACCAATCCTGACTGGCCAAGGCCTTTTCATATGACGGGATGAAGTCTTCAGGTTTCATTTTTAAGGTTTTTGTTGGGGGACTACTGGTTCAGTTGGTATGAAACTTTGATGTTTTTCAAGGCATCAGCAATGGTAAATACGGTATTTCCCGAGGGGTCTAAGCTGGTGTAAGAAATTTGCGGGTAGAGGAGAGGAGGTATCCGGCGGAGTCACTCCTGTGTCTTGTGGATGAACTCTCTCTCATCGCCGAAAGTGCGAGGATGCGCTCGGGACTTAGTGTCTGAACTTTATCTCCGGTGCCTTATTTCATGGTGATGGGAATAAGAGCTTTTGGGGTTGGAGGAATTTTATGAATCTCAGATGAACCCGTTTCAGTGATCGCATCCCATTTCCGAGGACTGATGCAATTTTCGCTGAAGGGGTTTTCTGATCTCAAATTTATGAATCCTAAACCCACACTTAAGTCCCTGGCTCTGTTGAGAGCCTTTGTTTGTTTCTCCGGTCTTTCGGTTTTTGCTGTTCCGGCGTCGTTGGCAGGAGACTCTACTTTGTTTTATGATGAGCCGGCGGTGGCCTGGACGGATGCGCTTCCTGTTGGGAACGGAGCGCTTGGAGCAATGGTGTTTGGCGGGGTGAAGGAGGAGAGAATACAGTTCAATGAAGGAACGTTGTATATCGGCGAGCCGCATGATTACTCACGACCAAGTGCGGCGGGGCATCTGGGGGAGATCCGGGGTTTGCTTTTCGAAGGAAAACAGAAGGAGGCGGAGGCGCTGGCGGGGCGCGAGTTTATGTCAGATCCATTGACGCAGCTGCCATATCAGCCGTTTGCGGATATCTGGCTGGAGTTTCCCGGTGAAGGAGAGGTGACGGATTACAGGCGCAGTCTGGATTTGAAGGAAGCTGTGGCGAGCACCTCTTATAGCGTGGGTGGGGTGAGCTATAATCGCGATGTGATCGCGAGCTATCCGGACAAGGTGATTGCGATACGGATCACTGCGGACAAACCGGGAGAGGTTTCTTTCAAGGGCGGGTTCCGCACTCCTCATGCAGATGTGGAGGTGGCTGGGAGCGGTGAGAACGAGCTGCACCTGATCGGGAGACTGCCGGATCTATTTAAATGGAAGAAGAAATTTTCGCGGAAAGTGGAGAATCCTTTGCGGTTCGAGGCACGGGTGAAGGTTCTGGCGGACGGGGGTGTGGTGGAGATTGTGGACGGGGAATTTTCCGTAAAGGGTGCCAATGCAGTGACTCTGGTGCTGGCGGCTGCGACAAGTCACAAGAATTTCCAGGATGTGAGCGGTGATCCGGGAAAGGTTTGCGAGGAGGTGCTTGCTGCTGTGAATGAGAAGGATTGGGATGCTCTGAAGTCGACTCACCTGGAGGATTACCAGGCTCTTTACAACAGGGTGTCGATCAATCTGGGAGAGGGAGAAAACGGGGGTCTTCCAACGGATGAGCGGCTGGCGCGGGCAGGGGAGTTGAAGGATAACGGGTTTGTTTCGCTACTTTTTCAGTATGGGCGTTACTTGCTTATTTCGAGCAGCCGTGCGGGTGGGCAGCCGGCGAACTTACAGGGGATCTGGAATGAATCGGTGGATCCACCATGGGGCAGCCGCTATACGGCGAATATCAATCTGGAGATGAACTACTGGCCTTCAGAGACGACGAATCTGGCGGAGTGCAATGAACCGCTTTTTGATGCGCTGGAGGAGCTGGCGGTGTCTGGTGCAAGGACTGCGAAGAACCACTACGATGCACAGGGCTGGGTGCTGCATCACAACTTCGACCTATGGCGGGGGACGGCTCCGATCAATGGCTCGGATCACGGAATCTGGCCGACGGGTGGTGCGTGGCTGTGCCAGCATCTATGGTGGCGCTATCAGTTTGGCGAGGATCGTGAATTTCTGGAGCGCGCGTATCCGATCATGCGGGGAGCGGCGTTTTTCTTCACTGATCAGCTGATCGAAGACCCACGCAATGACAAGGGCTGGCTGATCAGCACGCCGAGCAACTCTCCGGAAAACGGTGGGCTTGTGGCAGGGCCGACGATGGATCACCAGATCATTCGCGATCTTTTCGGTCATGTGATCGAGGCCTCGGAAATTCTGGGGAAGGATGAGGAGTTCCGAAAGAAACTGGTGGAGATGCGGGAGAAGATCGCGCCGAACCAGATCGGCCAACACGGACAGCTGCAGGAATGGTTGGAGGACAAGGATGACCCAGAGAACAAGCATCGGCACGTGTCGCATCTTTGGGGCTTCCATCCGGGGGATGAGATCAACTGGCAGGATACGCCGGAGCTTTTCGAGGCGGCGAAGCAATCGCTGATTTTCCGCGGTGACGAGGCGACGGGCTGGAGCATGGGCTGGAAGGTGAACTTCTGGGCGAGGTTTCTCGACGGGGATCACGCGACGCTGATCCTGAAAAACCTGATGCGTCCGGTGAAGGGGCGGAAATCCAAAGGAGGTGGGCTTTATCCGAATCTGTTCGACGCGCATCCTCCGTTTCAGATCGACGGGAACTTTGGCGTAACGGCAGGTGTCACAGAAATGCTTTTGCAAAGCCACATCAGGAATGAGGACGGGAGCCAGCTTTTACATCTACTTCCTGCATTGCCCTCCACTTGGCCGGATGGATCGGTCACCGGGTTGAGGGCGAGGGGGGGCTTCGAGGTTTCTGTGGAGTGGAAGGCTGGGAAGCTTGTGAAGGCTGAGATCAAGTCGCTGTTAGGCAATCCGATGGCCGTTAAGACGGCCAACGGGAGCGTGAAGGTCTACAGCGAAACCGTGGTGGGGGAAGTTTACGAAGTGCAATAGATCTGCACCTGAACAAAAAAAACCGGGAGAACGATGTGTCCTCCCGGTTGTTTGAGATCTATTGTCAGTTTTTTGAAGGAATTCTCTTATCCCATTGGCTGCTCCGGGTGGAGATGATCCACCTCGGCTTTGAATGTCGCCTGTGGGATAGGTGATCGCATCGAGACTTACCTTGGGTTCATCCGAGGAAAGCGCTTCGTTTTCGTATTTTTGAATCACAGCGTCGCGCTTCTCGGTCATGAGAGTAGTTCGTAAAAGCGCGGTAGTTTCATTTCCGACCACTTAATTTTATCTCAGCGAGCTGAGTATGATTCTACCAGTTCCAGGAAGTCGGCACGGTAGCCGTCTTCGTCATCGCCAAGGGCGGCGGTGGCGGTTTCAGTTACTAGCTGGATGGTGGAGTTCGCTTTGTAGTCGGAATCGCGGAGGATCATGCCGAAGGAGGCTACGGCGGCGGCGAAGCGGAAGTCTGTGGAGGCTTTTTCGAAGGGTGTTTCCTGATCGGTGAAGGGGATGGTGAGGAGTTTGCTGGTATCTCCATCGGGCGCCTTGTAGCGGAGGTTCAGGGTTAGCATTTCTGCTGCGGTATTTTCGTCGGGGGCTTTGGGTTCTATTTTCTGGTATTTAAGGGGGGAAATCGCTTTCAGCATCTCGTCCTCTTTTCCGGGAGGGATGATCTCGTAAAAGGCGGTGACGCTGTGGCCGGCTCCGATTTCTCCCGCGTCTTTGGTGTCATCGTTAAAATCCTGTGCTTCCAGCAGACGGTTCTCGTAGCCGATGAGTCTGTAGGCACCGACTTTGGCGGGGTTGAACTCGACCTGTAGTTTGACGTCTTTGGCGATGGTGACGAGGGTGCCGGTGATGTCATTGACGAAGACTTTCCGGGCTTCCTTGGAGGAGTCTATGTAGGCGTAGTTTCCGTTTCCTTTGTTGGAAAGGGTTTCCATCATGTCGTCCTTATAGTTCCCCATGCCGAAGCCGAGCGCGGTGAGGAATACGCCGGATTTCGCCTGTTCTTCGACGAGTTTGACGAGCGAGCCTTTGTCGGTGGTGCCTACGTTGAAATCGCCATCGGTGCAGAGGATCACGCGGTTGTT
>JBPOGC010000003.1:0-45089 GCA_051251795.1 Luteolibacter sp. | reverse complement strand
GAAACCAAGAACACTGGCGTGACCCTGGAGATTGAGCCCACCATCGGTGAGAATGATTTCGTGATCGACCTCCGTTTCCTTCCGGAAATTGTCGAGTTCGAAGGATTCATTAACTACGGAAGCCCGATTTCTTCGGCAGGCACGGATGCACTGGGTAACCCGGTCACCACGACCATTACCGAAAACCGCATCGAAATGCCGGTCTTCTCGAAACGCAGCGTCAATACCTCGCTTACCATCTATGATGGCTACACAGTGGCCGTTGGCGGCCTGATGCGTGAAGACGTCCAGAACGTGGAAGACAAGGTGCCTATTCTTGGAGATATCCCTATCATCGGGCGTCTCTTCCAGAGCAAAAGCGAAAACCGTATCAAGAGCAATCTGATCATATTCGTGACTGCACAGATCATTGATGCGACCGGTCGTCCGCTCCGTGCTTCCAGTGGTGGCAACGTTCCAGTAAGCACTGGTGGTGGTGATCTGGGAGGTGTTCTTCCTCCTTTGGATCTTCCGCCAGAATAAACGTAGATTCTGATTTCTTTCACAGAAGGGCGGGAGAGATTCTCCTGCCCTTTTTTTGTGGTAACATGGGGAACCTGTGAGAACTTTCCTGTGATGGCAAAAAGAGCTTTGGTGATTGTTTTGGATTCGGTGGGTTGTGGAAACGCAACTGACGCAAAACAGTATGGTGACGAGGGAGCCAATACTCTTGGGCATTTGTTCGAAGGTATCAAAGACTTCCGTTTACCTGCTCTTGGTTCGCTTGGTTTGTATCGTCTTCTAGGATTACCGATTCCGGCAGAAGAGACGGATCGTTCGAAAGCCTTTGTGCTCAACGAGACATCCGCCGGTAAGGATACGACTACAGGGCATTGGGAGCTGATGGGCTCTCCTGTGACGGATGCCTTTTACACCTGTGAATCGTTTCCTGAAGATTTCGTCTCACTTCTGGAAGCGGAGACGGATACGCAGTTTATTGGGAACAAAGCAGCATCGGGAACTGAGATTCTAACCGAACTGGGGGAGCGACACCTTCAAACGGGCTCGCCCATTCTCTATACCAGTGCGGACAGCGTTCTTCAGATAGCCGCCCACGAGGAGGTTTTTGGGTTGGAGCGTCTTTATGAAATTTGTGAGATTGCCAGAAGACTGCTTGATGAAAACGGTTTCAGGGTAGGGAGGGTGATAGCCAGGCCTTTTGTTGGGACGGATGTGGCTTCTTTCAACAGAACGGGCAACCGTCATGACTATTCCCTCACTCCCGACGAAACAGCCATGAACCGGCTGGAATCACGAGGGGTGACAGTAAGCTGTGTGGGCAAGATCTCGGATATCTTTGCTGGCTCTGGTGTGACGGAATCCTTTCCGACGAAGAGCAATGTGGAAGGCATGTCCATGATAGAGGATTTGTGGAGAAATCCGACGGAGGGCGAACAGTTTGTTTTTGCGAACCTGGTGGACTTTGATTCCCTGTATGGGCATCGGAGAAATCCGGAAGGCTACGCTGAGTGCCTGGTGGAGTTCGACAATTGGTTGGGCGGTTTCTTGAAGCAACTCGGAGAAGATGACTTGCTGGTCATCACAGCAGACCATGGAAATGATCCTTACCACCGGGGCACTGACCACACACGGGAACAAGTGCCTTGTTTTGTGGTGGGTGGCAAAGAACCGAAAATAGATGATATGTCCGTTTTTTCTGACGTGGCTCGATGTGTGGAGGCTTGGTTTTCTTCAAAACACGCCTGATAAGAGGTTTTTCAACCGTTCCGCTTACATTCCATCTTGGCAGGTTGGCTTTTCAGGGCGACCCTTTTCACATGGGTTTTGGCAAATCATTGGCACTTAGAAATCTGGTGGATCGGGTAGGGCGCGTGGATCGCGTTGGTATCGAAGAGAGAGTTTCAAAATACGGTACCCGTAGTATCAAAAAGGAGTCCAAGGTATTTGGCCTGAGACTGGCTGTGACCATGGTGGATCTCACAACGTTGGAAGGCAAGGATACGCGGGGCAAGGTGGAATCACTTTGTCATAAAGCGCTGCGTCCGCATTCCGGCTGGGACATCCCGCCGACTGCGGCTGTTTGTGTCTATCCATCGATGGTGAAACACGCGGCGAAAATTGTTAAGGGCACGGATGTAAGGATTGCGTCCGTTGCAACAGCTTTCCCATCTGGTCTGGCTCCACTGAAGACGCGCTTGGAGGAAGTGAAGTCCGCAGTGCGTGACGGAGCGGATGAGGTGGATATGGTTATCACACGTGGTGCGTTCTTAGCTGGTGAGGTGCAGATGGTTCAGGATGAGATCGCTGCTGTGAGGGATGCTTGCGGGGATGCTGTGCTGAAAGTGATTTTGGAAACCAGTGAGCTGGAGACTTACGACAATATCCGTGCGGCCTCGTTCCTTGCGATGGAGGTTTTGAGGCCTGGTGATTTCATCAAAACCTCCACGGGAAAGACCTCTGACAACGCTACGCTGGGGAACAATCAGGTGATGCTGGAAGCGATCAGGGATTTCTATCTGGAGACAGGCGTGGAGATCGCCATGAAGCCAGCCGGGGGAATCAAGACAGCGAAGCAGGCACTCACGTTTCTTGTCGCTGTGAAGGAGACGCTGGGAGACAAGTGGTTGAACAATTCCCGCTACCGTTTCGGGGCATCTTCTGTTCTGAACGATCTGGTGCGGCAGCTGGTCAAGGAAGAGACGGGGGCATACCAGGCGCCATATACCTTCAGCGAAGCTTCCGGGGGATACTAAAACTCATTTTACAAAAACAATTTCCAAGCCAGATGAAAAAGAAAGAAGTCGCCAGAGAATTGCTGTTCGGAGACCTGTGGGAGTTTGATCCCGCGCCGGAGTCAGCCCCACCGGAAATCAAAGACCGCTACGAGCTCTTTATCGGAGGTGAATTTGTTGCTCCGAAGTCGGGCAAGTATTTCGATTCCATAAGTCCGAGAAACGAGAAGAAGCTTTCCGAAATCGCGCTGGGTAATGAAGCGGATGTTGATGCTGCGTTTGTAGCTGCAAAGAAAGCGTTTCCGGCATGGTCGAAACTCCCGGGTAGCGAGCGGGGAAAATATCTCTATCGTCTCGCTAGGCTTTTGCAGGATCGGGCGAGGGAGTTTGCTGTCGCGGAAACCCTCGATGGAGGGAAGCCGATCCGCGAGGCGCGTGACTTTGACATCCCGACGGCGGCCGCACATTTTTTCTATCACGCGGGTTGGGCGGACAAGCTTGAGTATGCTGCGGCGGGCAGGAATCTCGCTCCGCTGGGAGTGGTTGGTCAGGTGATCCCTTGGAACTTTCCACTGCTAATGCTGGCCTGGAAACTTGCTCCGGCTTTGGCTCTTGGAAATACGGTGGTGCTGAAGCCTTCCGAGACTACTTCTATTACTGCGTTAAAATTTGCGGAGCTGATTCGTGACGCGGGTCTACCTCCAGGGGTGGTGAACATTGTGACTGGTGCGGGTGATACCGGTGCTGCGATTGTCCGTCATCCTACTGCTGCGAAGATCGCCTTTACCGGCTCCACCGGTGTGGGGAAATGGATTCAGAAGGAGCTTGCCGGAACCGGAAAGCGCCTGACTCTGGAGCTGGGAGGAAAGGGTGCGAACATCGTGTTTGAGGACGCGGCGCTCGACCAAGCGGTTGAGGGAATTATCAACGGAATTTTCTTCAATCAGGGACACGTTTGCTGTGCAGGGTCACGGCTTCTGGTTCAGGAGTCTGTGGAAAAAGAGGTTCTGAAAAAACTGAAGCAACGGATGCGTACGCTCCGGGTTGGCGATCCGCTGGACAAGAATACGGACATCGGTGCGATCAATTCCAAGAGCCAGTTGGATTGTATCACCGGACTTGTTGAGGGTGGGGTGAGCGACGGTGCGGAGATCCACCAGCCGGCATGTGATTTGCCGAAGAAAGGTTTCTACTTTCCTCCGACCTTGCTGAGCGGTGTGACGCAGAGTCATGGCGTTGTGAAGGATGAGATCTTTGGGCCTGTACTTTCCATTCTGACTTTCCGGACTCCGGATGAGGCCGTTGAGAAAGCGAACAATACCGCCTATGGATTAAGCGCCGGTGTCTGGACGGACAAGGGCTCCAAATACCTTAAGATCGCTACCCAATTGAAATCGGGAGTTGTCTGGGGGAACTCGTTCAACAAGTTCGATCCGACTTCACCCTTTGGCGGATTCAAGGAATCCGGTTTTGGCAGGGAAGGCGGAAGGCAGGGCTTGTTGGAATATGGCGAGCTGGTCTGATTTCTACATCAGCGCTGCGAACTGCAGTGGCTCGAGTGTGAGCTTCTGGGTCGCGACGATGCTTTTGCCAGCAACGATATCGGTGAATGTCTTGCGCATCCCGAGCTGACGTAGACGGGTGGCCGAGAGATCCTGCTCGTGCTCCGAGAAATTCGCCAGGCACAGGACGCTCTGGCCGCCGAAGCTGCGGAAGTAGCCGAACACGTGGCTGTTGCCGGTATCGATGAACTCGGTATGGCATTCCTGGAAGGCCTGGTTGTTCTTGCGGATCTGGGAAAGTTTGAGGAAGCCGCTGAAGATGCGGCCTTCGATGGAGTCTTGGTCTTTGCGGAGTTCCGCTTTGTCCCAGTCGAATTCGGGGCGGTGCATCCAGCGGTCGTCACCGTCTTTGCCCAGGTCTCCGTGGTAGTCGTAATCGTTGGTGAGCCCTATTTCATCACCCAAGTAAATGAGGGGGATCCCGCCGATGGTGAATATGATGCCGTGCAGGAGAAGGATGCGGCGGATGGCCATATGGATCTGATGTTCGTCGTTTTCATAAATCCCTTTTTCCAGTCCGCAGAGGGAGGCTGTGGTTCCACAGATGCGGGCGTCGCCTGTTTGCAGGTTGTGCTGGAATTTTTTCCCGCGTGCAAAGGTATCGCCTTCGCCCGAGAAGAACTGGTTGAGGAACCAACGGTGATCATGTGGATTCACATTGATCTCCCAGAGATCGCGGTCTTCAAAGCCCCAGCCGATATCGTCATGACAGCGGATGTAGTTGACCCATGAGCAGCCGTGCGGAAGTTGGAAGCGTTTTGGCAGGCAGTGCGAAAGAAGGCTCGCATCGCGGGTGGCGATGGAGTTCCAGAGCTGCACCATGAGAGGTGGGTCATAGGAAAGATGGCACTCTTGTTCCGAGACGTATTTTTTAATTTCGTCGGGTGCGACGATTGCTTCCGATTTGAAGATCAGAGCCGGTGCAGCTATACGGGCGAGGGAGTTGAATGCCTGGATGAGTAGGTGCGCCTTTTCGAGGTTTTCGCATGAGGTTCCCTTTTCCTTCCAGAGGAATGGAACAGCGTCCATGCGGAGCATTTCCACGCCTGCATTCGCGAGGAAGAGCATCTCTCCAGCCATGGCGTTGAACACGTCCGGGTTGGCGTAGTTCAGATCCCATTGGAAATTATTGAAAGTGGTCCAGATCCATTTGCCGAGGCTGGTGCGGTAGGTGAATGAGCCTGGGTGTGCGTCAGGGAAAATGGGGCGGAGGGTGTGCTCGTATTGATCCGGCTCGGTGCGATCCGGATACATGCGGTAGTAACGCTGGTATTCCTCGTCGCCTACGGTGGCACGCTGCGCCCATTCGTGTTCGTCCGATGTGTGGTTGAATACGAAATCGAGCACCAGACTCATGCCTTGTTGCCGTAGCTCGCGGCTGAGTTCTTCCAGTTCCTCCATGGTGCCTACGGCGGGATCGACTTCCCTGTAGCTGCTGATCGCGTAGCCGCCGTCGTCATCGCCGTCCGGGCTTTTGAAGAGGGGCATGAGGTGGAGGTAGGTGACGCCGAGTTCCTTGAGGTAGCCAACTTTGTCACGAAGTCCGGCGAGATCCCCTGAAAAGAGATCCACGTATGCCATCGCGCCGACGACGTTGTTGGACTGATACCAATGCGGCTGTCCTTCCCTGATTGCATCAAGGCTTTTCAGATCACCGTCACGCTCCAGCCAGGAATGGGCTGCGGTCTGGATGATACGTTCGACGTGGAAAAAGAAGTCATAGCTGGGGCCATAGATGCGCCAGAGGAGATCGAAGAGAACCGGGAAATGATCGTCCAGGCGTGCCTCGAAGGCTTGCCATTCCGCAGTATCCACTTCTTCAGGAAAGGCCTTGTGAAGGCGGGGAAGGAGGCGTGCAAGAGTGAGGCGGCTTTCGCGTGATGTGGGTGTGCTGGGCGGGGATGAAATCATGGAAATGGAACGGCGGGTGTCACTTGGTTTCTCACAGCCACTATGCCAATTCAGCCGCAGAGCGCAAACGCTTAGGCACCGGGTCTGGAAAAACGGGGTTTCTAGGTTGTGGGGCGAGATTTCCTGACCGCTGCGGTGATGGCATTTGCCAAATCCTGGAGGCGTGCGTTTTTCACGGAAGGAGCGGGCTTCGGATCGAAGCGAAGCTGCTGGTGGATTGCGAGGGCTTCGTCCAAGGCGGACTGCTGGATGCCGTGTTTGAGAAGGCCGGAGAGCCACGTGGCAAGGGTGACTCCGGGCGGGCGCGGGCCGAGAAGCTTTCTGGCTTTCGATTCGAGATCGTGGAGAGGTGTTTTTGCAGAGCCTTTCGGCGTTTGGTAGCGGTTGGCTTCCTTATCCACTACCATCCTGGATTTCCACAAACGGCGGGCGACGAAAATGAACACCGATCCCCCGATGAACCACATGACGGCAGTAGCTGCGATACGGTTCCGTGGTTGGCTCCGCCAGAGGAAGAAGTCTTCCTTGAAGCGCTGGTAGGCATCGGCGAGCCACGGGGTGCTGGCGTCTGCGCCGATCTCCTGGGCTAGCCACGAGGGAGGGGTGGGATCGAAGTCGATCCATTTGTTTTGGGAGTCATCCCATACCCGTGTCCAGGCGTGGCCATGAGTTCCGCGGATCACGTATTCGTTGCGCTTTGTATCCTTTTCCGCGACGGTGAAGCCTATGGCATAACGGCTGGGGACTCCGGCTGCGCGGAGCAAGAGGGTGGCTGAGGTGGCGAAGTATTCGCAGTGCCCGCGTTTGGAACCGGTGAGGAAAATTTCAATCGGGCTGGGTCTGGTGTAGCGCACGCGTGGGATGGAGAGATATCTTGTGTATTGGAACTCGGAGCCAAACCACTGCCGGAGTCGGGCGATCTTTGCCTGTGTTGTGGGCATTTCTCGGAGACCGAGCAGGCTGACGGTTTCCTCTATCGTGGCACGCTCGAGGGGACTGACCTCAAGATCTTCTTCGAAGGGAGGGGCATCTCCGGTGGCGCTGTCTTTCCAACGGATCTTGGCGTCTATGATGGGGCGAATTGGCAAAACACGAACGGTGCCCATGGGGTTGATCTCGATACCGTCGAGTTCTACTTCGAGCTCGAATTCGAGGAGGCTGGAGGTGTCGCCCGGAAGGGGCAGTGGTTGCTTGTTGGCCGATGCTCCACGAATCTGGTAGGCGGGTAGTTTCTTCCGAAGGTCCGCAGTGGTCAGCGTCTCGCTCTCGCGGAGCACGAGGTGGGTCTCGCCTGATTCTGACGACATGACGTCCAGGTCGCGGAAACTGTCATTTTCCAGGGAGACTGACTCTGGGAAATCGTTTGTCCAGGTGATGCCTTTGTAGCGATTGTACGATGCGGTGCGCATCAATCTGGGAGGGGCGGTTCTCGTCTCCGGGGTAAGCCGCCAGAGCATGGCGGGGGATTGTTTTATACGACCCAGCGAGCCGATGTTTGTTTTGTTTGCTGTAGGGTCCGTACCGGAGAAGCCGTCGCCAATATTGCGATCGGTTACCCAGGAGTAGAGCTTGTTGAGACCGATCTGGCCGGAGAGGCCGATGGCTCCGGCGAATGCAAGTACGATGACGAGGGCGATTGGACGCGAGCGGACTCTTGCGAAGACGAGCCATCCTGCGAGAATGACGAGACCAACGAAAAAGACGTATTGCTGGGCGTACCGGCCAAGGCTGGCGGATACGATGGTGAGGATGACGTATAGGTTGCCGAAGTTGAAATGAATGACAGAAGGGGAGAGACCGAGGCGAAGGTTTCGCTCTCTCCGTAACTTCGCGAAAAAGGAAAAGCTGTTCAGTGCCATGAAATCGCGCAGGCCATAATTCTGAACGAACTGGAGAGGGAAAAGCAGGACGGGAATCCAGATCATCAGTTTTGGCAGGGCAGTGTAACGATCGCCATCCAACCAGATGAGAGTGCCGCCGATGACGGTGAGCATCATACTGAAACGCCATGCGACCGAGCATGCTGTGTCACCGAAGCTCCAACGGAATCGGATCCAGTGTGCGCCCTCGACAAGCAATGCGAGGACAAGGCCGATGAACGCATGATCCGTCATGCCGCCCCAGAACAACAGCGAGGCGCCGAGGAGCAGGCGGGGTGGTGGCTGTATGGGAGAGTCCATGGCTTTCCCGATACTCTACGTGGGAATTGCGAGTTTTACGAATTGAAAGAAGCCGGCTACAGGTGCGGCTCTCCGTTATTGGAGTTGCCTGGGTAAGCGAAGAAGATCGGCTGCGATATTTTCGAAATTCAGCCAATGCCCGATCACGCCGACAGGTGGTTCGTTTTTTCCGACGATGAGAGGCACGCAGACCACTCCGGAGCGGATGAGGGTTTTTACAAAATCCGCCCGTTCATCGTCCCAGCCGTTCAAGACCAGGATGCAGGATGTGAGACTTTTTCTGTTTTGTATGATGGTGGAGGAAAGGTCTGTGAAGCGTGGTGAGTTTTCCTGTTTCACACCGGCCAGGATTTCCAGAAGTTTTCCGGTGCGCTCCAGACCACGGCCTGCTGTGACGGTGTAGGCTTCGTCCGCGATGAACATGAGATCCAGGAGTGAGTCGTTGCGATCAAGGCCGACGATGAATGAAGCGGCGACGGAGATCATTTCCTCGAACAACTGTTCATCGGGGGAACCGGGGAAGGTGTCGAGCACGAGGCCGTAGCGGGGATAGAATGTGTCTTCGAGTTCCTTGACCATGGGCTTGCCGGTGTGTGCCCAGCTTTTCCAATGAATCTGGCGCAGGGGATCGCCGGGGCGATACTCGCGGAGGCCGACGAACTCGCCGGAGTTTCCGATGGAGTTTCCCGTTTCCTCACCTCCGATGTGGAAGGCGGCGGAGCCGGGCATGGTGATGTCCGGCAGTGGGTAGCGGTGTGGGAGGATGGCGAGATTTGCAGGGGAGGTCGCGATGGATCGGCACTTCTGGAATAGGCCGAGTGGCTCGGGAAGGAGGGCGCGTAGATCGCTGAGAGGGAGGATGCCGCGGCGACCGGGTGTGAGTGAGAGGCTGATGCGTTTTGTTTCGCCGGGCTCAAGTGTGATTTTCTGATCCTCGGTGGAGGAGGTCGTGAAGGCGGCCTTGCGTGAGGTAAGCCACTGCCAGCGGTAGTAGATCATGGTGCGGTCGAAGAGATTTCGATCGTCTTCGCCGGGTTCCTTGAGCTGGGAGAACTCGGTGAGTGAGGGGCGTGGATCCGGGGGAGTCTGCTCGACATTGGCGGCTGTGAGTTTTTTCCGACCGTTGTTCCGGATACTTACGGTGTAGCGTACCGGCTCCCCGACTGTGGCGTGGCGGGGCAGGAGGAACGTTGCCGAGAGATGGGATTTCCTGAAAATCACCCAGACGAAAGCGAGGGTGACGAGGCCTGCGGCGAAGCAAAAAAGCTGAAAGATGGATGTCCTTGGCTGACCGAAGGACATAAAACCGGCGAAGAGTGTTATGGCGAGCGCGCCTGCTCCAGCCGGGCGGATGCGCCGGGAAAACCAGCGCATGGCTGCTTCTCCCCGGTGGTAAAAATAATGGAGTATTCTGAAACGTCTGGAAGGCTGCGAGGGCATTGCTCAGTGACGTTCCAAGATCGGTGCGAGGTTTTTCTTTGTTTGTTCTGGCCAGAATTCCTTCGGGGTGAGGATGGCGGTATCGAGATTGGTATGCTCCGGCCAGGTGGGTTCCGCAGGGATCTTTGGGACTAGGGTCTTGATGATTTCCTTTGCGAGGGTGGAGTTCGCATGGAGGTTTGCGATGACAGAGGCGACATCCACGGCTGCCTCGTCGGTTTTCCAGCAATCGTAGTCGGTGACGAGGCAGAGGGTGGCGAGGGAGATTTCAGCTTCGCGGCAGAGGCGCGCCTCGGGGGCGTTGGTCATGCCGATGAGATCGAAGCCGAGTGTGCGGTGCATGTTAGATTCCGCGCGGGTGGAAAAGGCCGGGCCGTTCATGGAGGTGTAGGTGCCGCCGTTGTGAAGGCGATCCGTGTGCCGGGCGGCTGCATCGACGAGTATGTCGCGCATTTCCCCGGAGTAGGGATCGGCGAATCCGATGTGTGCGGCGATGCCTTTTCCGAAAAATGTGAACTCATGCGCGCGTCCGGTGCGATCGACGAGTTGATCAGGGACTACGACATCGCGCGGTGCCATTTCCTCGCGGAGTGATCCGACGGCAGTTACTGAGACCGCCCAACGGACGTTGAGTGAGCGGAGTGCCCAGATGTTGGCTCGGTGGTTGATTTCGTGGGCAAGGAGACGGTGGCCTTTTCCATGACGGGGCAGGAAGAACACGGTGCGGCCTGCGAGTTTTCCTTCGATGATTTCATCGGAAGGTGAGCCGAAGGGGGTCTCAATGGTGTGGCGGTGGATGACTTCGAGTGAGTCGATTTCGTAAAGGCCGGAGCCGCCGATGATGGCTGGTGAGGGTGTCATAAAGGGTGTTAGATTTCGCGATTCTGTTGTTCGAGTGTCTGGATGAAGAGTTGTTCGATTTTATTTCTGGCCCATGGGGTTTTGCGCAGAAAGGTGAGGGTGGATTTTATGGATGGGTCGTTGGCGAAGCAGCGGATGCGGATGCGGTCCGAGAGCTCGTCCCAGCCGTATTCCTCTACAAGGCGGGTGATGATGATTTCCAGAGTGTAGCCGTGAAGGGGATCGTTTGGATGGGCGTTCATGGGAGAGAAGTGTGGTTGATTTTGGAAAAGGGAAGGGTGTAGGCTCTGCGGTATGGAAGGGAAGAATGTGAAACGAAGCGAGATGAAGAAGGGGTTTCCTTGGTTCGGGGTTGGCTTCGTGATTCTGGTGCTTGCGGTTGTAGGATCATTTTTCACAGAGATTCCCGCAAAGGTGAACAGGAATATAAAGGAACTGATCGAAAAACGGCAACCCAAGGCGGAGATTGATGAGTCCGAGCTGGTGGAAAAGGTGGAGCAGAGAATGCGGGCGGAGATGGAGGAGAAACTGGAAGGTGAGATTGCGGCGATGCGCGCTCAAAACGAGCAAACGGCAAATGCTGCAGAGGAGGAGCAGATGTTTCAGCCTCTGCCTCTGGGGAAAATCGCGGACGTGCGGAAGATGCGCAGCGGCATTCCATTCAATACTGAGCTGAATTTTTCCGAAGGAGGCATCGCTTCGATAGAGCGGGAGGCGGAGGACAGCTATACGGCGAGCTATACGCTATCCCTGAAGCTACCTGCTCCGGCGACGAAACTTTCCGAACTGGAAAAAACGAATCCGAAAATCGGGAGGATTTTGCCCGGGTTGGAGGGCTTGCTGGAAACAGCGAAGGTATCGCCTTCCTACAAGCAACTTTACAAGAACAAGGTGGACAGGGTGAGGAGGGATGCGAATGCGCTCAACGAGCTTCTGACGAAACATAACATCTATGACTGCGAGACGATCCTCCACATGAGAACCGAGAGCGGGCGGAAGGTGTTTTTCATGCAGGCGGAGATGGATGTGGTCTCAGACGGTTCTGATGGTGACAGGCTGGCGACAATGCCGGATTCCATCGTGAACTCGACATATTACCAGCCGACGACGAGTTATGGCTGGGTGAAGCGGACGAATATCCCGAACCCGATGATCGCGGGCTTGGAGCGGCGTATCGTGAACGGAACGAAGGAGCTGAATGCATCCGGGACTTCAGCAGACAGGAAGAAGTGGCTGAAAGACCGGATCGCGATGCTCAAGAGGGTTATATCTGACCTGAAGGCACGGAGTTATCTGATCGCGGAGTATGATCCTTTCATCGTGATTCCGGTGAACCTGCTGACAACGATGAGTGACACCTACGCGCCGAAGGTGGGTGACTACGCTGTGGTAATCTATGGGGAAAAAATCTATCCGTGCATCGTCGGTGACGGTGGGCCGACTTTCAAGGTGGGGGAGGCTTCCCTGCGCTTGGCTAAGGAGCTGAATGAGAGGGCAACGCCTTACAATCGCCCGGTTTCTGATCTTTCGGTGAGCTATGTGGTGTTTCCGTATAGCAGGGAAAAAACGAAAGGGCCGCCGGACTACAAGGTGTGGCGGGAAAAGTGCCGGGAACTGCTTGGTGAGATCGGCGGTCTGGGAAGTGGTTACGAGCTGCACCAGTGGGAGGATTTGCTGCCGAAGAAGGAGCCGGTGCTGGTGACTCCGGAAGTGACTCCCGGGGTAACTCCAGAAGTGACTCCGGGGGTAACTCCAGAAGTGGCGGACTGAAGTTTGAGGAAGAATTTTGTGAAGTTTGGTTCCTCCATGTCCGCTGCGCTTCCATTGCTTTCCTTGGTAGGTTGAAACCTAGGCTACGTCTTCTTTTAGGCGGCGGGTTCTTTCTTTTTGCCAGGTTTTCCAGACTCTGGTCATCAGGATTAGGCAGATGATGGTGACGATTAGTTCCAGGGCAGGAGCGATAGCGCGGGAGCGATCACCGGTAAGGTAGGTGAACGCATCGGGGAGATTGAGAAGGCCTCGGGCGAAGCCGATGAGCGCTAGGAACCCGGCACCGATGACACCGTGCCAGGGCATTTTTATGCTGAAAAATCCGCAAATGAGGAAGCCGCCTCCGAGGGTAAGGGCGCCTTGGAGAAAACCCAGGCCGGGCTCTTTTGCCAGTTGACTGGCGCCGAGGATTCCCAGGGTGAGAATCAAAATGCCAGCGGTGAAAATAGGTGTGCGTGAAATCATTTTTCCCTGAGTAGCCAGCTGATGTGCGGGGTGTAAAGATCCGGCTCCAGGAGAAAGGAGTCGTGACCTTTTCCGGAGTGTACGGTGATGTGCATGGACTCGACCCCGGAGGCCTGGAGGTGACGAAAGACTTCGGCCTGTTCTTCAGGATAGAAGCAGAAGTCGGAATCGATGGAAAAGACGAGCCAGTTCTGTCCGGCCTCGCGGCATGGGGCGAAGAGATCCTCCGGAGACTCCGCATCTCCCTCCGGAAGAGCGTCGTAACGTGACCAAAGATCTATGATGCGGAGGTAAGTGTTCGCATCAAAGCGGCGGACGAATTTTTTCCCTTGGTGGAGCATGTAGCTCTGGAACTGATCCTTCACTTTATACCAGGAGAGGACGTCCTCCGCCTGGACTACGTCACGGCGAGCGCGGTTCTCGAAGGAGTCGAGATGGACGAATGTCTTGTGAGAGATCATGCGGGCGAGAGCTAGGCCGTAGAGTGGTGGATCGGTGTCGTAGAAATCGCCGCCGTTGAAGTTGCGATCGTTTTCGATGGCGAGGATCTGCTCGAAGAGGATGAGGCGGTTGAGCACTGTGGTTTTGAAGCCGGCGGCGATGCTCACCACGTTGCGAACCCTTTCCGGCAGGCGGGTGGCGAATGTAAGGGCGATGAGGCCGCCGACGGAGGGGCCGACGAGGGCATGGAGTGTATCGATGCCGAAGGTGTCGAGAAGAAGCGCGCAGGCATTGACCTGATCTGCTGCGGAGATGCTTGGAAAAGTGGAACCCCAGCTCTTTCCTGTTTCAGGATTGATGGATGCCGGGCCGGTGGAGCCGTAGCAGCCGCCGAGGTAGTTCGGGCAGATAATGAAGAAGCGGTTCGTATCGAGGGCTTTTCCGGGGCCGACGAAGTCCTCCCACCAGCCGTTGTGAAGCTCCGGTTGCCATAGATCGCCGATTCCCGGGATGGCGGTGTTTACTCCACGGGCGTGATGGGAGCCGGAGAGTGCGTGGAAAAGCAGAATGGCGTTTGAGCCATCAGCGTTCAGCTCCCCCCACGTTTCATAGGCGAGTGTGAGGGACGGGAGTTTGCTGCCGTTGCGGAGTTTGAATTCCTCTTCGGAGTTGAAAAATTGAGTGCTGGTTTCAGCGGACATGTGCCGACTATGGATAGGGACTCCGGAATATCCAAGAAATTGCGGAAGCGGAAATACCTAAAGTTCGAGGAGCTCGCGTTGCCACTTCATCAGCGCTGCATCAGGCTCTAATTCGCCCGATGCGAGAGCCTCGACAACTGAGCGGGAAGCTATGAGAGAGCCTTCTATATCAAGTTCTTCGGCGACTTGGTTGCGCTTTGCCAGAATGGTGTCGACGCGGTCATCGAAGTCCTTGTCGCGTTTGCGACGTTTTGCGACCGGCCTGGCAGGCCATTCGGACTCCGGGAGTTTTTCGAGTTCCTTGAGCATTTTTTTGAAATTCTTTACCCTGTCGCTGCGGAAATGGCCTGGCAGATCGATACGTCCGTTGTCCGCGAGGATGAGGCTCCACTCAATGAGCACGCGGTTCGGTGCGACCATAAAAGACGGTTTGTCCCACGACTCGGCTTCCTTGTCACGCCAGTGCCACAGCGCACGCAGGCATGCCAGCCCGTAGGAACTGAGCTTCCCTGATCCGGAAATCCTCCATTGGTCTTCCTTGGCGTCATCACGGGCTTCGACTTTTTCGCGGGCGGCTTCACAGCTTTCGATGAACCATTCGTAGCGTCCCTTTTCCTTGAGCAACGCCACGATCTTTTCGCCCATCTCAAGGAGGTAGCGAACGTCGTTAAGCGCGTACTCGGTCATTTTCTCAGAAAGAGGCCGCTTGCCCCAGTCGGCTTTCTGGGAGGTTTTCGAAAGTACAACTCCGAAATAATGTTCTACGAGATTGCCGAGCCCAAATTTCTTTACGCCGAGAAGGCGGGCACCAATCTGGGTGTCATAAACCGTGGGAGGTATGAAGCCGAACTCCCTCTTCAACATGGTCATGTCGTAGTCCGCACCGTGCATCCAGACTGTAGCGTTTTTCAAATAGTTTCCGAGAGGGCTTAGATCGTCTATAGTGAGAGGATCTATAAGTGTGCAGTCCTCACCTCCCACTGTGAACTGGATCAGGCAAAGGGATTCGCTATAGCGATGCAGACTGTCTGCTTCCGTATCTATAGCGCAGATGCTATCACCACTCGGCGAAGAGATTTCGTTTAGAAATTCTTGTAGCTTTGGGTTTGTGACGATCATCGTAGAAAGAAATTTAAGGTGGGGGAGTTAAGGTGGGGGAGCAAAATGTGATTCTTCGACAATTACAATGTAAATATCATGGTGAAGTTGGACATGCAGGTTTTTCAAAAAGCATGCAATGTTTTCCGTGTGTTTTTTAATTTAATTATTAAGGGGATTTCATGAGTTCGCATGAAGAGAAGTTGTTGTCAAAAAATGGATTTCTCAAATCGGCTATCTGGGGAATGAACTATCTAATGGTGCTGGGAAGAGATATTCAGAGGATGGATGTTATTTTGCGAGATGCCGTTTGCTGGAGGTGTCATGAATCACTGAATATTGTAGATATCAGGGCAAAAAAAGGCCGCCGGGGCACCCACCCCGACGGCCAAGCTGAACAACTCCAATCACCCGAAGGTTAATGAGGCTGACAACTGCTGTTCACCCTTACATGAAAACACGGCTTTCGCGCGGTCTTCATGGGAGTAAGACCGCCACTCCAAAAGATCGTTCAAAGAAAGTGGATCTTTTTTATTATTTAAAGGATCCTAAATGCTTTTTCCTGATTCTCCGGAGGGCGGGAGTAGTCGTTTCTAAAAGTATCATTATCTGGTGATTACCACGGGAGCAGAGGCGCTTCCGTAGCGGTCAAACGAGGTGATCGCCAGGGAGTCCGCTTTTGGTATGGTGAGTGACGGGGTGCTGGCCGGAAGGATGGCCAGGGTGCGCCAGGTGTTTCCGAAGCGTCCCTGGATTGCGACTTTTGAGGCGTTTTTCCCTCTACCCAGGGAGAGGGTTGTTTTTTCTCCGGAGGCGGTTGCGGAAGCGCGTGGTGAACCGGGTGTGGATTTGCTGATCCATGGCATCGGTGGAACGGCGACGGCTTGTGTGTATGATTTGGAAAGGGCGGTGGTGATCCCGCCTTGGTTTTTCATGAGGCCTTTCATGCTCCAATGAATGTGGCCGACCCAGTTTTTCCCGATCGTGCGGGAGTGGCCGATCTGGTTGATGATTTCCGAAGCAGGCCGGCCCGGATCATCAGAGGACTGGATACGGGTTGTCGCGATGCCTGGCCAGACGGGGCGTGAACCTTGGGATCGCCACCATGCGAGGAGGGCGGTGAAGCTTTGTTTTTTCGGAGAAATACGCCAATAGAGCTGGGGAGCGAGATAGTCCACCCAGCCGTTCGCAAGCCATTTCCGGGAGTCCGCTGCGAGGTCGTCATAGGAATCGACACTTGCCTCGATGCCACCGGGAACGCCCGGTCTCCAGATGCCGAAGGGGCTGATGCCGACACGAACCCAAGGTTTTTGCTTTTTCACCGAAGAGTAGAGATTGGCGACGAAACGATCGACCATGGCGCGGCGCTGCGTAGGGGATCTACCATCCTTGAATGTGAGCCCCTTGGAAGGGTAGGGATAAAAGTAATCGTCCAGATGGACGCCATCAATGTCGTAGCGGCGAACCACATCAAGAATGACGCCAAGGGAATGTGACTGGGTGTCCTGGTAGGATGGATCCAGCCAGAGCATGGAGCCGTATTGCTTTATAAGGGCGGGCTTGGTGCGTGAGATATGATCCGCGGAGCGGGAGTGGGAAGTGTTTGAGAGGGCTCGAAAGGGGTTGAACCAGGCATGGACTTCGATACCGCGCGCGTGGGCTTGCCTGATCCAGTATTCGAGTGGGTCGTAGCCGGGGGATCTGCCCATGGTGCCGGTGAGCCAGGCCGTCCATGGCTCAAGTGAAGACTTGTAGAGCGCGTCCGCGTGCGGGCGGACTTGGAGGATGACTGCGTTCATCTTCAGGGAGACAAGCTTGTCGAGGATGGCGCGGGCTTCCGCTTGCTGTGAGGTGGCGCTGAGTCCGGACTTTGAAGGCCAGTCGATATTGTAAATGCAGGCGACCCATGCGGCGCGAAATTCCCGGGTCACCTGGGGAGGGCGCTCGGATGATGGTCTGTAGCTCTGTCCGGAGAGGGGCGTGGCGATCAGGAGAAATAGCGGCAATAGCCATTGGTTCATGAGTTTAATATGGTGTTGGAAAGACACGTGAACAAGCTGATAGAAGGGGGGTGTCAGTTCAGAGGCCGAAGATGCCGATCAAATTTCTTATTTCCGGATATTGATCTGCCATGGACTGGATATAGAGCCAGAGAAGCCAGGTGATCCATATCAGAAGGGCGGTCACGAGGAGTGTGATGACAGTTACCCAGAATTTCCATTTCGGGCTCAAAGTGGGGTGCCACCAAATGAGAGGTAGGGTCAGCGGGCCGATGCTCAGGAGCATGATGGCGAGAAAGCCTTTCCCGAAATACCATGGGATCGAAATGCCAGAGCCGGATGATACGGGGATGGGAGGAGGCGTGGAGCTGATTCTGTCATTTAGAAACTCTCCGCAATATCTGCACTTGATTGCCTCGTCTTGGATTTCTTCGGCACAAAAGGGACAGGTTTTCATAAATCTTGGATGAAGGTTCGGCAATCGCCCAGGAAACGCGAGAACCGAAAGCTCAAAATGCGGGGCTTTGTGCGGGTCTTCGCAAGCTCTCGACATCGCGTTTCATGATGCGCCTGTCTTTATCTAGCTACTTTAAATGGTTTTTTCGATACCGTGGAATATCACCACTCCGGTTCGTGAGTATATTCTGACGTGATTTGCAAATCTGTATATCGTGGTATCGGGCAGCATGAAGATGTGTATTTCCATCCAGGTTTCCTAATGCAAAAGCCAAGGATGATTAGAATGTCAATTTATTCGAAATATTTAGCTGGCAAGCTGAGGCTTAATTGGTTAAGAAAACTGAACAACTTTTTCTCCATATGCCGACTTCAAAAGAACATACCCACCCGATCAACGTCCGCAGCAGTCAAATGGAAATGCCAAAGCGAAGTGGGAAAAAGGATGATTACGATGATAAGATCCGTTCGGCTCAGCTCGAATTGGAACGTATCCAACACGAGCGGGAGGAGCTGGAGAGGAAAAAACTTGAGCTGGAAGATCTGAACGCCCGCAAGCGCTCATTCTTGACGCAGCAGGTGGAGCTGACTGAAAAGTTTTCCACGTCAATTACCCAGATCGACCGCGAGCTTTATGAGATGCGCGAGGAGTTGGAGCATCTTGAGCAGTGCCGGACTTGCTTTTCTGATCACCTGGACAAGATCCAGAAATACGATCCTGAGAAATGGACGCGTGACAATCTGCATGACAGGCTCGAGCGAGCGACGGTTGTGACCGATCTGGCAGAAGATGAATATGACCAGGCGGCCTCTTATTTCGAGGGCACACGGGCTGGTGGAATTTTTGGACGCACTTCAAAAGGCAGGCGTCGTAGATCGAAAGCGAATCCCGGTGAGTCGGAGTTCAAATCCCAGTTTGTCAGTGGTCTGGCATTCAACCTTCCGATCATTCTCATGGGAGGTCTTGGCTTGGTCGTTTACCTAATCAAATAATACTATGGCCAAGTGGAAACAGACAAACTTGTTTGAAGAGGACGAGGAGCTCAAAGCTCTTGTGCAGAAAAGCAAGGAGCTGGAAGAGGCTCACAAGGAGTATATAAAACTGCCGGCGAAGCTTGCCCAGGAGAAGAAAGAGCGTGAATCAACGATGCCGCCGATGGCTGAGATCCGAGAGCGCGAGCAGATCAATCAGTTTGAGCAGAGCCTGAGCCGAGGTCAGATTGAGAACGTCCTGCGGACGCAGAGGCACAGTCTGGCAATGATGCTTTTGCTCACAGCCGCGACATTACTGATGTTGTTCTGGGCCTACAAGATCATGAGCGGAAGCTGATCTTCCGTTTCTTCCCGTCGCTTTTTTGCGAAATTTCTCTGGAAAATTGGTTGCGCAACCGGGCAGTTGCGTGCAGCTTACTGGTGAAACCTTACAAAAAGAGGTAAATTACTAAGGATTATGCTTCCCGAGAATTCCCCGTTTTCACCAGACCAGCGCAAGTCGCTGGATTCCCTACTTGCTGGCTTTGATCCGCTTCAGCGCGGATGGCTGAGTGGATATCTTGCAGCCGGCTCTGCCGCGCCTGTCAGTGCCGCGCCCGCAGCTTCCACAAAACTCACTGTTCTTTACGGGACGGAGAGTGGAAATGCGGAGGAGCTTGCCGACAGAGCTGTGAAAGATGCCAAGAAGAAAGGCTTCAAGGCCGTGATGAAAAACATGGCCGACCTTTCTCCGAAGGATCTTGAGAAAGAGAAAAACCTTTTGCTGATCGTTTCCACATGGGGAGACGGTGAGGCGCCTGAGACGGCAGTGGGTTTCCACAAGAAATTCATGGAAGAGGATCTGAAGCTCGATGGTATCAGCTATTCCGTTTGCGGACTGGGAGATACTTCCTACGAAAAGTTTTGTGAGATCGGAAAGCAGTTTGATTCCCGCTTGGAGAAACTTGGCGGCAAGAGAGTTGCTGACCGCGTGGACTGCGATGTGGACTATGAAGATGCTTTCAACGACTGGTTTGGAAGCGCTCTGAAGGCATTGGCTCCTGAAGTTTCGGTAGCACCGGCAGCGGCTTACCCGGCAGTTGTGCCTGCGGGCGGGACTGAATTCGGGAAGAAAAATCCATTTCCGTCAGAGGTGGTAGAGAATCTTTTGCTGAACGGGAATGGCTCCAAGAAGGAGACGATTCATGTTGAGCTTTCGTTGGAGAACAGCGGCCTGGCTTACGAGCCTGGAGACTCGCTGGCTGTCCTTGCAAAAAACTGCCCTGAGATGATCAAGGATGTGCTGAATGCTGCAAAGCTAAAAGGCACCGAGGAAGTGGAAGTGAAAGGAGCTGGGAAAAAGCTGCTTGCCGATGCTCTTCGCGAAGACTTTGACATCACTGCTTTGTCGAAGGCCGTGCTCAAGAAACTGGCGGCTGCTTGCAAGTCAGAGAAGCTAGAAGACCTGCTCAAGGATGATGCCAAGGACAAGCTTCGCGAGTATATCTATGGCCGTGAGATTGTGGATGCTCTTCTTGATTTTGCACCCGACGGGCTTTCTGCTGAGGCACTGGCGGGAGTATTCCGGAAGCTTCCGGTGCGCTTGTATTCCATCGCATCCAGCCCGCTGGCACATCCCGATGAGGTTCATCTAACAGTTGCGGCCGTTCGTTACGATACACATGGCCGCGAGAGGAAGGGAGTTTGCTCAACGTATCTGGCAGATGTGGCGAAGAGTGGGGATCTTGTCCCGGTATTTGTGCAGCCGAACAAAAATTTCCGCCTGCCTGCCGATGGTAATACTCCGGTGATCATGGTCGGCCCCGGCACTGGTGTGGCTCCATTCCGTGCCTTTGTGGAGCACCGTGCTGCTCTGGAAACGAAAGGGAAAAACTGGCTGCTCTTTGGCGATCAGCATTACCTCTTTGATTTCCTCTATCAGCTTGAATGGCAGGATCACCTGAAGAACGGCGATCTTACCAAGCTGGATCTCGCATTCTCACGCGACCAGCCGGAGAAGGTGTATGTGCAGGACAAGATGCTCGAAAACGGTGCGGAGTTGTTCGCATGGTTGGAAGAGGGCGCGCACTTTTATGTCTGTGGCGATGCTGGTCGTATGGCGGCTGATGTCCATGAGGCGCTCATTTCCGTGGTGAAAAACTACGGTGCGATGAGCCGCGAAGAAGCGGAGGAATATGTGGAAGGTCTGAAAAAGGCCAAGCGCTACCAGCGCGATGTTTACTGAGTTTTATCAAATTTCTAACTAAGGAAAATCTACCAATGGCTGAACAAAAATTAGCAGCAAACGAAGGAATCAAAACCCGTAGCAACTACTTGCGCGGTACGATCAAGGAAGGTCTCGAAGATCTCTCCACTGGCTCGATGTCGGAAGACGATCAGCAGTTGCTGAAGTTCCACGGGACTTACCAGCAGGATGATCGCGATCTGCGTCAGGGGCGCCGCAAGCACAAGCTGGACAAGGCATACTCATTCATGATCCGCGTGCGGGTGCCGGGTGGTGTCGCCACTCCTCAGCAGTGGTTGGAAACCGACCGTATGGCCACACAGTTTGCGAACGGTGCGATCAAGCTGACCACGCGTCAGGCGTTCCAGTTTCACGGGATTATCAAGTCGAACCTGAAAAGGACGATCGCTGAGATCAACCAGGCGGCGATGGATACGATCGCTGCATGTGGCGATGTGAATCGCAATGTGATGTGCAATCCGAATCCTTATATTTCCTCGGTGCACAATGAGGTGCTTAAAGTTTCACAGAACATTTCCGATCATCTGACTCCTGCCACACGCGCCTATCATGAGATCTGGTTGGACGGTGAAAAAATTGAGACCAGTGAAGAGGAAGTGGAGCCGATCTATGGCAAAACCTACCTGCCACGTAAGTTTAAAATCACCGTTGCTGTGCCGCCATCCAACGATGTGGACATTTTCGCAAACTGCCTGTCATTCATCGCCATCGTAGAGGATGAAAAACTAGTCGGTTTCAATGTGTCTGTTGGCGGCGGTATGGGCACGACCCATGGCTCGGAGGACACCTATCCTCGTCTGGCTGATGTCATCGGCTTCTGCACGGTGGATCAGGTAAATGACGTGGCTGAGAAGGTTGTGATGGTTCAGCGTGACTTCGGCGACCGTACGGAACGCAAGCACGCTCGTTTGAAATACACGGTGGATGATCACGGCGCGGACTGGTTTTTGGCGAAGCTCAACGAGTATCTCGGCTATGATCTGGAGCCTGTGCGTGACTTTGTCTTCGAAGACAATGGCGACCGCTACGGCTGGGTGGAAGGCACGAACGGTAGGCAGAATCTTACGCTCTTCATCGAGAACGGTCGGGTATATGATACTGATGCCTATCCTCTGCGCACCGGTCTTCGTGAAATAGCAAAGATTCATGATGGTGACTTCCGCCTGACAGCGAATCAGAACCTGATGATCGCAAACATTTCTCCTGAGAACCGTCCTCGCATCGAGGCTCTTCTCGAAGAGTTCGGGATGAAGGACAGCTATGAGAAGAGCGGTCTCCGTCTGAATGCGATGGCTTGTGTGGCTTTGCCAACTTGCGGGCTGGCTCTTGCTGAAGCTCAGAGGTATCTGCCGGATCTTCTAACAGAACTCGAAGGCGTGATGGAGGAAGCCGGACTGCGGCATGACTCGATCACGATCCGCATGACCGGTTGCCCGAACGGATGCGCACGTCCGTTTCTGGCTGAAATTGGTTTCGTAGGTCGCTCCCCGGGTTGCTACAACGTGTATCTCGGCGGTGGCTTCGCAGGTCAAAGGCTCTCGAAGATGTATCGCGAGAATTTCCCCGGCGAAAAAATCACGGAGCTTCTGACCCCTATCATCAAGGCATATGCCAAGGAGCGCACGAAAGGGGAGCGCTTTGGCGACTTCTGCATCCGTGCCGGATTCATTTCCGAGACGGAGCAGGGCAAGGATTTCCACAAGAACATCAAGGAAGAGGCATTTGCCTGATCCTTTGGGGGGATTGATGCCCCGATAGCCCAATTATGAGCACCCTGGAAACGCAAATCACAGCGGCGGATTTATCCCGCGAGCTAGAGGATCTCCGTGCCGGAGAAAGGCTGGAGCTTCTCTACGAGCGCCTGGGGAGCAGGCTTGTGGCCAGCACCAGTTTTGGGCTCCAGTCAGCCGTGATGCTGAAGCTGCTGCATGACCATGCCCCAAAAGTTCCGGTGGTTTCCATCGATACGGGATTTTTGTTTCCAGAAACCTACCGGTATGCGGAAGAGATGATGAGGAAGTTTCCGCTCGATTACCGGGTCTACCAGCCAGCTGTTTCCGCGGCGAAGATGCAGGCGCTGTGGGGAAACCTCTGGGAGGGGACGAAGGAGGAGCAGAATCGATATGGCATGTTGACCAAGATCGAACCGATGAACCGGGCTCTCACGGAAACAGGCGGGGATGTGTGGATCAGTGGCTTGCGTAGGGCTCACTCTGACACGCGCGAAGACCGGCCTTTTGCCGAGCAGCAAAAGAAGACTCTGAAGGTTTATCCAATCCTCGATTGGGCTGACGCACAGGTGGATCTGTATTTTCATCAGAACGGACTTCAGCGCCACCCATTGGCAGAGCAGGGTTACGTCACAATGGGAGATTGGCACAGTACGCGTCCTTCTGAAGACGGATCGGCCGCTGGGACACGCTTCAATGGCGAGAAGTATGAATGCGGGCTTCATCTTGATTCGGGAACTTCCGACTTTCAGATCTGAGTTTCCGTGCGTTATATTCTCTTTATCATTTTTAACCCTCAAAAAAACAGCATACCATTATGAATATTGCAGACAGCATGGTCTCGACCATCGGGAACACACCACTCATCCGCCTCAATCACATCACCAAGGGACTCGACGCGGAGATCTGTGTGAAAGCGGAATTTTTCAATCCTCTTTTCAGCGTAAAAGACCGTATCGGCAAGGCAATGATCGAAGCAGGGGAGCGTGATGGCTTACTGAAACCTGGTGGAGTGATCGTGGAGCCTACTTCCGGAAACACCGGGATCGCACTCGCCTTTGTAGCCCGTGCGAAGGGCTATCGCTGCATTCTGACGATGCCTGAGAGCATGTCTCTTGAGCGCCGCGTTCTGTTGAGGCTGCTAGGTGCTGAACTTGTCCTCACACCCCGTGCCAAAGGCATGGGAGGTGCGATCGCCATGGCGAAAAAAATTCTTGTGGAATCCCCGGATGCCTTTGGCCCCGGCCAGTTCGACAACCCTGCCAACCCACAGGTTCACCGTGAAACCACAGCTGAGGAAATCTGGAAGGATACGGACGGCCAGATCGACGCATTTGTCTCAGGAGTCGGAACCGGTGGCACAATCACAGGTGTTTCGGAGGTCTTGAAAGGTCGCTGTGATATGAAGACTTTTGCCGTGGAGCCTGAGAACAGCCCGGTTATTTCCGGAGGAAAGCCGGGGCCACACATGATTCAGGGCATCGGTGCAGGCTTTATCCCGGGGAACCTCAATGTTGATATCATTGATGAGACGATCCTGGTATCGAACGAAGATGCGTTTGCGACAGCGCAGGCTCTCGCCCAGGAGGAAGGTCTCCCTGCGGGGATTTCCACCGGAGCGAACGTTTTTGCTGCCATGCAGGTCGCCAAACGTCCGGAATACAAAGGCAAACGCATTGTGACCATCGGTTGCTCTTCCAGTGAGCGTTATCTTTCCACACCTCTCGCTGAAAAGCTGCGCGAAGAGGTTTCCGCATTGCCTGTGCAGGACGTCTAGTCGGTTATGGACAAAGCCCCGGACGGAGTTCTACACTCCTTCGCAAAGCATGAAATTCCTTATTCCTTTTCTATGGCTGTGGTTTGCCACGGCTCTAATGGCTGCACCAAAGTATGCGATTATCCGCGTGACAGACATTTACCGGGATCTTCCCTCTACCAAAGCGATGCTAATCGCGGTGAAAGCGGAAAACGAGGCAGTTCTCACGAACAAGCGTGCCAATCAATTCCGTTCGATCATGGGCGAACTCAAGGCTCTGCAAGTGCAGCTTGAGCAGTCGAGGGATCAGCTTGACTCCGAAGAGGGGAAGAAGCTTATGCGTTCGTTTCAGATCAAGCGTCAGGAAGCGGAGACGCTGCGCACGGCATTCGATGACTTCCGCGCGGATGAAGAGAAGCGTATCAACCGTGAAATGGTCGGCAAGATGCGTTCGACCCTTGCGAGGATTTCGGAAGCGGCCGAGCAGATTGCGAACGAGCGGAACTTTGAAGGTGTCTTTGATACATCCGGGAATAGCAATACAGGGGTTCCTTTCGTTCTCTACAGCGGATCGGCGCCTGATTTGACCGATGACGTAATGGCACTACTTTCCACCCAGGACATCGAAAAGGAAGCGCAAGCCCAGACGGCAGAAAGCAGTCCGGAAGCAGAAAGCAGTCCTGAAGCAGAAAGCAGTCCTGAAGCAGAAGAACCAACCATCCAGCAATGACATTCGAAGATATCTACACAAGCCAATTTACATGGGGTCTCCTTTTGGGGCTCCTGATCGCGGGATTCATTTTGAAGAGCGCGATAGGCACCAAGATGCAGCTCAAACGCCAGGTTCGCCGTGCGGAAGCTGAGACCAGGGATTTGCAATCCCATCTGAACACGCAGATGAAAATCACGGCCTCCGGTAGTGATACGCTGACCAAGGAAGTGGAAACCTTGAAAGCGAAGAACGAAAACCTCCGTGTGAATCTTGCGTTGCTGCAGAACAAGCCCGACAAGAATGAGGCGCGTCAGTTTCACATGCAGGAGATGGCAATCAGCACCATGCGCGAGCAGGCACCGGGATTTGCCGGAGCATGGGAGAAGGCGATGCGCCAGGCAGAAACCGATATGGAATCCGCGGAAAGCGGGTTTTCAAAACTGGTCAGGAAAGTTGTCCCAAGTCTTGGCTATTCCGGAACGAAGCCGACAGCGAGCGAGGTAAGGGTGCTCGAAAACGATTCGGGAAAAGACTGAAAAGTCTGTAAAGATTTTTGAAAGACCGGTTCATCCGGTTACCGTATAATCTTCCAACAGAGAAAAACTCTCAAGAGCGGCCACCGCTCAGCATCCGAAGCGAAAGCAAAAGATTCGGAGCGACGGCGGCTCATCCAATTTTTCCTCGTGGTGGATCAAATGTCTGCCACGGGGATTTTTCTTTAATACATCATGCTCAACAAAAAGGAACTACTGGACTTGCAGTTTGTCGATGCCAGGGCACGACTGATTGATGTCGCCGCGTTTTTAGACCGCTTGGAGAGGCACGATGGAGAGGCAGATGTCCGATTGAAATATTTTAAAGAAGCGCTGGGAATCCTGCAGGAAGATAGAGTGGATCGGGCGAAGGCCGTTCTGGAAGCATTCTCCGATCATAGCGAAAACCTTCCGGATACCGCCCCGTTCCAGGGAGCCAGTGGAGCACCAATTTCCTAGACTGATATGCGATATATCGAGCCACATGCCCATATGGTCAGCCGGACTACGGATGACTACGAGAAACTTGCTCTGGCGGGCTGCGAGGCTCTATGCGAACCAGCGTTCTGGGCTGGGTTTGACCGCTCCTCGGCGGATGGCTTTTATGACTATTTCCGCCAGCTGACCGAATACGAACCGAAGAGGGCGGCCAGATTCGGCATCAAGCATTTTTGTTGGCTGTGCATCAATCCGAAGGAAGCTGATGATCCAGGTTTTGCGAGGGAAGTGATGTCCCTGATTCCCGATTTTATCGAGAAGGAGAACGTGCTGGGTATCGGTGAAATCGGTCTGAACAAGAACACGCGGAGCGAGCTGGCGATTTTTGAGGAACATGTGCAGATCGCATTGGATCATGATCTGCCTGTTCTCATCCATACTCCGCACTTAGAGGACAAGCTGAAGGGAACGAGGCTGATTCTCGATTCGCTGGCGTCATTCTCGAAACTGGATCGCTCCAAGGTGATTGTGGATCATGTGGAAGAGCACACAGCAGGGATGGTGCTGGATGCGGGGTACTGGGCGGGGATGACATTGTATCCGGAAAGCAAGTGTACGCCGAACCGGGCGATCGATATTCTGGAAATTTTCGGGACGGAGCGGATCTGGATGAATTCCGCCTGCGATTGGGGAGTTTCCGATCCGATGGCTGTGCCTAAGTGTGCGCTGGAAATGAGGCGGAGAAAATACTCGGCGGATCAGATCGAGAAGATTGTTTTCAACAACCCACGCGAGTTTCTGGAACAATCCCCGAACTTTGCTCTTTGAATCAGCGCCGGTAGTTCAGATTGAACTGAAAGTTACCTCTTGAATAGCTGGCGCGAACGTTGCGGCCCGGCTGGTAGTGGTTGCGGGGACGGTAGTAGTTTCCGTAAGTATGGCCAGAACGGTAGGCAGGGTAGCCGTAGTAGCCCGAATATGTATAGGGCGAGACGTAGCTTCTTCCGTATCTGAAGCCTGGGGAGGAGATTACTTTGGAGACTGTCGGCTGCTCAGGGATGGTTCCCGCAGCCTGCTCGGTGAACGATGCTACAATTGCTTCCTGGTTTTTTTCATCTGCGATTCGTTGCTGCTCGGCAAGTTTTGCGTGGCGGGCAGCGGCGACGGCCAGCTTTTTTTCCACCTTTTGTTCGTAAGCTGCTTGTTGCTGTTGCTCGCGGCGGTAGGTTTCCGTTGCTGACTCTGCTTTGAGCCCGAAGAATTCACGTTGCTCGATATTGAGATCCGCGTAGCGCAGGCGGGTGGTGCCGGAGTCGTGACGCATTGAAATCCCCGCGTCCGTGACCTTCAGGATTACAGCGTTTCCCAATACGCGACCGTCATTGGTTTTGAAGGTGGTGTGCTTTTTGCCAACTGCGTCGAGTCGTCTTTGCGTGATTGTGTCATCGGCAGTTTCAGCCGTGCAAATCATTGGAAAGGCTACCAAAGCGAGGAGTAACAAGCGTCTCATGTTTAGAATATAGGCTAGGTTTCGACTTTCCGCAATCAGGGAAACTCTGGCCAGGGGTGGCGGGGGTAGCGGCCGGCCAGTTCCTTTTTCATCTTGGGGTAGCCGTTTTGCCAGAAGTTCGGGATGTCCTTTGTCATCTGCCAGGGGCGGTTGTTTGGAGCCAGGATGTGGACTAAGAGAGGAATGCGGCCGGAGGCAACGGTCGGGGTTTTGGTAGTGCCCACCAGTTGGGCCAGTTTTGCGGAGAAGAAGGGGTCGTTCTCCGGGTGGTAGGTGACTTTCGGTGTGTGGCCGGAAGTAAGGCGGATGCGCTCCGGGCAATGGGTGTCCAGTAGGTGGCGCTGGTGGGAAGAGAGCCAGTCGTTGAGGACGGGCCAGACGGGTGCGTCCTTGATTTCCTTATAGCTGACGGCTCCGTGGCAAATCTGGGAAATGGCGGCGACGCGGTCTTCGTCAGTCCAGGTGGGTAGCTCGAGTTCAGGCATCCATTTTGAAATGCAAGCGAGGCGGTGGGTGAATTGCTCAACCTGGGAGTCCCATTTCTTGAGGAGGAGTTCTCCGGAGAGGACGCGCTTTGCGAGGATTTCGGCAGCGGCATCAAGGGAGACGTTCTGGTCGGTTTCCTTTGAGGCGAGGACGAGATCGCGGAAGGTGGTTTGTTTCAGGGAGGTGACCCTTCTACGGGATTCATCGTAGTTTGACCCGTCTGTGGCTCTGATGTCTTCCGGGAAAAGTTCTTCTAGCCAAGGGATCTCGATGGGTGTGACTAGCCGGAGGTGGGTGGTGGTCTCGCGTGCTTCCACTTCTGTGATCTCGCAGGCCACGAAAGCTTCCGCGGAGCGGGCGCAGGACTGGTCGTCCAGTTTTCCGCGGCGGTTTCCGACCAGGCGGCAGGCGAGGTTGCCCTGGCTAAGGCGGATTGCGAGCTGGTCTGAAAAGGCGGAGAGGATGGATTTTGCGACTTCGGTTCTGTTGCCGTGGAAATCGGGTGACCGGTTTGCGTGAGGCCAGCGCTGTCTGAGTCTTTGGTAGATTTGGGCGGTATCTCGCGCGCCCCTTGCATGGATACCCAGGGGGGCGAGGCGGCGGGGATCGAATTGCATGGCTTCCGCGGATTCGAAGGCACGGTATTCCCCGGCGAAGTCTGAAGGGTCGTTGGGGAAAATGAAGTCCTTGCGGGCGGTGGAGGATTTTCCTTTTGCGAAGATGCCTTCGCCTTGGACGACTGCGGCGATGAAAGCTGCTTCCGGGAGGCAGTTGTATTTCAGACCAGCCAGGAGGAGGCGCGAGAAGCGTGGCTCGAGAGGGAGGTTTGCCATTTCGGCGCCGGTCTCGGTGATGTCTCCTTCCGCGTCTGTGGCGTGGAGCTGGCGGAGAAGTTGTCCGGCTTTTTCGAGGGAGGTCTCGGTGGGGGCGTCCAGCCAGCGGAATGTGCGTGGGTTTTCCCCGCTGGCCTTCAGTAGGAGGGTGGCCTCTGAAAGATCGATGCGGTGGACTTCCGGGGACTCGAATTCATCGCGGCGTGCGTGGTCTCCGGTGGACCATAGGCGGAGACAGCGGCCGGGTGCGGTGCGGCCTGCGCGGCCTGCCCGTTGGTCGGCGGCAGCGCGTGAGATTTTTTTAATGAGGAGGGTGTTGATTCCGCGGCGCGGATCGAAGGCTGAGGCGCGAGCCATGCCGGAATCGATGACTGTGCGGATACCGGGTATGGTGAGGGAGGTTTCGGCTACGTTTGTGGAGACGATGATCTTTGGTTTCTCCGAGGGGCGTATGGCTTTTTCCTGCTCTGCGGGGGGGAGTGCGGAGTAGAGTGGGAAGATGTCGTAGGGGCGAGCGGCGGAGAGGTTTTCCAAGAGCTCTATGGTGCGGCGGATCTCGTGGGTGCCGGGTAGGAAGATGAGGATGTTGCCGGGATCGGGGAGGGACAGGGCATCGCGGGTGAGTGCGGTTGTTTGCTCCCAGAGGGGGACTTCGCGTTGCGTACCGGCCTGGCGCGAGTTTTGTGGGAGGCGGTGGGGGCGATGCAGGATCTCGACAGGGTAGGTGCGGCCTCCCGCCTGCAGCTTCTCTACGGGTGCCATGTAGTTGGCCAGGGCATCGGTCTCCAAGGTGGCGGACATGACGATGAGGCGGAGATCCGGGCGGCTTTTTTCCTGGAGATTCAGGCAGCGGGCGAGGGCTAGATCAACTGTCAGGCGGCGCTCGTGGAATTCATCGAAGATGACGGCGGAGATGCCATCCAGGGTGGGGTTTTCCTGGAGGATACGCTGGAAGACTCCGTCTGTGAGGTAGAGGATTTTTGTTTTATCGGAGTATTTCGTATCAAAGCGGACGGCGTAGCCGACGCGCTGACCCAGGGGGGAGTTTTGCTTTTTCGCGACAAAGCCTGCGAGGAGGCGGGCGGCCATACGGCGTGGCTCGATGACTATGACGCGGCCTTCGACTTCCGGGAGGTCTGCGATAAGAGAGGGGACTTCCGTGGATTTTCCAGAGCCGGTGGGCGCTGTTAGAAGAACACGGGAGTTTTGTGAGGTGGCTGCGGATTTTAGATCGGCGGCAATTTCGTGGATGGGGAGCAAGCTTTCAATTTTCAAAATTCAACTCTCACTGATGTGCTCCGCCCTACAAGTGCGAAGGTGGGCGACGTTCACGAATCTTCCGGATTCGAAGGGACTGCCGGGGTTGCCATTTCCTCGGTGGGGGGAGGGGAGATGATCTCCACGGGGGCGCCGTTCGGGGCATACGGGAGGCGTGATGTTGCCAGCCAGTCGCCAGGGGAGAGTCCGTTTTTCACGACGATGACCTCGCTGTTGGACCAGATGGGTGAGATGTCGGTTTTCGAGATTTGGGAGTTTTCCTTTTCGATGAGAAAGATTCGGTTGATGCCGCGCATGGCGGTGCGGGGAATGACGTAGACGTTTTCCAAATCAATGCCCGAGATGGAGGCGCGGACGGGCTGTCCGATACGTAGCTCGGGGGCATCGGACTTGAGGCTGAAGGGATCCTCGATGAGGGCGATGGCGAAGAGCTCGCGCGAGGTGGGATCGAGTGTGCCTTCCGTGCGGATGATCCGTGCTTTCCACTCGTGGACGGGAGGGTTTGTCGAATCGACCAGGGCATCCGTGAGTATGACATCTACGGGTGGGTCGGTTTCTTTGTTGGGAAGTTTGACAAAAGGTAGCTGGGTGGGGGCGAGTGGAAGGCGGACTTCCGCTGTCTCGGTGCCGAAAACCTCACCGACCGGAGTAGTTGCTCCGACTGCCTGGCCGAGGCCGACGAGGCGGTTGTCCACGCGGCCGTCGAATGGTGCGCGGACTTTGGCTCGCTCCAGGTTTCGCTTGGCTTGCTCGAGGTCTGCTTTTGCAGCACTGACATCGGCCTCTGCCTGGCGAAGCTGCGGGACGCGAAGAACGAGGGGAGAGGGTGCTTCCTTGTAGCCTATGTCCTGCCAGTTGAGGAGAGCTTGCTTGCCTCTTGCCTGTTCCTGGATAAGCGCGGCTTCGGCGCCAGCGAGGCGGGACTCGGATGCGAAAACGGAAGTGGCCAGGTCTGCTGGGTCAAGTTCGAGAAGGATTTCACCTTTCTTGAAAAAGGCTCCGTCCTCGAAGGCGGGGTTGATCTTCATTACAGTGCCAGCAACCAACGGGGTCAAAGTGGTGGCTTGCTGGGTCTGGACTGTTCCCTGTGTCTCCAGGAAGACCGGGTAGGTTGTGGGATTCAGAACCAACTTCGTAGTCTTGAGCTTCTGGGCAAGGCGATGCCTTGGTTTTGGTTTTTCAATGGGCTCGGCAAGATAGTGCCACGCGATGAATCCCACACTGAGAATCAGGATGGGGATGAGGGCGCGGACGAAGAGTTTCATTGGAGTGCGGGAATATTCACCAAGTATTGGGTTTTTCCAACTACGTTATGAGTGCGGGGAATGTTTCAACCCGAGGGATTGAGTTTTTGATGTACAGCTTATTTCAGCGTTCTGAGTTTAGGAGTCCTGTCCGGAAGTTGATGCTGCTTTAGGTAAGTTTTTTGTTGCGCATCGTTGATATACAATGACTGTGATCTGTAATGAACAGTAAAAGACTACTGCTGCTAATCATTCTTGCTGTGGGAGTACTCTGGTTTTATTTGCCATGGAGGAGTGGCTTTCCCGAGGGGAAGCAGGTGGGTTCTGATTTCGGCAACAAGAGTAACATTGCGGAAAGGAGCGCTGTGAATGAGTCGAGTGATATGGAAGAGACGAGAAATGTGAGTCCGGAAAATCGGCAAAATCCGTACAGGCGGGAAAGAGACGTGGAGAATGGTCTGCCGGATCGAGGACGCGTGGAAGACGGGCGATTGAGCCAGAGTGAGACAGTGGAGGCACGGCTGCGTGAAATGGTGCGGAGAGATGACGAGGGGCTGGTAGTAGAAACCATGCCTGATGGACACCAGTCCATTCATCTTCAGGGTAGATTCCAACATGTGACCAGGCTAATCGAAAATGCGGATGGTGAGATGGTAGCGGTTTGCGGGGGTGTTTTAGCCGGTGAAGAAGGAGAGGAAGCCGGCGAATGATTCTTATGAAACCTAATATGATGAAATTTTTGGGAGCGGTGGGGTTTATCGCATGCGCTTGCACTACGGTGGAGGGGGCGGAGTTCGAGTTTATCAATCTGGACGAGGCGGGTGAGGGATTGAATGACCCGACAGTGGTAGACCCGGTAGGTGGCAATATGGCTACGACGGTAGGTGGGCAAAGGCTTGCGGCGCTGGAACGTGTCGGAGAGATTTGGGGTAGTTATCTGGTGAGCCCGGTGCCGATACGGGTGGAGGTGAAGTTTGATCCTCTGGGAGCCAATGTGCTGGCTTCGGCAGGACCGGTGACGGCAAAGTCTAATTTTTCGAATGCCCCTCAGAGAGGAGTGCTCTACACTGTAGCTCAGGCAAATAGCTTGGCTGGAACTGATCTGGGTGCGGGTGTTAACGATATTTCCGTGACGGTAAGTTCGGACGCAGATTTTTACTTGGGTTTCAATCAGGATGCGAATGCATCTGGTAGTAATTTCATCGATACGATACTGCACGAGCTGGGACATGGACTGGGCTTCATCAGTTTTGTGGCGAGCGACGGGACTTTCAATTCGGGCACACCAGATGCGTTTTCATCGCTGGTTTATGACATATCGATGGGTAAGAGATGGACGGAGCTGACAGCGGCCCAGCGTGTTACTTCAGCCACATCGGGCACGAATCTTGCGTGGGATGGTGCTTTTTCGAATGCAGGGGCAAACCAAATGCTGGATCTGGAGTCCGGGGAGAACCGGATGGTGCTCGATGCTGTTCTGCCTGACCTCACGCGACTGGAAGATGTGGATTACGGGACGGCTACTTTTTCAGACAGTGTGCCTGCTACGGGCATATCCGGGCTGGTAGTGGTGACGGATGATGGAAGTGGCGATGGAACTTCGACCCAAGCGTGCCTGCCTCTCATTAACAGTGCAGAGGTGGCTGGGAATATTGCGTTTGTAAGGAGAGGGGGCTGTAACTTTGACGACAAAGTATTTAATGCGCAGGAAGCGGGTGCGGTGGCAGTGATTCTTGCTAATAACGCGGGCAATAGTCTCGTTTTTCCGGGTGGTGATAGTCTAGTGGGAGGTGAGCTGGTGGAACTCAATATCCCTGTAATCACCGTCACTATGGCGGTTGGCGATAGCTTGGAGGCTGCTTCACCGGGAGCTAGAATTGATCTCGTTCAGCGTTTGGGAACTAGGACTGGTAGTAACTCTTCGAGGTTGAATCTATATGCGCCAGATCCGGTGCAGTCGGGATCCTCTGTATCGCACTGGACGACAGAAGCCTCACCCGATCTATTGATGGAGCCGATAATAAATCCGAATCTCGACCGCAGGCTGGATCTGACTCTTACTCAAATGAAGGATATCGGCTGGGAGGTGGTAGATATTCCTTATCCCCATGAAACTTACGAAATTTGGGCGGCGAGAGTCTTCGATACAGATGAGGATCTGACTGCTGAGGAAGATGATGCGGACGGTGATGGAGCGACAAATATGGAGGAATATTTCTTTGGTAGTTTGCCGGACGATGGTGACTCCAAGCGGTTCCCGGAAATTGTTTTGGAGGAGGGATCGACGAAAATTGAGTTGATCGTTTCCACTCTGCCGGCAGATCTGCGCTATGGATTTGAGTTTTCCGAGACGCTTGATGGATTTGACGATGTGGTGACAAATGTGGATGTGAGGCTGGAGTCGCGTGAAAGTATTGATGACGAGACCGAGCGATTGGTTTTTGAGTTGGTGGAGGTGCCGGAAAGACGTTTTGTTCGCGTGCGAATTGAGGCGAAGGAGCTTTGATTCTTTCCAGCCTTTGTTGGTGGTTCGAGTAGGGAAGGCTGCGGTTCAGATGCCTTCTTTTTTTGGATTGTGTCGTCTCAGAGAGGGATTGCTTACGTTCTGCTCTGCCTCAACGGTGTGCGCTTTGCGTAAGGAATGATTTTTCGCTAGCGCTCAATCGGCAGTCAAACCCCTTCCGCTACTACGCTCCGGAAGGCGTTTATAAACGCCATCATCAGTAATATGAAGATGCCGAGGATGAGTTTTTCTGGGGGAGGTGCATTGGGTTTAAAATTCAAATCTCAATTGGGAGGAGCGGTGATTGGAGGTCGCCGCCACGCTTTACTGATAGATCCCCATGGAGATGTCGCCTTGGGCTTGCTCGATGATAACTTTTCCTTTGAGGCGGGTGTGGCCCTCTACGACGAGTGCTTCGCCCCCGCTGTCGGTGGTGGTGGAAGCGGGGTCATCAAGGGCAGTGGCAGGGGCAATATCAGTGGCTGATTTCCACGCTTTGTTGGTCAGGGTGGTCTGGCCGTTTTTCAGGGTGGTAATGGCGTTTGACACGTTACTTTCACCGTTACCGAGGAGAAAGATGGGATCGGTTTCCACCCAGTTGCCAGTTGAACTCCATGATGCGGTATCGGTATTGCTGCCCAGTGCCACGGATCCAGTGGTGATTGCTAGGGCTCCATTGCCTATCGCTGCGGAGTTGGTTCCGGTGGCTGTTGCTCCGTTGCCCATTGAGATCAGAGCGCCGCCGCCGAGGGTCGCGCCGTTGCCTTGGATGGCGGAAGGGTTGGAGGGCATGAAGGAAGTCGAGAGGTAGCCGGTGGCGGAGGAATGAGTGAGGACTGGGCTTCCTCCGCTGGTTATGGTGCCGTCGAGGGCGAGGTCACCTTGGAGCTCCATATTGCCGTTTTTGTAGACAGTAAGGGCGTTGGACGCGGTTGTGGCGTCTCCGTTGCCAATTTCAAAAAGCGAATCTGTGGGGTTCCAAGCTGTTGGATCGCCTCCCCCTACATTGAATTGCCCTATCGCCACAGAACTCCGAGAGTCTGCTGAGGTAAAGTAGCCAAAGGCTGTCGTGAAGTATCCGGATGCGACTGAATAGCTACCGAAAGCTGTTGAACAATGTCCAGAGGCAATGTTATATGATCCTATTGATGTCGAAAATGATCCTGTAGCTAAAGCGTTACGACCGCCGGCTGCCATTGAGCTGTAGCCGTGAGCCTCGTTATTAAAACCTATTGCTATTGCATTGACCCCTGAGGCATTTGCATTACGCCCGAGAGCAATCGATGAAGTCCCTGATGCGTTGCTTTCGTATCCAATTGATGTAGATCGCTCTCCAGATGCCATTGGATTTTGTCCAAAGGCTGTGGAATATTTTCCAATATTCGCGTCGTCCCATCGATTTGCGGCTCCAAATCCTGCGCGGAATGCAGCTTTCCTAGGATACCACAACATTCGAGTACCCGAGCCGCTTATTGATAAAAGTGGAGAAACATCAAGCGTGCCTGTGCCGATGACGTTCGAATCGAAATTTGTCTCTGTTTGGCCGCTGGCCGTAGCGATCAAAGAGAAGGATGCGAGCGTGGCAAAACGGGCCGAATTCATCCAGAATCTAGAAGTGATTTTATTATTCATGTGGTAAAAATTGAGGCTAATGATTGTATAATGTGAGATAGTTCTGTTTATTTATCGATGTTATCAACTGGAAATAATCCGCTTCGGTAAAGGTCATTGATCCAGGAAATCGGATGATGACCCTCCAGCCATTTCAATTGCTCGCTGCCGATGTAAAGCTATGGCTTCGGCGTTTTCTTCCTGCCATTTCTCCATCGCTTCGAGATGTTCTTCAGGATTCGCATCAGTCAATCGGCTCATTAGTTCTTCATGCTTTCTCATGAGTTTCGCTCTACTAGATTGATATGCTACAAATACCTGTTCGGTATATTCTGTATTGTCATCTTGAATTGCTGGCTCGGTCTGTGCTGTATCGCTCGGCTCAAACCTGGGAGATTCAATTGCATTTGTGGAATCGAGCGGTACTATTTTCCGCACTCGACTATTCTTTTTTTTCAACGTTAGATCACTCTTAGCACGCATTTCCTCTACCGCTTGTTCAAGAGAATCAGTGGTGGCGAATTTATGAATACCCACAAGAAGAGCGCTAACAGAAAGAACAAATGCCAACAAAAGTAGGAGTGAAGGTCTTAACTTGAGCTTCATTGAATATGAATTTATTAAATTTCATAGGAAATACCCAGAAGATTTTTCCTTGGCAATATCTTTTTGTGAAGTGGCTGCGCCAAACGGAGCCAAAACGTTGTCGATTGAATGAGCTAGCCTCAAGGAGGTGATGTTTCCCAAAAACAGATGTAGTGCTTCGGGAGCATACTGAAACAGAATGTGTAATTCTGTTTCAACGGCAAAGCTTTTCCGCCCTTGCTGGTGGTAACCTTCGGGAATCCTCTTTTATCCGAAAGCCCACTTCGGTTTTTCAGGCTCGAGTTTAGGCAATGGTGTTTCGCCGCCTTGCGCAAACATCCAGAGTGCTTAACTCCAAAGTAACATGAGCGGCTACAAGAACTCTTCTCCAGCCATCCCGCTCTATGTCCAATATATGAACAAATGCAGCGCGTCTGCTCACTGATGAGGATGCGCCACCAGAAGGCGTGGCAATGCCGCGACCTCGCACCACAACTCATCAATATCATTAAGCAACTAGCCAACAGCGGCTTCCAACCACTCAAAACTTTGGCCAAAACCTTTGAAAGCTAGCAGGAAGAGATCGCCTGTATGTGGCGCTTTACCAAAAACAACGGCATCACCGAAGGCTTCCACCGTAAGATGAAGCTCATCCAACGCCGAGCCTACGGATTTAGAAACTTCAACAACTACCGCCTACGCGTCATCGCCCAGTGCGGATGAAAACAATAAAAACGGCTGATCCCCCAATCTTTGGTGTAGACCCGGTGGAATGGCGGACAGAGAGGGATTCGAACCCTCGGTGACATTGCTGCCACACACGCTTTCCAAGCGTGCTCATTCGACCACTCTGACATCTGTCCTTGGAGAGCGGGAACCTAGGGTGAGAGTGCAGGTATGGGCAAGCTCATTTTTTGATGAAAATGAATTAATACCAATCCGCGTGGTTCTTGGTTAATTTGGAATTTTTTTTCCTACCGATTTGCTCTGTGCGACTCCTAGTGGATTCCGATGATTTTCCTATAGTGGAAAGCGTTTTCAGGTGGTTGCTGCTTTCACCACGCTTCCAGGCCTGTGCGGGGATCCAGATCATGCATGATGTTGAAGCTTTGGATGGCCTGGCCGCCTGCTCCTTTGCCCAGGTTGTCTTCGGCAGACATGAGGATGAGTCGGTTGGTGCGGTAATCGATCTCGTAGCCGATGTCGATGAAGTTGGTGCGGGTTACTTGCTTTGTATCGGCTGGCTTTCCGCGGCCTAAGAGTCGGACGAAGGAGGCTTCCGAGTATGCTTTCTGAAGGGCGGATTCGATTTGTTCCGATGTAGTGCCGGGTTTGAGCTTTGCAGTGGTGGTGGTTGCTATACCGGAATTTACGGGGATGAGGTGGGGTAGGAAGGAGATGGTTACTTTGTCACCTGCGACGATGGTGAGTTCCTGTTCGATTTCTGAAAGGTGACGGTGTTTTGGTACTCCGTAGGCGCGGGCGGATTCGTTGCACTCGCAGAAGAGCAGGGAGAGATCGGCTTTACGGCCAGCTCCGCTTACTCCGCTCATGGAGTTTGCAATGATGGTGGTGTGATCGATGAGGTTTTCCCGGACGAGGGGTAGTAGGGGGAGGAGGATGCTGGTGGGGTAGCAGCCGGGGGAGGCGATGAGACTGGCATTTTTTATCTCCTCGGAACGGATCTCAGGGAGGCCGTAGACGGCGTTTTCCAAGAGGTCTGTGGCGGGGTGTGGATGGCCGTAGAATTCTTCGTAAATTGCCGGGTCGCTGAGACGGAAGTCGGCGCTGAGGTCAATGACCTTGATATCGCGCTCGAGCATGGCGCGTGCGATCTCCGCGGCGATGCCGTGGGGCAGAGCCAGGAAGGCGACCTTTGCTCCGGTGGCGGCAATGGTATCTGGATCCGGAAGGCAGAAGGTTAGGGCTGCGGAGCGGGCTTTGGTGAAGCGGGGAAAGACTTCGTCCAAGCGTTTGCCTGCCTCGGCGCGTGAGGTAGCGGCGACCAGATCGACGGCAGGGTGCGTGAGGAGAATGCGGAGGAGTTCCATGCCGGTGTATCCGCTGGCTCCGATGATTGCTGTTTTGATACGATTCACGGCTGATTACATTCCATGATTTTCCATGCTTGCCAATGAGCGATTCGGCTGCTCTTTTAGCGATCCGATTTTGGAAACGGGCTATGGCGCAGTCTGGTAGCGCGCTACACTGGGGGTGTAGAGGCCGTGGGTTCGAATCCCGCTAGCCCGACCAAGTCTCGGCTTCAATCCGTATTCAGGAGTAGCGGTGAAGACAATTGGAAGCGTTCACGAAGGGCGAGGCTCAGTTCTTTGCTCTTTAATCGGGAAACTCCCCCGGAGTGGCTGATGGTGAGTCCTTCTTTTGTAATTTCCATTATTGTGACCTTTTCCAGTCTACGACCCGAGGTCAAAACAATGTATTCGAGACGCTCGCCTTTCGCACTGCTGCGTATCTGTAAGATATAATCGCTGAATTCTTTTCTGAGTGCTGCCTCGCGGACTTTCGAACGTTCTTTTTCGGACTCGAGCTTACGAATCGCTTTGGTGAGGCTTTGGTTCCGATCCAAAGCTTCTGTAGGGGATTTGAAACCGCCGCTATGTTTTGCGTTGGCTCTCACGATTCCCTTCATCAACGAGTCCATCCGTGCTTCGAGGAAATAAAGGCGCTCTTCATTTCTACGGATGTCGTCGCGGATGTCTTTAGTGTCCTTTGAAATGGCCAAGCGTTTGTTTACCAACAAAGAGAGGACAATCCCGAAAAAAACGAGAGCGGCAAGGGAAAGAACCAGAGAAACGGTTCCGCTCGCTGCGCTTGAAATCATTGGGTAGAGGCGCGAAGTTTTCCAATCTCCGACCTCATGGTAGCAATTTGTTTGTTTTTCGAGGCGATCTTGTTGCGAATGCTACCCGAGTTGCTAAGCGTAATTTTACTTGTGTATTGTGATTTGGTATTCTCGCTAGAAAGTTCAACGTTCAGTTTGGTGACTTCCGATTGAAGCTGTATGATGCGTTGCTCAAGAATGGCGATAGTTTTGGTGGCTTCACTGCGATTTTTGATAGCATCCGCGGCTTTCTGGCGTTCTCTTTGAGCGGCTAGGTTTTTTTTAGCAAGCTCCACCGCTTTGTTGTGCTTTTTGCGCATCTCGAGCTCGCGCATCAATTCGGCTTCTTTCTGACCGTTATCGAACTGGTAATAGTCCTGCATTTCATCAGGAAGTTCTTCAAAAGGCAGGCGTTTCAAGCCATCCCTGTGACGTAGCTCCATTCCGACCGGGGTGACGTTCTTGATATGGACATTGTATAGAATTTCACCCGATTTGGTTTCGAGGGTTTCCAATACTGTTCCTTCCGCCTTTCCGCGAACAAAAGCGCGATATTGGTTTTTGTAGTCAAAGAAGCGTTCATTGAGCTGAACGAAGCTTTCTTCAGCAGCCTCCGCATTGCTGATAGCCGTTGTCATCTGAGCTTCGACCTTTTGTAGATCAGCCTTTTTATTGACGAGTTGGCTTGAAATTTGAGTGCGCTTCTCGAGGAGTTCAAGTTGCTTGTCGCTGTTTGCTTTCTTTCGGTTGTATTTGTCGATGTTTTCGTTGTTTTTTTGAATTTCCCATGCAAGGGAACGTCCTCCGCCTGCCTCGTCAAAGCTGAGCATGAAAAGCAGGCCGAAACCTCCAAGAACCAAAGTCGCGACTACCATACCGATAATTCCCGGTCCTCTGCCACTGCCTAATAAATCACTAAATGACATTTTGAATATATTGTAATTGAGGTTTGATTTTTTTTGAAGAAGTTCGGATCAATCTACTGAATACTTCTTTTTGTAGGCATCGAATTTTTTTTGCAGAGCGGCTTCTTCTGCTTTGATTTTCGTAATTTCATCAGCGAGTTCTCGGCGCTCTGCCTCCAAGCGGTTGGTCTCAGCTGTGATTTGTTTGAGTTCCCCTGACTGATCAGAAGGCATATCTCTTAGCTTTTCTTCGGCCAAGGTGATTTGTCCTTTAAGCCTAGCGATCTCTTTTTCTTGTTCACCACGTTCTTTGATGAGTTCGGGGTCATCGCAAGAAACGAGAAGACATGAGCACCCGAAGATAAATGGAAGGATGGATTTTGAGAGCATGACGAGGTGGTAGAAGTAGTTGTTGTGTTAGCGAGTTTTGGCTACGGCTTGGATAAGACAGAATCAACATAAATCGCATTACCAGTTGCGGTAGTGCAGCTGTTGCTAGGTGTGTTGTAGGTAGGGGTGATATATCTGTAATAGACAGTTGTGGAATTCGGTCTGTTGTATTGATTGCTGTAACTTGAGCGACGGGTGTAGGACGAGCTGGAAGAGGGGAAGGTTTTGGTTTCACCCAAGGCAGTGAAGTCTGAAAAGGGGGAGGTTTGCGGTCTGGTTTGCGAGGCGGCCACTGCGAGCTCGAGAAGTCTCCGTTCATGGCTCTTCTCAAGCTTCTTGTCGGCTATGCGTTTTTGTTCTAGAGCCGCTGCAACAAGCGTTTCGTGAGCTTGTCTCTTTGTTTCCTCTTCTTTGTAGACGGCGAGCGCGAGGGAGGGATCAATGCCGAATCGAATCTGCTCTTCAGAGGATAGATCAGAGGCTGAGAGCCGAGCCGAACCAGTGGAATGTCGAAGTAGAACGCCTCCATCATTGATGTTTACCACTCGGACATTGTGAAATTCTTTGCCTTTTGCCGTAATCATTTCATCGGAATGTTCACCTTTGCATTCCATGCGGCGTGCCTGCAGGATTTTACGCCTGAAGTCCGGCCATTGCTCATCCATAAGGGCGATACGATTCTTGATGTTTTCAATTTCGCCCCGAAGAGATCGAACTTCTTCTTCAAGAGAGACTGGATCGCGTAGAGTTTTCTCCATTTCGGAAAGCTGAGAGAGCCTGTAGTTGGTAAGCTCGATTTTTTGATTTAGTTCAATGATCTTCGCCTCGTTTTGCCACCATGCGGTGTCAGTGTTATTCCTAGAGCAGGATGCGCAGGATAGTGCTAGGGCAATGACAATGATCGGCTTCACGCGTGTTAATGAAGTCCATCCGCTGTGTTGAGTCGAGTATTTAGAGTGTAATTCCAGATAAATATTCGGAATGGGTTCTGCGATACAATAATAGTAAAAATTACGGGATTCCTGTGGTTTTGTTTCCTGTTTCAGGAAACCCTTTTTGTATTTTAATTTTGGTCGCTTTTGATCGGTTTTGGGTTGATAAAAATTCCAGTATGCATGAACCGCAACGATGGGGAAAAAAACCAAGTAAGTCCTTTCCGAAAAAGAATGCGAGAGGAGGCAGGGGTGGGTTTCCCGTGAGGAAGAGTGGTGGTAAGGAGAAAGGATGGGACGGGGTTGCTGGATGGTATGACAAGCTGGTGGGTGCGGATGGCTCCGATTATCACCGGAATGTGATCTTGCCAGCGGTGATTGATATGCTGGGAGTTTCTAGGGGGGAGAGTGTGCTCGATGTGTGTTGTGGGCAGGGGGTGCTGGTGAAGCCTCTGATGGAGGCGGGTGCGGGGCAGGTGCTGGGGGTGGATGCCAGTGGGAAGCTGATCGCAAGTGCAAGGGAGCGGTATACGGGGGAGGAGCGAGTTTCTTTTTTGCGAGCTGATGCCTGTGCGCAGGGGGATTGGGCGGATGGGAGTTTTGACGCTGTGGCCTGTGTGATGGCTGTGCACGATGTGCCGGATATCGGGGGACTTATGAGAAATCTTTCTGCGGCGTTGAAGCCGGGGGGGCGGGTTGTGATTGTGATGATGCATCCTTGTTTCCGGATTCCACGGGAGAGTCACTGGGGTTGGGACGGGGATCAGAAAGTGCAGTTCCGCAGACTGGACAAGTATGGGAAGGCGTTGGAGATCGGGATTCAGACACGACCGGGGCTGGGGACGGACGAAAGTACTGTTTTTTACCACAGGCCTCTGGCGGATGTGATTTCGCCAATGGGTGCGGCGGGGCTGGGAGTGACTGAGTGTGTGGAGCTATTCTCGCACAGGAGGTCTCAGTCAGGACCTTTCAGTAAGGCTGAGCACAGGGCGGCGGAGGAGTTTCCGCTGTTTATGGGGCTCAAGGCTGTTCGGCTTTGAGTAGTTGCTACCGGGGCGGAGGCCAGCGGTAACTATCCAACCGGATGCCAGGTGGTCTTTAGTTCCACGAAGTCGCGGATGTGGTAGAGGCCTTGGGCTTTTTCGGAGAACCAATCGTAGGGCTTTTCAGCCGGGATGAATGTGGTTCGCTTTACGGAATCGGATGCGCCGGATTGGAGAAGTTTCCGCTCATCCAGAGTGGCGAATGCGGAGATGGCGCGGATGTGCTCGTGTGTGGCGAAGGTGGGAAGGATGTCAGCATTTTTCCCAGTGAGGAGGTTTATGACGCCGCCGGGGAGGTCGCTGGTGGCGAGCATTTCACCGAGGAGGATGGCGGGGTAGGGCTTTTCCTCCGAGGCGAGGGCAACTACGGCGTTACCGCTGGCGATGATGGGAAGGATCATCGAGATGAGTGCGAGGAGTGGCGCTTCCTCTGGAGCGGCTACGGCTATGATGCCGATGGGCTCGGTGACGGAGAAATTGAAGTGGGATGTGGCGACTGGATTTACGCTGCCGAGGAGGGACTCGTATTTGTCAGTCCAGCCTGCGTAGTGAATGATGCGATCGATTGCGGTTGAGACTTCGATTGCGGCTTGTTTCTTCTCGGCTGAATTTGACGGGAAATGGGCGGCGATGAGTTCTTCGGAGCGAGCTTCGAGCATCTCTGCCATGCGGTAGAGGATCTGGCCGCGGTTGTAGCCGGAGCGTTTCGACCAACCGGAGCCGGCTTTGGCCGCGGCTTCGACGGCGTTGCGGACATCCTTGCGTGTGCAGAGAGGTATGTTTCCGAAAAATTCACCTTTCGCGTCCATGATCTCGTAGGTTCGGTTGCTTTCCGAGCGGATGAAGGAACCACCGACGTAGCATTTCGGTGTTTTGGTAACGAGGAGGCGTGGCATGACTTTCAAACTTTAAATTTTAAACTCCAAATTTCAATGTAGGAATTATGCGGATATTTTCCGGGGTTTTTAGAGTTTGAGGAATGTTTCCAGGATTTGTTTCCCATGTTCCGTGAGTATGGACTCGGGGTGGAACTGGACGCCGTGAACGGGGTGTTCCTTGTGTTTGAGACCCATGATTTCCTGTTCCTCCGTCCATGCTGTGATTTCGAGGCAATCGGGGAGGGTTTCGCGTTTTACTATGAGGCTGTGGTAGCGGGTGGCCTCAAAGGGGATGGGGAGGCCGGTGAAGACGCTGCCGTTGTTGTGAAGGATGGGTGAGGTCTTGCCGTGCATGAGGCGATCCGCGCGGACGACATCGCCGCCGTAGACCTGGCCGATGGACTGGTGCCCGAGACAGACTCCGAGTATGGGGGTGGTAGAGCCGAGCTGACGGATGAGATCGAGTGAGATTCCGGCTTCGTTTGGCGAGCAGGGGCCTGGCGATATGCAGATTTTTTCCGGGGCGAGTGCTTTCACTTCATCGACTGTGAGGGCGTCGTTGCGGTGGATTTGCATTTCGATGCCAAGCTCGCCGAAGTATTGGACGAGGTTGTAGGTGAAGGAGTCGTAATTATCTAGAATGAGAAGCATGTGGTCAGTGCCGTGTGAGGGGTAATTTGTGGAGCCTGCTGATGTGTTTTTCTAATCGCATGTGGCGGTGTAGCAAAGGGATTTCTGGGTAGAGGTGCTTTTCTGAGGAATAAAAAGCGGGAGCCGGATCTCCCATGGAAGACAACCCGATGAATGGGTTTTCAATAAACCAAACAGATACAACGATGAAATTATTCAAGAAACTAGCCGCGGTAATGGCGATATTGTTTTCCACGGCTCTTATTCTTCAGGCTGCAGAGCCTGAGTTGGACGGATACTGTGTGGTATGTTATATCAGCGCGGGTAAGGCTCTAAAAGGGACTCAGGAGTTTTCCGCAGACCATGAGGGGAAGACCTACTGCTTTGTGAGCCAGGATGCGCTGGATGGGTTCAAGAAATCACCCGACAAGTTCCTGCCTCAGTATGATGGCTGGTGTGCCTATGGGATGAGCTTCGGAAAAAAGGTTCCTGTGGATCCTACTGTTTTCTCCGTAGTTGATGGAAAGCTCTACCTGAACAAGGACAAGAGGATCGGGAAGAAGTTTGAAAAAAATGAGGCGAAATACATTTCAGATGCCGACAAAGAATGGGCGAAAATGAAGTGATTCCTGTCTGGTAGAACGGATTCAGAAGACTGCCAGCGTGGGGGACAATCCCTGTGCTGTTTTTTTGTGACGAGGTATCTGGTTGTTGATGAGCCAAATGAAGGTCGACTTATTGGCGCTGTGCCGATTTAGGGCTGCCTTCGTATTTCTGCAGGACGGCGGGGTCGATTTTTTCAACATCGACAAGGATGAAGCCGTCGAGAGCATCGCTGAAGGCCTGATCCACGCCGATTCCTAGGATGACACCTTTGAGCTGCAGGTAGTGTTTCAGAAGTGTGGGGACACCTTTTCCGTCGATTTCCAGATCGGAAACGAGGTCGTTTACGTTTTCGAGAGAGGGGAGTGCTCCGGGGTAATCGAAGGAGCGGAGGCTGCGGAGTTTTTCGCATGTGGGGGCTTTTCTGGCGCGGATTTTTTCTTCGAAGCCGTTCTGGAGTTTGTGGCGTTTCAGGTAGGTTATGATTAGCGCCTGGGAGAGGGGGTGGTATTTGTCGCTGATGCTGACTGCGCCGAAAAGTTTCGTATACTCCGGGTTTTTGCGGATGAATTTCACAATTCCGCGCCATAGGAGGAAGAGTGAGGTGCCGCGTTTTTGGTAGCTTGGGACGATATACGAGCGGCCTAGCTCGAGGGTTTTGCCAGTGCCGATGGAGTCGAAGGCGTCCGGGGAGTATTCGAAAATGGTGTTTGAGTAGAGTCCTTCGAAGCCGTGGGAGGCGAGGATGCGATCGACGAGGCCGATGCGGTAGGCGCCGATGATTTCGCAGGT
>JBPOGC010000299.1:0-2175 GCA_051251795.1 Luteolibacter sp. | reverse complement strand
CCGAAGCAAAAGGCCATCTCTGGAGTATTCGTGATCTGAGGGTGGAGATACGCACTTGAATGGGGTCAAGAGCTACTTTTTAACGTCTTCCCCGCAAAGCACTACCAAGAATAGGCGATCTGCGGATGAAGCAGATCGAGCTACTGGAAACCGGGCGCACCGTACCCGTCTCCTCTGGCCGGGAATGCATCCACTCCCTCTTCCACGGCCCCCCTCCGTCACCGTGATGATTCGCACCCAACACGACCTCGGCACCGGGCAGCAGTATAACTACCTGCCACCTCAACCCACTTCACGCGGATCCTCTCACCATGCGCCGCCAGCAACTCCTCGATGTGCAGGAAACTCTCGGTGATCCCGATTACGCAAAATTCGTGGGCGAAATGGTGGTGAGTCTGGATTTCGAAAGGGGCTTCAACATCCCACGCCACGCGATGCCCCGACTTCAGAATCTCAACTCCAACTCCTGCCTCCGCCCCTATCCTCATAAACGCCAGCTCACAGCTTCCTGCGAACCGCCTTTGCTCCCCCATCGGACTTTTTCCAGTAACTCAGCCCCTGCTCAAAACAAGAGCCATCCAGATCCTCGCTTGCCTGCAGCATGAAACGCTTCGCATCCGCCACTCCCTTATTGTAGGCAAACGGAGCAATCTCCTCGCACACATACTTCAGCATAACCCTCGCCTGCATATCGCTAGCCTCCATCTCCAGCTCTTCTGAGATCACCCGCTGAATCGAATCCAAAAGTTCCGCCTCCTGTTCCCCGCTTAACTGAATCTTCATCCCCCAGAGAACCGGAAGCCATATCTCCTGTCTATCGAATCCCCAACCTTCTTTATTCCCAATTCCGCCACAATCGGTATCCTCATCGTTAATGGAGTAAAGCCCTCTTGAGAAAATGGAAAAATCCAATCCTCCCCCACCTCCCGTTTTGGAAACCCTGAAACGCGCGGGAGCCGTCCACTCACGCAACCGCGCACTAATGTTTCTCCTCCGTGCGGGCATCATCCTTCTCGCCCTCATTCCTATACTCCTCATAGCGGACATTCTCTTCCACTTCCCCAATCACCTCCGTCTCGCCGGACTCCTCGCCTTCTTCTTCGCCGGCCTCATCCTCATCGGCATCTCACTCTGGATCGGCTGCTTCGTCCGCCCGCCACTCCTCCGCCTCGCCCGCCTCCTGGAGTCACGCAATCCCGCTCTCGGCTCAAAACTCATCAATATACTCCAGCTCGCCTCAGACACCGAGCGCCCCGGCACCGATCCCCTCACCCGCTCCCTCGCCAACCATGCCATCCACGCAGCCGGGAAAAACCTAGACCTCCCCTCACTGCCACCTCTCGCCCGAGAGCCACGCATCCCCAAGACCTCCGGCATCCTCGCCGCCACCGCCACAATCATCCTTCTTCTCACCATCTTCGGCGGCCAACACGTCCGCAACGAATGGCTCCGCTTCCTCGATCCCTACGGCGATCACCCGCCCTTCTCCCTCACTCGCCTCACACTCATCACCCCGGTTCCCGGCCAGAAAGTCCTCTACGGCAGCGGCTTCACCGTGGAAGTCCGCGCATCCGGCCACCAGCCAAAGGAACTCTTCCTCACCGCAACATCCGAAAACGAGAAATTCACCATCCCCCTCTCACCTCGCGGCGACGGCACCTTCCTCGCCCGCCTGGAAAACATCACCACCCCTCTCACCCTCACCGCACACACCGCGGATCAGAACACCCGCTCACACCGCTGCCTGCTCGATCTCATCCTCACACCCCAGTTCCAGAAAACACAGGTAACCATCACGCCACCCACCTACACCGGCCTCCCCACGAGCAACAACGCCTACACCTTCTCTTCCATCCAAGCCCTCGAAGGCACCGAAATCACATTCCAGATCGATTCCAACCGCCCTCTAGGCACCGGCCAGATCCACCTCGAGACCACGAAGGAAAAATCCACCATCTCACTTACCCCTTCGGAAACTTCCCTGAAAACCGCCACCGCCACACTCACCGCGCAGGACTCCGCCCGCCTCACCTTCTCTCTCATTGACACAAAAGGAAACAAAGCCACCGAGACCCCGACCTCATCACTCACAGTCACCCGCGACCAACCACCCGCCATCGCCATCGCAAAACCAGATGACGACGCCCTCATCGTGGAAAACTTCGCCATCCCCAT
>JBPOGC010000298.1:0-2201 GCA_051251795.1 Luteolibacter sp. | reverse complement strand
ACCTCATCCGGCGAAGCCACTCCCTTCAGACTTAACCAATTTAAAAACACTCATCCGGCATTTTTCAGACGGCCTCTAAAGACGCCAAGGGCTACTCATGGGTAAAAGAACCCAAAGATTTCTTCGGTTTCTCAAAAAACCCGGTATAGAAATAGGGAAACCATGAGAGCCCTCATCCTTCTCCTTTTCACAACCCTCCTCCCCGCCCGGGAGGAAAAACCCCCCGTGGAGAAAACCGGGGAAACCACCTACCGCATCGGCCAGATCACCTTCGATAGCAAAACCCGCGAAATCCGCCTCCCCACCATAGTCAACCAACGCGAAGGCCTCCTCGAATTCCTCCTCGTCCACCAAAACGGCAAAATCCACGAATCCCTCCTCCGCACCACCGCCTCCCCCACCCACCTCAACCTCGCCCTCACCCTCCTCCGCTACAAACCCTCCAGGGAACTATACCGCGTCATGGAAGAGCACGGAGTCGTCTCCGAAAAATTCTTCCAGGAAGACCCGGAAAACAAAAAAGCCGCCCGCCTCTCCCTGGAAATCGAATATCGGAAAAACAAAAAAGCACTTCGCAGCCCCGCCAGCGACTGGATCCGCAACGACACCATTGCCCAAGCCATGCCACCCACCCACTGGGTCTACGGCGGCTCCGAAATCTACCAGGGGACTTTCATCCCCGAATCCACCGGCGACATCGCCGCCATCTTCATCACCAACACCGCCCTCATCAACTACCCCGGCACCGGCAACCTCAACGACGAGATCTGGACAGCCCACACCAACAGAATCCCCGACCTGGAAACAAAAGCCACCCTCATCATCGCTCCCTACAAGGAATAACAAAAAAGCAGCAAACTCCACAACCAAAGCAACGCAACCCCAGTCTTCCACTTCTCACTGATCACTCGGCACTGATCACTGGAGCGAAGCGACACACCATGAAACCAACAATCCTCCTCCTATCCCTGGCAATAGTTTCCACCCTCCACGCCGCCGAGAAACCCTACCTCTCCCTCAAAAACGAAATCACCCAGGCCATCGCCCGCGGCAACGCCTACCTCCTGGAAAACCAGAAACCCGACGGCCACTGGGACGACGAAGCCCTCCCCGCCCTCACAGCCCTCCCCCTCACCGCCATCGCCCGCGACCCCAGCCTCAAGTCCGACTCACCAGCCCTCGGAAAAGGCTACACCTGGCTCCTCGGCCAGCAAAAGGAAGACGGCGGCATCTACAACCGCGGCCTCGCCGTCTACAACACCGCCACCTCCCTCACCGCCCTCGCCTCCGCACCGGAAAAAGCCAGCTTCGACCGCGCCATCGTCAAAGCCCGCAAACACCTCATCGAGAACCAATGGGACATCGGCCAGCCCGGCAAAACCGACAACCCCAACGACGGCGGCATCGGCTACGGCTCCTCCAACGAGCACACCGACATGTCCAACACCTACCTCGCCCTCGAGGCCCTCGCCCTCTCAGACCACGTCATCGAAGACAGCGAATTCGGCGACCAGCCAAACCTCGACTGGGACGCAGCCCTCACCTTCCTCTCCCGTAGCCAGAACCTAACCACCACCAACGACCAGGACTGGGCCTCCGACGACGCCAAAAACAAAGGCGGCTTCATCTACACCCCCGGAGACTCGAAAGCCGGCACCGAAGTCACCCCTGACGGAAAAGTCGCCCTCCGCTCCTACGGCTCCATCTCCTACGCCGGCCTCCTCTCCCTCGTATATGCAAAACTCACCCCCGACGATCCCCGCGTCACCGCCGTCATCGAATGGCTCGGAAAAAACTACACCCTAGAGGAAAACCCAAACATGGGAGCAGAAGGCCTCTACTACTACTACCAGACCATGGCAAAAGCCCTCCACGCCGCCGGCATCGACACCCTCAGGATGGAAGACGGCACCGAAGCCAACTGGCGCGAAGACCTCGCCGGAAAACTCCTCACCATCCAGCGCCCCGACGGCTCCTGGTTCAACGACAACGGCCGCTGGATGGAATCCAACCCCGTCCTAGTCACCGCCTACACCGTCATGGCTCTCGAGGAAATCCACCGCTCCATCCCCGACTAAAAAACAAGTAGCTGGCGACTCCGGCGCCAGGCCGTTTCAGGGGGGATTCCAGCCCCCCTCACCTCATCCCAAGCTTCCGTGGCTCCAAAAACACCACAACCCAAGCACTTCTCACTCGGCACT
>JBPOGC010000297.1:0-2204 GCA_051251795.1 Luteolibacter sp. | reverse complement strand
CCTTTCCCAAGTTTCCCCGCTTGCATTCTCACGCTCCCCACTGGAAGCTTTCCGTAAGCGAATCCCCAGCTTGGCGACGCTCCACTATCATCTCCAGAAATGATCCGTAAATTCCCCATTCTTCTACTCCCCCTTTTCATCGCAAGCACCTCCCTTTCCGCACCCGTGGAAGTAAACGGGATGGCTGCCACTGTGAACGGCAGCGTTATCACCAAGAACGAGGTCTCCTTCCTTCTCGCTCCAGTCTATGCGCAGATGATCACCCAGTTCCCCCGCGGTGGCCCTGAGTTTGAGAAACGCATGGAAGATTCCCGGAAAAAAATCCTCGATGAACTGATCGACCGCCGGATCATCCTTGATGAATTCAAACAACTTGGAGCCTCCATCAACCCCCGTCTCATTGACCAGGAAATCGATCGGCAAATTCGTGAACTCTACAATGGCGACAAGTCACGTTTCAACGAGGAGCTGAAAAAATCCCGCCTCACCATGCCGGGATACCGCGAGCTGACTCATGAAAAAATGGTAGTCCAAGCCATGAGAGCACAGCAGTTCGCCGATGCCCCACCACCACTCCCGAACGAAATCCAAAAGGAATACAACGTGCTGAAAGTGGACATGCGTGACAAATCCAAGGACAAGATCACGTTCCGGAAAATTTTCATCCCTGCCACTGATCCTGAAAGCCCGCTCAACACACCGGAAGACCAGCTCGTCCTTGCGGAAGAAATAGCTGCAAAGCTCAAAAAGGGTGCGGACTTCGCCGAGGCGGCAAAGAAATCCTCCCGTGATGCCTTCGCTGATGATGGTGGTTACCAGAAGGATCTCCCACGCGTCGATCTTTCCCCTGAGTTCGCCACCATCGTATTCGAGGCACCCGTAGGCAAAATTGTCGGCCCACTCCGGGATCCCCGCGGTTTCACCATCGTAAAGGTGGAGTCAAAGAACCTCGGCCCCGCCCCTCCGCTTTCGGAAGTTCGTCCCATGGTTGAGGAGCGTGTCCGTCGGAAGAAAACTTCTGCTCAGTATGAGCGCTGGATCAAGGCTCGCCGTAAGAATGCCATGATCGACATCAAATAGTTGCTTCCGGTTCCACATCTTACACCTCGCAGCAGCAGAAAACCCATGGAAGATCGCTACGAAATAAAAGGCAAAATCGGCCAAGGAGGCCTAGGAGCAGTCTACAAGGCCTTCGATGTCCGCATGAACCGTGATGTCGCTATCAAGCGAATCATCGCAGACTCGGATGATGCGAACCTTTCCGAAGAAGCCACCCGCCAGCTCCTCAAGGAAGCTGGCTCTCTAGCTTCACTACAGCATCCGAACATCGTCACCATCTACGATGTAGGCTCGGACGAGGACGGCCCGTTTGTTGTGATGGAGCTACTGACAGGAGAAACCCTGGAAGACATCATTTGCAAAGGCTCCTTCACTTGGAACGATTTCCGCGAGCTCGCTCTTCAGATTCTCGAAGCACTCATTGCCGCCCAGGAACTCCACCTGGTTCACCGCGATCTGAAGCCTAGCAACATCATGCTCACCTGGCTCCCTTCCGGGAAATTTCAGGTGAAAATTGTCGATTTCGGCCTCGCCAAACTTTCCGCAAAACCCTCTCTCCAGACAGTCGACCAGTCGGACGGTGTCTTTGGCTCCATCTACTTCATGGCACCGGAGCAGTTCGAGCGCGTTCCTATCAATCTCAAGGCCGATCTTTACGCCATCGGATGCGTGTTTTACTACGCTCTTACCGGCACCTATCCATTCGATGGGGATTCCGCAGCCCAGGTAATGGCTGCCCACCTCCAGCATCAGCTGACATCCCTTGAGGAAGTCCGCGACGGCATTCCCATCTGGGCCTGCAACTGGATTATGTGGCACATCAACCGCGATCCCGAGGATCGTCCGGAATCCGCTCGCCAGGCACTCCAGTTATTCTTGGAAAACGACGTCGTTCCAGAGCCCGAACTCAGCTCCGGAACGCCTATGGCAGCTCCTGTAGAGGTAAAACGCCCGAAACTCCTCATCCCCGGATCCGCCCCCGAGCCGGAACCTCCCAAGACCCAAGCCTCCACCCAACGCCTCAAGACCGCCTCTGTTCCGAAGCCACTTGCCCCGCCTGAAGGAAGCAAACCCAGCGTCCACACCAGTGCCCAGGTGGTTCGCTCTACCCCAACCAGCCCAGTTGCAGAGCCAGAATTACCTGC
>JBPOGC010000296.1:0-2216 GCA_051251795.1 Luteolibacter sp. | reverse complement strand
TCTTACTGTTTGACCGTTTTCAGAAACGGGCGATCCTGATTTATGCCTGAAACACAGAATCTAATTTCGGAAGAAGCCATCTCAAAACTCCAGGAGCTTACCAGCAACACTGACACTTGCATGCTTGCAACCGATCTGAGCACCGCACCTCTCCACGTCTGCCCGATGCGTGTGCAGGAAACGGACTATGAAGGCCGTATCTGGTTTTTCAGCAATCTGGACAGCACGCACCAAAAGCATATCACCAAGGATCCCCGCGTTCAGCTCGTTTTCGGGAATACCTCGAAAATGGAGTTCCTTACCGTTTACGGAATCGCATCAATCTCAACGGACAGGACACTAATCGACAGGCTTTGGAATCCGGTAGTGGAGTCTTGGTATGATGGGAAGGATGATCCGGGTGTATGCCTTATTTGCGTCCAGCCCGCGACTTCGCACTATTGGGACACGGAGTCCGGGAAGCTTGTAGCCATGGCGAAAATCCTGACAAACGCTGTGACCGGCACGGACTTGAACGTTGGTGTCGAAGGCGATCTGAACGTCTGATTTTCTCAGAAAAACTCAGAGCTGGCTGTATGGCATGGAGAACGTGTCGCCGCCCTCTATTTTACCGCTTTGCAGGCCTTTGTTGAACCAGCGCATGCGTTGCTCCGAAGTGCCGTGGGTGAACGAGTGGGGGACTACACGGCCTTGTTGTTTTTTCTGAATCGCGTCGTCGCCAATGGCATTGGCGGCGCGCATGGCCTCCTGGATGTCCTCTTTATCCACGCTAAGATCTTTCAATGAGTGATTTGCCCAGACGCCGGCAAGAAAATCGGCCTGGAGCTCCAAGCGGACGGAGTATTCGTTGTAGTCCGCTTGACCTCGCTTCGCTGCCACTTTTCCTGAAATACCGAGTAGATTTTGCACGTGGTGGCCGACTTCATGGGCGATCACGTAGGCTTGGGCGAAATCTCCGGGGGCATTGAAGGTTTTCGCCAGCTCATCGTAAAAGGTGAGATCGATATAGATCTTGTCATCTCCCGGGCAGTAGAAGGGGCCCATCGCAGCCTGTCCTGCGCCACAAGCGGTGTTCGTCTGCCCTCGGTATACCTGTAGGCGTGGTTCTTTGTAGGTTTTTCCGATTCTCGCAAATTCCTCCGTCCAGACCTCCTCGGTCTGTTTCAGAACGACTCCGACGAAATCGTAAAGCTCTTGCTCCTTTGGGCTGACTTTTGCCGGAGCGCTGGAAGTGACGGGGGATCCGCCTACCAGTGTGTTGAGATCGACGATGCCCAGCTTCCAAAGAAGCAGTGCGCCCACGATGGCGACCAGGATGCCTTTGAAGCCGAATTTCCTGCCAATCATCCCGATCAGGCTCATGCCAATCCCGCCTTTACCGCCGCCCATGCGCATGCCGCCGGAGCGTCCGCGCGCGTCTTCCATATTGGAGCTACCTCGTTTGCCTTTCCATTCCATAGGGTCGAAAATAGTAGCACTTTGGTGAGTAGGCAAGAATCGTTCCGCAGGTAATATCAAAGAAGTAACTTTGATATTGGAAAGCGGGTTCAGGTGAAGAAGATTCGAGCTGTGGAAACTCCGCCTCCTTTAATGCTGCCACAGGCTCCGAAATCCCCTGCTCCAGGAGGTGACGATGATCATCTGTGGATCATTTTCAGCCATCTTTCGATTTTATTGGGAGTAGGGCTGGTGGTTCCGCTGATTGTTTATCTGGTGAAAAAGGAAACGAGTCCGAAGGTGACACATCATGCGAGAGAGGCTTTGAATTTCCACATTTCGATCATGATCTATTCGTTTGTCTGCGCAGTGACGTGCATTGGCATACCGCTGGTTTTTGTTATCGCCGTAGGCGGGATAGTCCTGGCAATCATTGCCGCTACGAAGGCGTCTGATCCGGTGCTTTACGAATATCCACTGACCTTGCGGTTGGTGAAGTGAGTTTGGGGTGCGAGAGCCTGCTCCCGCACACCAAAGTGTCACTTCTTCTTGGCGTTGCTCATGGCTTGGGTGAACCAGTCGTTGCCGGTGGGGGTTGGGTTTTCGCGGCGGCGGTTTTGTTGGGGGCGGCGGTTTTGGTTGCCGTTGCTATTGCCGCGACTTTGGGGGTGTGCGAGGTCTGGATTGGATTTCATGGAGAGGCCGATGCGGTTGCGCTGCAGGTCTACTTCCATGACGGTGATCTGGACTTTCTGGCCGACTTTTACGACTTCCGCCGG
>JBPOGC010000295.1:0-2235 GCA_051251795.1 Luteolibacter sp. | reverse complement strand
GCATGGGGAAATCTACCGAGACGAGGAAACATCATTCAAGAAAAAATGTTCAAATGAGACACCTGACCCCATTTACACGTGATAAACCGCCCCCGGATATTGATGTCGCAAAGCTCTCGGCATGGGGAAATCTACCGAGACGAGGAAACATCATTCAAGAAAAAATGTTCAAATGAGACACCTGACCCCATTTACAGTGGTTCGCGGACGCGGGCAGGAAGCCTGCGTTTTGTTCGCCTGGGCAGATTGAGCCCCATTGAACGATAGACGCGCAGGACGCGCTTGTGGTTCCATGTTTCACCATGCTGGCGCAGCCAGTGGTAGCACTTGCGGAAGCCCCACCGTCCGTGCCTGCCGACGACTTCGTTGAGTCTTGCTATGACGGGAGCGTCGCGCACGGAACTGTCTGACGGGCCGCGATACCAGCCTGAACGGCTTAACCCCATGATCCGGCAGGACATGGTTGCCGACAGGTTCTCTTTTTCAATCAGCCAGCCGACCGCCTCATGGCGTTCGGCTGGCCTTAGAGCTTTTTTTCGAGCAGGGATTTGATGGCGTCATTTTCCATGGCAAGATCGGCATACATGCGCTTCAACTTGGAAAGCTCGGCTTCGAGTTCCTTTGTGCGCTTGAGATCGGATACACTCAGGCCTCCGTATTTGCTCTTCCAGTTGTAGTAGGTGGGCTGGCTGATGCCATGCTTGCGGCAGACCTCCGCCACCTTCATTCCAGTGTCTGTTTCCTTGAGGATCGCCACAATTTGGCTCTCCGTGAATCGGCTCTTTTTCATCGTTTCGTATGCTTTGTAGCAGCCCGAAACTCTATTTACGATCTGTTCCGGATACGGGGACTCTTACAACCCCATTTAGAATGAGACACCTGACCCCATTTAAATGTTCAAATGAGACACCTGACCCCATTTACAGACCCCATTTAGACCCCATTTAGACCCCATTTACTGACCCCATTTAAAATTGGGAATTCGACCCGATGAGAATTTGGGATTTAACACTTACTCTTCCAATTCTCCGACGATTTCGTTTTCGTTCAAATCACCTTCGGAAATAACGTACAATAACTTATTTTTTCTTAAGATTCTACACTTCCGAGTGTCATTTTTTTCTTTAATGGATAAGTAGATAACAGGAAATTTTTCTCCATTAGAGTAAGACACATTTAAAAAACAAGGTGACATAGGATACCCATCGATTGCCCACCCTTTATCACTGAAAGACAAAGTCAAAATACTCGTAATTTCACCTTCTTTTTTCGTATAGACTTCAAATATTTCAGAACCCTCAAAAACCCTCACTCTGGAAATCAACCCTCCCATAAAGTGTACATTTCCTCCAGGCTTCACCTCCATGTCTTTAGATAAGGATAAACCGCACGACATCCATAAAATAATAATTATATTTTTCATTTTAAATCAAAAACCCAACTCTTATTAGCGCTCCTGTCACTTAGCACACCGTTTTTTATTTTTCCATATTTAAATTTAAAATTAAGGTTAGGAACCAATAACTGCATCCCTCCGTCAGTAGCAATGACTCCTCCAATCATTTTTCTTGAAGAAAAAGCTGCAAAGTCACCGCCACCCCACGCACCAGAAGCATTATTTGCTGAGGATGAAAAATAGGTTGTCGTAATCACTGCTCCCCCTTGGGTGTATATTTGACTACTCCCTGCGCTAGGATGGGAATGCATACCCGCTAATATAGCAACTGAAGAAGCTGAAATATTTTTACCTTTTGCGTCAACGAAAGTTGGTGAATCTAAATCCACAGATGATTTTGATCCTGTTATTGTATTACTGGCTATATATTTTCCACGGTAAACACCAATTACTACACCATATTCTAATTTCGATTTAGCAGTTAGTTTACCTAATTTTAACAACTCTGATCTAGCTAATACTCTAAACTCTTTAGTTTTCGCATGCACCAAGAGACTTTTCTTTAGCTCCGCATTAAAAAGATGCTGAAACGCCGCCGTATAGGCGCCGTTTGCGAATTTACCGCCACCAACTTCCGAGACCGTCCCGCCGATCACGGCAGCGACCGAAGTCCGCGCCGCCACGAGATAGGGTTTTGAAGTATCTCCAGGGCTACCCAAGCCAATATTCTCGTAACTGACGTAAGCCCCGAATGCGGTGCTTGCCGCTGCTGAAAGGAAGCCGTCCTTGAACTTCCCGCCTAGCAACACGTTCTTGACACCTCCCAGAACTCCATGGGC
>JBPOGC010000294.1:0-2241 GCA_051251795.1 Luteolibacter sp. | reverse complement strand
TTTCTGCCGTATCTGATGGACGCGGCACAAGGTGATAAGAGCGAACCTTATATCGCATTTAATAAGGACGATTCCGAGATGTCCTTCTTAGTCGACCTTCAGGAAACAAAACATCTGGATGGCGTGAGCTTGCACATACCGGATATACGGGAAAATTTCCCCAAAATGTATCATGCAGATTATGGTGTGCCGAAACATCTTGTTATCGAAGGTGCAAATCTACCCGATTTTTCCGATGCTGTCTTGCTCGTCAAATCCATCAGAAAAAGCATTTATCAGGCAGGACCGGTCATCATGCTGAATTTTCCGGAAACTGCCTGCCGTTATGTCCGCGTGGTTTCAGTGGAAGGCTATGCCGCGCCTGAAGCGAATAACGTCTGGCGCTGCTTTGGTTTGGCTGAAATTGAACTCTTATCCAAAGGGCGAAACCAGGCAGTTGGAAAAGAGGCAAGCATCACTCGCCAGATGCAATACTCCCAAGGTGAACCCATGGCTCTGACTGACGGGCGAAACCACTATGGCAACGTTTTGCCAATACGGGACTGGATGGAGCAACTCGCCCTTCGGCAGGATTTGGAAAATGAACGCCCGTTTGTCGCGGCGGAATTAGATGTGCGCTATGACCGGCAGCAGAGACTACTCCAGATCATGACCTGGTTGGCTGTGATTTTTGCTGCAGGTATCATTATCACCGTGCTGATCGACCGAATCCTTCGTATGCGTGAAGTGGCTCGCTTGAAGCAACGTTTTGCCGCGGATCTGCATGACGAACTGGGTGCCAATCTCCATTCCATCGGCCTGGTAAGTGACGCGGCAGAGGATGCCGAAAGCGTGGAAGAGTGGAAGACGCTCAGCCAACGCATCCGGCAGCTTACGGAGCGCTCCGGAACTGCCGTGCGCCACTGTACTAACATGCTGGAAGTTCCCAGGCTCACGATCAGCCTGGCAACCGACATGCGCCGTGCCTCGCAACGGATCATGACCAATCAGGAGCACGAAATTATGATAGAGGGAGAGCCCTATCTGGAACAGCTCAAGGCGCGCGTCCGCTTCGATATTTTCTTATTCTACAAGGAGTGCCTGATCAACATATGCCGCCATTCCGGAGCGACACGCGTCATCACGCATCTTAGCGCGGGTAAAAAAGAAATTACGCTGACTGTCAGTGATAACGGTACTGGGATTCCTGGCTTTGTGAAAAATAGAATCCCTTCTTCTCTCCAGCGGCGTGCGGACTTGCTCAAAGGACGTCTGACTGTCGCTACCCCCCCTGAGGGAGGGACAGCCGTTTGCCTGAAGCTGCGCCATCGATCATGGCTCCACTTCGGAAGGACGAAAACCGGAAGTCTCGAGTCGGAACTCAAAAATTGAATTTTACGATAAAGTATCGTTTAAACCTCCAAAGCAACCAACAATCCATCTCAAACCCCATGTTTTCCCCAATTTCCATCATGCTGGTCGAAGACCATCCCGAATACCGCGAGAGCCTTGCCCTGGTGCTAAACAAGTCTCCGGACATTGACCTGGCCATACAGTTTGGAACTGCGGAGCAAGCTTTCTATTTTCTCAAAGGTGCAACTAGGAAGGAAATGCCCGGTATGATCCTGCTCGACCTGAATCTGCCAGCCATGAGCGGTATCGAAGCCATCCCGAAGTTTAAGGAATTTCTGCCTGAGACGCCTATTGTTGTCCTTACCCAATCTGACAGGCAAGCAGACGTATTGGCAGCCATTGCCGCCGGTGCCTCAGGCTATCTCTTGAAATCCGCCAGCAGAAAACAGATCACGGAGGGCATCCGAACTGTTATTGGTGGCGGAGCGCCGATTGACCCTAACGTCGCACATTACATCATGAACACGCTTTTTAATAAGATGCGAACGACTGACGGTGGTTTCAGTCTCTCCGAGCGCGAAATCGAGGTTCTGAAGCTGATAAGCGATGGTCTGGTTCAGAAACAGATCGCCGCCGAACTCAAGATTAGCAGCCATACCGTGGGTAATCACATTCGGCACATTTACGAAAAGCTTCAGGTTAAGAATGCACCAGCAGCTATCAGCAAAGCCTATCGCAAAGGCATACTGCCGTCATGATCAGGTAGGTGCGGAACGTGTGGGTCACAGAGATTTTTTCGCTACTGCGAAAAGCGCAGTCAAACCCGGTTTCCTCCGCTACGCTGCGGAAAGGGGTTCTCGTCCCAGTCTGCTTCCTTCAGGGCATAAAAAAGCCCCGGAGGTTGTTGGA
>JBPOGC010000293.1:0-2246 GCA_051251795.1 Luteolibacter sp. | reverse complement strand
TCCAATGAAGGAAAAAACCAAGCCTTCTCCATTCGGCACTGGCCACTTCAGCTACTCAAAGAAGAAAGATTCGTCCAATTCGTAGTTCCAAACAATACAACCCAAGAAAACTTGGCGAACTTAGCGTCCTTGGCGGTTCAAAACATACATCTCAAGTCTTTTCACTCGTCACGAAAGCGAAGCGCTCCAGCAGATCGGTTTTGTAATCCGGAAAATTCTCTCATAAGATCATTCCCATGACAGACGAAGAACCCATTTTCTGGAAAGGCAGCCCCTCCCAATGGCTCAACATCGGGAAATTCACCCTCGCCATACTGCTAGCCATTGCCATCGTAGTCGGCGGCGTCCTGGCTGACTTCCCCCCGGTATTCGTAGCCCTAGCCATCCCCCTCATCTGGGCTCTCTGGAGCTACCTGAAAGTCCGCTGTCAGACTTTCGAGCTAACATCAGAGCGCCTCCGCATCACCAAAGGCATCATCAACCAGAGTATTGACGAAGTGGAGCTCTACCGCGTCAAGGACATGCTCGTTGAGCGGAAATGGTGGATGCGCCTCACCGGCCTCGGAAACATCCACATGGAAACATCCGACCGCTCCCTCCCCCACGTCGACATCCCCGCCATCAAAGACTGCATCAACCTCCGCGAAGCCCTCCGCAAAAAAGTGGAAGCCCAGCGCGACAAAAAACGAGTCCGCGAAATGGACTTCGACGAAACCGGCGACACCGATGGCTTCGAAGACATGGGTGACATCGGCTAGCCAACGAACCCTGGAACGCAATGGGAGCAAAGCGGACATAGCCCCCAACTTCAGTCCGTCCTAAGAAGCCAAGAAAATTTGGCGTCTTCGTGATGAAAAACGGACAAAATCCAAGCCTTTCCGACTCGGTAATTCTCAATACTGCGTCACCGCACTCTTCTCCCCATATTCTACCAGCTCCGGCACCTTCTCAGAAATATCTTTGATCTTCTCACAAACCCCATCCCACCGCGCCTGACTCCAAGCCGGCGGATACTTCATCTTCTTCCGGAACCGCGCCAACCTCTCCCGCGCGTCATCCCGCAACCCAAGCGGCAGCTCCCCGATCGCCTTCGCAGCCACCTCCGCGCTCCCCACCTCATGGCAGATCATCGCCAGATCGTTCCCTGCGGAAATCGCCAGTTTCACATCCTCCCCGCGCCCGTAACGCTTCGTGATCGCCCCCATGTCCAGGTCATCCGTCATCACCAGGTGCTTGTCAAAACCCAGCTGCTCCCTCAGCCACCCCGTAACAATCCCCTTGGACAACGAAGCCGGATACTCCCCATCCATTTTCGGAAACATCACATGCGCCAGCATGATCGCATCCAGCTCAGGCATCAGTGCCGTGTAGGGAATCACATCCTCCCGCATCATCTCCTCCTTCGTCACATCGGATGAAGGAAGATCATTGTGCGGATCACTCGTCGCCCGTCCACATGCCGGAAAATGCTTTGCGCAGCCCAACATTCCCCGCTTCCGCGTCCACCGGTTCCACATCCCAGCCCGGTTGATCACATCCTGCGAGTCCCGCCCCCAGCACCTCTGGATCAAAGCATTCTGAATCCCCGGAAAATGATCCAGATCCAGCACTGGCGAGAAATTCAGATTCATCCCCAACAGCCCCAGCATCTCCGCGGTAGCCTCCCCCGCCCTCGCGATCTGCTCCATCTCCCCCTTCAATGTCAACGCCGCCGCAGAAGGAAGACTCGGCGCAATTTCCCTAGTCCTCGCTACCCGTCCCCCCTCCTCATCAATCGAAAGGATCGGCTCATCCAGACAGAGCCCCCGCAAATCATCCGTCAACCGCCGGGTCTGCTCCGGACTCCCGATATTCCGGGAAAACAAGATGAACCCCGCAGGTTGCAATTTCTTGAAAAGCGCCGCCTCCTCCACGGAAAGCTCCATTCCCTTAACACCAAACAACAGCAAAGATCCATCCATCTGCCCCAACCCAAGAATATAGAGAAGGGGTTTGCAACCCCTTAGAGGCTGTCTGAAAAATGCAGGAATGAGTGCTGCGAGAGATTTTTGCCTTGAGGCAAGGCGCGTTGAGGGAATGGATCGGGATCCATGACCGGGGCCTAACAAAGCCTGAAACAGAAAGATCCGCAGCCCTTCAGGGTTACTTTATACCTCATCCGGCGAAGCCACTCTCTTCAGACTTAACCAACTTAAAAACACTCATCCGGCATTTTTCAGACGGCCTCTTAGCAAAAAATCCCGCCC
>JBPOGC010000292.1:0-2272 GCA_051251795.1 Luteolibacter sp. | reverse complement strand
TTTTGGATGATTTCACCCACGATCCAGTCCAGCTCATGGAGGAAATCCCCGTAGATCCCTGCGGCGCTAGTCCCTTGGAACTGGGGCGCGGGGGTGAAGGGATGATGAATATGAGTTGTAGATAGAATCAGAAAGAATGGATCGTCCTTATTGGCTTCAATCCAATCGAGTGTCTTATCCTTCAAGTGAGTTCCGACCTCTTCGTCGATGTATAGGGCATGGGCAGCATCCGCTCCCCCGATATCACTAAGCTGATACTTTTCTGGGTATTCGGCGGTGTTCGCCGTCTCGCCGTAAACAAAAGGATCTTCCGGCACATAGCCGACAACATTATGGTTCTCAACGTAAACAAATGGCGGATGGCTGTTTACTGTAGGCACGCCGTAATAGTAATCAAAACCAAGCTCAAGGGGCCCTGGCTTTAAGTCTGCGTTCCAGTTGACCGGTCTAGAGCTTTGGAACCCCAAATGCCACTTGCCGATGATAGCAGTCGCGTAGCCCGCGTTTTTCATTACGTCAGCTACAGTCGTCTTATCTTCATCAATCACTAAAGGATCTCTGAGAAACTCAGGCTTGAACAGGCCTGCCCTGAATGGATACTCACCCGTCAACAGAGCATAGCGAGATGGCGTGCAGACGGCTGATGCTGAGTGTGCATCTGTGAAGTTTCTCCCACCAGCCGCAAGACTATCAATATTTGGAGTCTGCACCAGAGTCGCCCCATTGACACTGACGTCTCCATAGCCAAGATCATCAGCGAAGATGATGATGACATTTGGCTTTTCGGCAGCACGTGAGTTGGAAGGATATATATAGATGGCAATTGCCGCCGCTATAACGAGAGAAAGAGATCGAATTGAATCTTGGGTTTTCATCAATAGCTAATGGTTGGAGAATGAATTTGCGTATCCTGAGCAAGCGGCTCTTGATAGGCGTGGGTAAAAAAATGCCCAAGCAGCGTATGAATCGCTACTTGGGCAATAATTGAAGGACTTTGCTCAAAAGCCCTCTCGTAATTCAAGTTGCGTTAGGCGCGGCGGCGCTGCATGAAGAGCGCTCCCAAGCCACCTAGCAGTAGCAATGCAGAACTCGGCTCTGGGACAGCAGTGACTGAAACAGTGTCGATGAGATGATCTCCGCCAGCAGAGGAAGCCGAGTTAGAAACTAGACCTTGATCGATAAACCTAAGCGTCGTGGAGGTCGATGTCGCCGTGAAATTATATGTGGTATTCGTCCACCCGTTGTCGTCTGTGGTGAAAGCAAGCAATAAAGTCTCATCAAGCAGACCTCCATCTCCCGTGCCCGCAGTCACCGCTCCGTCAAAAACGTCGATTCCCAAGTTCAGTTGCGCTGAATTATTGGCTGGTGCGCTCCAAAAGCTGAGTTCGTATTCCTGAAGTGCTACCGTAGTAAAGGTCTGATAAACCCAGTAAGATCCGGTAGCGCCATTATTGTCCAATGCAATAAAATAGTCTCCCGACTGAGCACCGGTAATACCTCCTCGGCCTTGAGCGATGTCATCCTCGACATCGACCCTTGTGCCCACAGCGACCCACGTAGTCGGCGTCAAGGTGGTGATGTTGACGTTCCCCGCATGTGCATCATAATCATCAAAGCTGCCATTGATTAGTGCAGCGTTCGCCGTGCTGGCGAGACATAGGGTGGTGATAGCAAGGGATGTGATATGTTTTCTTTTCATGTTTTTTTTGGGGGTATTTGATTTTATACTGAATTCCTCTGGCAAGCTCACGGGGATAAGCCCCCTAGAATCTTCTGAAGCTAGCGCCTCGGAGATTCTAAGGAAACGACACGTTCACGTCGTATCACGAGATGTATCCTTACATAAGGATGTGCTGCGACTTTCGCGATTGGGACAGGAACAGACCTTTTTCCCCAAATTCTTTACACAAAACCGCGATCCAGCAGAAAATTCCCTGCAGTTGCGCTATTTCTTAGAAACGATCACCTTTGGCTTAGATAGCCCGTTAGAGGTGAGCAGCTTTTTCAACCACTCTTCTTTTACCTGACCTTTGCTTACTACGACAGATTCCAACCCATTGATTACCAGTCTCCTATCAAGTTTCGGCTTCCCTAGTGTAGAGACATCCAGCTGCCTTACAGTCGCGTATTGCAAGCACTTCAGATCAAACTTGCCACTCACATTAAGGACAAGTTTGTCCACATCCAGCAACCTAAGTATAAAATCTCCTCCAAGGATACGTCTCGACTCGGTAAAACTATCTTTTTTCGAGCTGATCACAAGCTGATCTGA
>JBPOGC010000291.1:0-2291 GCA_051251795.1 Luteolibacter sp. | reverse complement strand
ATGGTGTTGATGATGGTGGATCCGAAGTTGAAGATACGTTTCCATGTGATGGGGAGGATCAAATAGGCAAGTCAGTTGAGAAAAGTATGACGAATTTAAAAATTGATCATACTTGGCGTGGGTTTTGCTCTCTCTGTGAGTGTGGCTAAGGACGATGCTAGTGAAGGTTTGAGGAGGATTACGGTCTCGATGGCTGAGGAGACGTTTCAGTCGCTGGATCGGGTGGTGAATGAGCGGGGCTTTGACAGTAGATCGCAGGCGATTTCCGAGATGATTCATGCGCAGGCGGCGCAGCACCTGAGCAAGATCGGGACGGAGGTGATGGCTGGGACTTTGACACTGGTTTATGATGAGTCGAAGAGTGCGCTGCTGAGGGATCTTTCGAAGATTATCCGTGAGCACATCGCGGAGGTGATTTCCTCGCAGCATATTCTGTTGGAGGGGGAGCATGTGCTGGAGGTGATTTTGATGCAGGGGCCGGCACGGCGATTGCGTGAGATCACGAACAAGCTGGTGACTTGCAAGGGGGTGAAGAGTGCGAATCTGACCCTGACGCCGAATCTGATCCCGCCGCTTCATGCGAAGGGCGCTAAAATGGAATTTTCAGGAAAATGAGTGAACCGATTTACAAAGAGGAACTGACAGGCGCCGGGATGTGGGCGAAGGTGGTGGGTCGTGGCAAGGTGCTGAAGCTGACTGATCTGGAAGGCGGGGCAAATGTTGGAATGATGCTCTACAATGCGAACGAGCGGACGGAGCGATACAATATGCCGGATACGCTCAAGGGGCAGCAGGTCTTTTTTCTGGAAAAGGGACTATGTCTGCATTCGGACATGGGGCGATTGGTGGCATCGATCGTGGAGGATACGGTGGGCTGGCATGATGCGGTGTGTGGAACCAGCGATGCCGGTGAGGTGAAGGAGAAGTATGGGGAGCTTTCGTATCAGAATGGGAAGAATGAGTGGTATAGGAGTGGGCAGGAGTGCTTTCTGATCGAGCTGGCGAAGTGGGGGCTGGGGGAAAAGGATTGGATGCCGAATATGAATTTTTTTAGCAAGGTCGTGACGGACGAAGTCGGAGGACTGAGCTACGTGGAGGGGAATTCCAAAGCGGGGGATTCCGTGAGCCTGCGTATGGAAATGGATGCGCTGGTGGTGATGAATACTTGCCAGCATCCTCTTGCTCCGGGCGGGGCGTATGCTTCGAAACCGGTTTTGCTGGAGGTTTTTGAAGGGGGGGGATTGAAGGATGATGATGCTTGTATCTGCTCTCATCCGGAGAACGGGCGAGCTATGGAGAACACTATGAACTACCTGAAGCTGGGAGGTTTTTTATGAAAGAGAGCGATTTGATAGCTGAGGCAGCCGGGTATCGGTCGGTGATCAGTGCGGGAGACTATTGGTGGAAAGAGATCAAAGAGGGGGAGGTTTTCCGAATCCATGATCTGGAAGGGAATCAGGCGGCAGATACGCTTTTCTTCAGGGCGGGTGATATGGCTGAGCGGTATAGCGCGAGCGATACGATCAAGAAGCAGGAGGCGCTTTATCTGACCGAGGGATCCAAGCTGATCTCGAACCGGGGGAATGTCCTGTTGGAGATCGTCGCGGATACTTGTGGACGTCACGATACGGTGGGCGGGGCTTGTTCGCGGGAGAGCAATACGATGCGGTATGCGCTGAAGAAGGAGCCGATGCATGCTTGCCGTGATAGTTTCATCCGTGGGGTGCAGGAGATGGGTGGTGGACTTGTGGACATTACCTGCAACATCAATTTTTTCATGAATGTGCCAGTGACTCCTGCGGGGGAGTTGAGCTTTGCAGATGGGATTTCGGCGCCGGGGAGATATGTGGAAATGAGGGCTATGATGGATGTGGTGGCTCTGATTTCGAATTGCCCGCAGCTGAACAATCCTTGCAATGGATGGAATCCTACGCCGGTGGAGGTGCTGGTATTTAGTGCCGAGTGAGAAGTGAGAGACTCGGGATGTGTTGGTGGTTTAGAAATTTGAATTTATGTTTAAGAAGGTATTGATTGCGAACCGAGGGGAGATCGCGGTGCGGGTTAGCCGGACTTTGCGAGAGCTTGGGGTAGGGGTTGTGGCGGTGTATTCGGAAGCGGATCGGGAGGCTCGGCATGTGTTGGAGGCTGATGAGGCGTATTTGCTTGGGGGCGGGCCGGTGGCTGAGAGTTATCTGAATGTGGAGAGGATTTTGGAGGTGATTGCGGAGAGTGGAGCGGAGGCTGTGCATCCTGGATATGGGTTGCTGAGTGAGAATGCGGAGTTTGCGGAG
>JBPOGC010000290.1:0-2291 GCA_051251795.1 Luteolibacter sp. | reverse complement strand
TGCCGAATGTTGTTCTGATTTCCTAGGCTTGAAAGGGGATTTGTATTTAGCTTAGGCTTACAGGACAGACAAAGAATTCAATCCATGAATACAACAAGGTATACTCTCATTTTCCGGGTCAAAGACCCATTGAATGAGAATGCATGGAAGGAGTTTTCAGAAGCCTACAAAGACTACATTGATGCGGTTTTGCAAAAGTTTGGCACTAATCAGGATGAGGTTAGCGATCTCCGTCAGGATATTTTATTAAAGCTTTGGAAGCGGCTTCCCAATTTCGAATATGAGCCTGATAAAGCAAAATTCCGAACTTGGCTTTACCAAATCATTCGGAACACGGCTTACACTTACTTCAAGTCGAGTGAAAGCTACCGACAGAGAAATCATCGATTTTTTGAAGAGAGGCAGGATGGGGTCAATCTGCTTGACCAGCTTATGAACGATGAGTGGAAGGCCTTCATTTGTAGAAAAGCTCTTAACAATTTACGAGGAGCGTTTGCCGATCAGAGTGTTGAGCTGTTTGAAAGTTTTCTCTCAGGCAGCAGTGTTCAGGAACTTGCATCGGCCTACAGCTTGAAAGAGAATACAGTTTACCGGATCAAGAACCGTGTAAAAGAGCGGTTGATTGTTGAAGTTCGTCGCCTGCGCCACGAAATGGAGTGATGATAGATCCTTTGGAAAATACCGATGCCAATGAAGACCCACTGGTGGCGTTCTACGATGCGGATTTTTCTATTTGTGATCTGCTGAATGTAGACCGTTACATTGATCGTGAGTTGATTGATGAGGGTGCGATCAAGAAGGTCTATAAAGTCACTGATACGCATTGCTCACGCGAGGTGGCCTTCGCCCGCATCAAAGAAGGTGTCTTGAGTTTGGCGAGTAGCATCGATTTTGTCCGTGAAGTTCAGACTACATCGGGATTTGAGCACCCGAATATCCTTCGGGTTTATGATGTTGGTATCGAAAATGGTGTGCCGTGGTTTACTATGGAGCTTAGCTCTGGGAGCACTCTTCGTGAGTTGATGGATGGGTCTGAAGATTGGTCTCTTGCTGACCGCTTGGAGCTTTTTGTGCAGCTTTGTGATGCGCTGGCGTATGCTCATCAGCACGATGTGTTGCATCTCGATCTGAAGCCGGAAAACGTAAACATCGGTAAGTCAGGTCAGGTGCTATTGGCCGATTGGGGGCTTTCGTCGAGCAGCTGCATATTACCTGAGGCGGATTTGTTAAAAGGCCAGACGCAGTCGGGTTTAATCAAGGGTAGCCTCGGCTATATGGCGCCCGAGCAAGCCATGCCGAACTACCGCAAGGCACCTCCTGCAGATATTTTCGGGCTTGGAGGAATTCTCCATTTTTTGCTTACGAGGGAAGCTCCGGTCAAAGGGAGTAGCCGTGCCGCAATCTTAGCGAATACGCGAGCAGGGGTGATAAGAAGCCTGAAGCGTGAGGAAATCCCGACTCGCTTGGTTCCATTGCTTGATAAGGCGCTCTCGAAGAATCCGGAAGATCGCTACGGCAGTGTGGAGAAGCTTCAGTCAGATATCGAAGCTTTCAGGGGAGGCTTTGCCACGCTCGCTGAGTCTGCATCGACTTGGACAAAGCTTTGTTTGTTTTACCGGCGGAATCAGGCGTTTTGCCTAATTGTTCTGGCTGCAATCTGTTTGTTGCTCTCTTCGACGGGTTATTACATCCATTCGATTAAACAAAATGAAGCAATTGCGAATGACGCGCGAGTAGATGCGGAAAACCAGAAGGCCGAGGCTGTATTGCAGCGTAAAAAGGCCAATGAGCAGCGAGCACTTGTGGAAGACGCCCTTGCCAAATTTGTAGAAGCAGAGAAGCGAACGGTAAGTATCAACGAGGATTTTGCCCGAAATCTCTTTAGAAATGCTGAAGACCAGTTGATGTCTTTAGATTTCAGAAGAGCTCTTTTGAGTGCCCGCGAATCAATAAAGCGCGACCCAAATACTAGAGAAGCCTTACGGCGGCTTGGGGTCATCCATTTCGTCAGACAGGAATTTGGAGAGGCTGTGTATTATCTGAAGGCCAGCCAGTGGTCGAAAATTCAGGATTTGATAGAATTGGCGGAAGCACAGGAGGGCAAGACGCATCCTTTGCCAGTAGCTGATTTGAGCAGAGTAATTGATCAGGTTTCAGAGAATCGACCGTTCCTGGGAGTGTATCTCCTAAATTACGATGCAGAGATCCGAGGTGTCAAAGGGCACCGCTATGTAGTCGCCGACATGCTTAGAAGGAATGCAGGTCTGAAGACGCTGCAATTTAGCTACGAT
>JBPOGC010000029.1:0-23417 GCA_051251795.1 Luteolibacter sp. | reverse complement strand
TTTTCCAAACAATCACAAGGCCGTGCGCTCGGGACAGCACACGGTTTTGCTTTGACGGATGCCGCCGCCGCTCCTGGCTGGTTGTCGGCGCGGCATCCGCTCTCTTTTCCTACCAGTTTTTTGGCTGGGCGATTGAAGTCTCTCGGGACAGAGCTTCATTCGCTATTTAATCCGATGCGTCGTGCTGCTCCTGGCTGGTTGTCAGCGCGGCCATCGGTAAATTTTTCCAAACAATCTCAAGATCGTGCGCTCGGGACGGCACACGGTTTTGCTTTATCGGATGCCGATGCCGCTCCTGGCTGGTTGTCGGCCTCGGCGTCCGAAAATTTTTCACCGAAAGGGTACCACCTTCCGGTCATGCCTGCGGAGATCGTCGAGTTCATGGCTGCAGCGCCGGGAAAGTTCATCATTGATGGGACTCTCGGCGGTGGTGGACATTCCGAGCTGCTTTTGGAAACAGGAGCACGCGTTATGGGTGTTGACCGTGACCCGGAAGCCCTCGCGCACGCGGGCGAGAGACTCGGTTCGTTTGGTGAGCGTTTTTCGACTTTTGAGGGAAATTTTTCGGAAATCCCTGACAGCCCTGCGATTCAGTCCGGTGAGTTGGCAGACGGCCTTCTTCTTGATCTCGGTGTTTCATCCCGCCAGCTCGATTCCGCTCCGCGTGGATTTTCCTTCATGCGTGAGGGCCCGCTCGACATGCGCATGGGGCCAAACGCGACCATGACTGCCGCCGACCTCGTGAATACCTGGGAGGAAAGCGAGATCGCTCGTATTATCTATACCTTCGGCGAGGAAAAACGTTCCCGTCGTATCGCGGCAGCGATCGTTCACCAACGTGCTGAAAAATCTTTCACCACTACCTTGGAGCTTGCCTCTTGCATCGAGAAAGCAATCGGTCGTAACAGCAAGATCCACCCCGCGACCCGCACTTTCCAGGCCATCCGCATGGCAATCAATGAAGAGCTGGAATCACTTTCCGCGATCCTTTCGTCTGCTTCGAAAATCCTGAAACCAGGAGGACGGCTGCTCGTCATTACCTTCCACAGTCTCGAAGACAGGATGGTGAAACGCTTTTTACGTCATCACTCGCAACCATACATCGACGATCCGACCTGGCCGGAAGCCCGACCAAACCCGGACTGCCAGTTTCAACTGCTTTCCAAGAAAGCGATCGCTCCTACCAAAGGGGAGACCATGACAAACCCAAGAGCCCGTAGTGCAAAACTGCGGGTCGCTCAGCTTTTAGCACCCAACGTAAATCCGTAATCACCCGAACACCATGAACCGCCGTCGCAACCAGAAACAAACCAAGGTTTCACCAGTAGTGATCGTCTCTCTGATTCTAGCCGGAATCATGGGCGCTTTCGGTGGTGTGAAATACGTCTATTACCGGAATTGCCAGATCCAGACAACGCGTGAGATCGATGCTGTCGAGACCCGGATCGAAAGCCATAAACTTGATATCCGAACCGTGCAGATGCGTGCCGACCAGATTCTCAACCTGTTCGCGATCCGCGCTACCCTCGAGGATACCGGAACTGATCTTGTGCCAATTCCCCAAGGCGTTTCGGAGGATATAGTTCCTGCCGACGCTATTGCAGTAGCGACTGCCCTTTCCAGCTTGTGACCCGCGATTTCCAGAAACGTTGCATTGTCCTCTGCCTCGCACTGGTCGCATTGCTCAGCGTCCTCTCTGCACGCCTTGTTCAGATCCAACTCGTTGAAAGGCAGCGATACGCGGCTTCTTCGGCGAGGGCTTACGAACGCACGGAAATCATCCCGGCCATCCGCGGTATGATCGTTGATCGCAACAACAACCCGGTCGCAAAGAGCGTCCCGGTATCATCGATCTACGTCGACAAGAACCACCTGATGGATCCGAAGCTGGCGTCCTACGGCCTCGCCTACGAAGAAGCTTTCAAACAGCCCGGCTGGAATGATCTGGAGCCCGAGGAACAAGCGAAGCGCGTCAGTGCCCTCCGCGGACACATTCTGTCAGCTGAAGAGCCGGATGTGATCGTCAACAAGCACATGGCTTACGCAATCGGGCTTCTGGCTCGCCCAATCGGCATGCGTCGCGACGAGCTCCGGGACAAGATCGAGAAGACCAAGGGAAAATGGTTTCCCCTGAAAAAAGATATCCCGGATGATATCGCGGAACGTCTTCGTGAGATCGTTGATGAAAACCGTTTGCAGGGCTTCGCTTTCGAGAACTCGATCAAACGCTGGTATACGAACCCGAGCCTGGCAGCTCACATCACCGGCTTCACCGGAGAAGTGGCGAAGAAAACCGAGACCGGCAAAACCGTTTACCATAGTGCGGGCCGCTTCGGAATCGAGTCGGCCATGGAAAAGTATCTCTCTGGAAGGGACGGTCGTCGCGAGCACCGCCGTGATACGCGTGGTCTGGTAGTTCCGGGTAAGGCAAGCAGCCTGCTTCCCCCGCGTGCCGGGCTGAACGTTCAGCTCACCATCGATCTTGGCATGCAAGCCATCGTTTCCGAGGAACTGGAGGCCGGTCTCAAGGAGTTCAAATCCGAGCGGGGAGCCGTGATAGTCATGGATCCAAAAACCGGTGAGATCCTGGCGATGGCATCACGTCCGGATTTCAACCTGAACAATAAGGAAAACCTCCAGAAGAGCTCTTTCAATTATGCGATCCAGGCCAAATACGAACCGGGTTCGACTATCAAGATCCTGGCAGCTGCCGGCGCTCTGGAGGAAAAACTGGTAACGCCATCCACAGTGATCAACTGCCCGCATCTTCTTCAGGAATATAGATTCACCGTGAGGGACGACCATTCCGGAGGGATGCTCTCCGTCGAGGATATCCTCAGAAAATCGAACAATGTCGGGAGCTACAAACTGGCGAAGCAACTGGGTATCAAACGCTTCTACAGTTATGTCCATGGCTTCGGTTTTGGTGAACGCTCCGGTATCGATCTGAGCGGAGAGAACAAGGGAACCGCCACAGTCCCGACGCTGCCAATCGATTTCTCACGTGCTGCCTATGGTTATTATATCGGCGTTACTCCCATCCAGATGGCCACCGCCTATTCTGTGATCGCAGGTGACGGCCGCCTTCTGAAACCGAAGATCCTCAAGTCGCTCATTGCGAACGATGGCACGGTCATCGATGATTTCCCCACCGAAGTCCGTGGCAGACCGATTTCCCCTGCGACAGCAAAAAAAATGCGCGCCGCGCTATACCGCGTGACCCAACCGGGTGGCACGGCGAAACAGGCGCAGGTCGCCGGATATAGGGTCGGAGGAAAGACTGGCACAGCAATCAAGCACGACCCGAAACGGGGTGGTTATGTGGATGGAGCCTACGTAGTCTCTTTTGCGGGATTCATGCCTGTCGATAATCCTGCCTTTGTTTGCTATGTGGTCATCGATGAACCGAAGACCACCGAGGTGAACCACTACGGCGGCACTATCGCGGCACCGATTTTCTCTAGAATCGCCACCCGCCTGGCTACGCACATGAATCTCCAGCCAACCGAACCAATTCCGGAACCAATCGCGAACCGGTAGTTCTCATATTTTTAATCATGCTACTACGCACCCTTATCACCGATCTTGAAAAATCCACCGCCGCAGGGCCATTGGATCAGGAGATCGATGCCATCACCGCTGACTCGCGGGAAGCAGGGGAGGGGAAACTCTTCGCCGCCATCCGTGGCACCAGCATCGACGGACACAAGTTCCTAACCGAAGTCTTGGAAAAAGGTGCCACAGCAATACTTGCCGAGACAGCTCCTCCTTCCGATCTGCCTACCACCACAGCATGGATCCATGTCCCGGACAGTCGTGCGGCTCTCGCGGTCATCGCTTCCACATTGCAGGATCATCCATCCGGAAATCTGAAGCTTGCAGGTATCACCGGCACCAATGGGAAGACGACAACCGCTTTCATCGCCCATCACATCATGAAGGATGTCTGGCACCGCGCAGGCCTGCTTGGAACGATTCTTGTCGATGACGGGGAGACGCAGGCTCCTGCGAAACACACCACACCCGGCTCCATCGAGCTGAACGAAATTCTCTGCACATTCCGCGACAACGGCTGCCGTGGAGCCGCCATGGAAGTTTCATCCCACGGCATCCACCAGAGCCGCGTCCATCATATCGCATTCGACGCCGCGGTTTTCACAAACCTCAGTCAGGATCACCTCGACTATCACGGCACCATGGAGAAATACATGGCAGCAAAGGCTTCGTGGTTTCATAAGCTTGCTACGAATCCTCAGGGCAAAAAAGTCACGGCTGTCATTAATACCGATGACGCCCATGGCAACGACCTCGCAAATGCCCTGGATGGGAAAATGCCAGTCCTGCGCTTCGGCTTCAATGTGAACTGCGATTTCCGCGCGAACAATTTTCAACAAAAACGCGATGGCATGAGCTTCGAGCTGACAGTGAAAGGGAAATCCTATCTTGTCCGCGCGCCACTCATCGGTCGCTTCAATGCCTACAATGTCCTCGGAGCAATCACTGCTGCGGCAGCCTGCGGGATCAAGCCACGCTACGCTATCGCCTCGCTCACGGATTCCCCGCAAGTGCCAGGACGTATGGAAAACGTCGGCAACACCGGCGGTGCCACGGTTTTCGTCGACTACGCGCATACTCCGGATGCTTTGGAAAACGCCTGTCGCACGATCAAGGAGCTGGATCCGCGCCGCCTCATCACAGTCTTTGGATGTGGCGGGGACCGGGACAAAGGAAAGCGTCCGCTCATGGCCGCCGCCGCAGCGCGCTACAGCGATGTGCTTGTCGTTACCTCGGACAATCCGCGCTCGGAAGACCCGGAGACCATCATCAAGGAAATCGAAAAAGGCATTCCGAAGGAAAAGCATTTCATCTCTTTGGTTGATCGTGCCGAGGCCATCGGTGCCGCCGTGGATCACGCATTGTCTGGCGACATCATCCTGATCGCCGGGAAAGGCCACGAACCTTACCAGGAATTTGCCGACCGCACCATCGCCTTCGATGATCGAAAGCAAGCGGACAAGGCTCTGAGAAAACGCGCCCTCGACATCGCCGAGATGCGGGAGAACCCGGAGCCGCGTTTCTGAAAATCTGAATCATTTCCACCCGACCACAGTCATACCGTTAGAAGCAACCACCCCCGATCCAATGCAAGCCACAGCCCAGACCATCTGCGAAATCCTCGACGCGACAATTGTTGCCGGCAAGGGTTCGGTAGGCTTTGACTCGGTATTCACGGATACGCGCAAGCCGATTCAGGGAGGACTCTTCATAGCACTCAGAGGGGAGAATTTTGACGCGGATGACTTCGCTGAAAACGCACTGGATTCAGGTGCCTCCATCGCCATCGTTCACAAGTGGAAGGGTGGTGAGATCGGGGAAGGGAAAGCAGTGATCGAGGTCACCGAGACTCTCTTCGCTTTGCAGAAACTCGCCCACTGGTGGCGCAGTCAGCTGGACATCCCCGTGGTTTGTATCACCGGCTCCAATGGCAAGACTTCCACGAAGGACTTCACCCGCGCCGTTCTTTCCCAGGCTTTCGAAGTCCACGCCACCGCTGGTAATTATAATAACCACATAGGCCTGCCGCTCACCGTTCTTTCCACGAAGCGCAGCCACACCGCCGCGATCTACGAGATTGGTATGAACCACAGCGGCGAGCTCTCACCGCTTTGTGAAATCGCGCGCCCGAAGTTTGGCATCATTACCAACATCGGCTCCGCACACATCGAGTTCCTTGGCTCGCGCGAAGCCATCGCCGAAGAGAAGGGAACCCTTGCCCGCTACCTCCCCGAAGACGGCCTTCTTTTCACGCCTGCAGCTTGTGAATTCAACGAGTACTTCCGTGCCCGCACCCGAGCGAAGCTTGTCCCGGTTGGAAACGGCAGGGGGCTTGTCCGCGCTGAGAACATTGTTTTGCAAGGGGATGGAACCCACTTCTCCCTTGCCATCGAAGGCGAAAAAAGCGCCCAGGTCTTCCTGCCAGTGCCGGGCAAGCACATGATCACCAATGCTCTCCTCGCCGCCGCGCTTGGATGGAAGCTTGGCATTTCCCCGGAAAAAATCGCCGAGGGTCTCAACTCGGTTGACCTTACCTCAGGTCGCATGCGCCGTATCGACTGGGAAGGTATTACCATTTTTGACGATACCTACAACGCGAACCCGGAATCCATGGAAGCCGCCATCGATACCCTGGCTGATTCCGCTGTTCCCGAGGGCAACAAACGGATCATCGTCCTCGGAAAAATGGGCGAGCTGGGAGTCCACTCGGATGCCGCGCACCTCAAAGTAGGGCGGGTAGCAGCAGAGAAAGGCCTGACCCTGATCGCAGTGGGCGAAGGGGCGGAGGGCATTGCCGAGGGTGGCTCCGGACAATATTTCAAAAACATGGACGAAGCAGCCTCATGGCTGCTGGAAACCGCCCGCCCGGGTGATCTCGTCCTCTTCAAAGGCAGCCGGACTGCCGCTATCGAAAAAGTTCTCAAAACCGCTTTCCCGACCGCATGTTGACCTATATATACGACTTCTGGCACGCCGCATTCCAAGCGGAACAAGCATCAGGATCAGAGGGCTGGGCACACATGTGCTCATTCCTGAACCTGTTTCAATACGTTACGTTCCGCGCTGCCACCGCGGGTCTGCTGGCTTTTACCCTTTCGATACTCATCGGCCCTCGAATCATCCGGAAACTGATTTCGCTTAAAGTCGGCCAGCCGATTCGCACAGCCGAGGAGGTTCACAAACTCGCCGAGCTTCACGGTGGGAAAATTGGTACGCCGACCATGGGCGGGGTTCTGATCATCGCAACGGTTCTCATTGCCACACTGTTCTGCGCCCGGATTTTCAATCCCTTCGTCGCCATCTGCACTGTCACCATGTGTGCGTGCGGTTTGCTGGGATTCGTGGATGACTATACAAAGGTGAAACAGAAAAACTCGGATGGAGTCTCCAGCCGCACCAAGCTTTTCTGGCAGTTCATCATCGCGCTGATTGCCGCGCTTTTCATCTATTTCAAAACGGAGATTTCCGGCTTCGGAGCCTCCGCGGAACAGATTGCAAACAACGCGGCCGGCTTCAGGCTGGGTGCGGATCGGATCGGTATCGGGGAAGTTTGCTTTCCGCTGTTCAAGACCCCGATCATTGATCTGGGCATCTTTATCATCCCGTTTTTCATCCTGGTGATCATCGGTTGCTCGAATGCAGTGAACCTTACTGACGGACTCGATGGTCTGGCCACGGGTTGCACCATTTCGGTGGCGCTCAGTTATGCCGCGCTGGCCTACCTTGCAGGGCATTTTTTCATGGCCACTGAGTATCTGGTGATTCCGCACAACCGCTTCATCGGCGAGCTGGCCGTCTTCATGATGGCTCTTGCCGGGGCGTGCTTCGGGTTCCTCTGGTACAACTGCCACCCGGCGAAAGTCTTCATGGGAGATACCGGTTCATTGGCAATTGGTGGCGCGCTTGGCACTGCGGCGATCTGCACAAAGCAGGAGCTGCTGCTCGTTATCATCGGTGGAGTATTCGTGATGGAGGCGGCTTCCGTCATGCTCCAGGTCGGGTCGTTCAAGCTTCGTAGAAAGCGCATCTTCAAGATGGCGCCCATCCACCATCACTTCGAGCTCCTCGGCTGGCATGAGTCGCAGGTCATCATCCGTTTCTGGATTCTCTCCATCATGCTCTCACTCTTCGGTATCGCACTTCTGAAAATCGCCTGATCAATTTTGAAACCTGACTTTTCCATAACTGGCAAGCATGTCGCCGTCTTCGGAGCCGGACGCTCTGGACGCGCGGCCGCGGCTCTCGCACTGCGCGAGGGTGCCAGCGTGTCGATGTGGGATCAACGCGGGGAAGGTGCTTTTGAAGGTGTGCCGAGTGAAATCACATTTCATCCAAATGCCATCGAAGCGGACGCGGAAAACTTCGATGCGGATCTGATTGTCATCAGTCCCGGTATCGATACCTACTCACCTTTCATCCAGGCTTTTGCCAGGAAAGCTTCGCTGATAGGTGAAACCGAATTCGCGGCAAACTACTATGAAGGTGGTATCATCGGTATCACAGGCACCAATGGAAAGACGACAACCACCGAGCTTGTCTCCCTGATTCTCAAGCACGCGGGACTCGGCGGCACACCTTGTGGCAACTACGGAGCGCCGCTTTCCGAAATCCTTCTGGCTGTAGATGTTCCCAAGGCTATCGCGCTTGAGCTATCCTCATTCCAGCTCGAGACGATCGAAGACCTGCGTCCGAACGTTTCCGTCTGGCTGAACTTTGCCGCGGATCATATGGATCGCTACCCGTCGCTGGAGCAATACCGCCAGGCGAAGCTCAGGATTTTCAAAAACCAGGATGGGGCTGATACCGCCGTCGTACGCTACGGAGAGGATCTCGGTGCCATCGCTCCGAAGATGATCACTTTTTCCACCGAGTCACGTGAGGCGGATTTCTTCTCCGATGGCACGACCGTGATGCAAGGCGGACGCATCATTCTGGACATGGAGGCGGAGACCTCCCTGCGAGGACTGCACAATGCCGAGAATGCGATGGCAGCAATGGCTGCATGTATGGCCTTTGGTATCGATCCTTCACTGATCCCATCCGCGCTGGCTGGCTACGCGCCACCGCCGCATCGTTGCGAACTGGTTCGCACTCTGGACGGGGTGGAATATCTGAACGACTCCAAGGCAACAAACCTTCACGCGCTTCAATGCGCCCTGCGTTCCCAGAACCGTCCCGTCGTGCTGATTGCCGGAGGGAAAGACAAAGGACTGGACTACTCAGGAGTGATTCCGATCCTCGCAAAGCAAGGAATCGCAGCGGTCACCTACGGCCAGATTTGCCGTCCGCTTGCGGAAGTCCTCGGAGCGGCGGTTTCCACTACAGCCGTAGTAACATTGGAAGAGGCACTGCTGACAGCACGCTCTCTCGCTCCACGGGGCTCTGTAGTTCTGCTCTCACCCGGCACCTCATCATTCGACCAATTCACCGGCTACGAACAACGTGGAGACATCTTCCGCGACCTTGTTCACCTCCTTGCCTGACCAATCAAAACAAGTACCACACCATGAAATTCAATAGACCCTCAACTCGAAGGAAACCTGTTCGTAAAAAACTCTCCGCAAGGCTTTTCAACAAGACTGCCACCAGGAAACAACGCGCTTCGGCCGCCACACAGACAGCGGAGGATATGGAGGGATCAGGGATCAATATCTCACGCTCGCTCTCCATCATCTTCGCGATCCACATCGTGGCGATCGGCATGATTTTCATCCACAAGCAATACCTTGTCGGACGCACAACCGCCCCTGAAGCTGCCAAGGAAACAAGCAAACGGACTCCGAATAATTCACTCCCGCAGCTGAGCAATGGGGACAAGACGATTCTTCCCAAGGCCGGTGACAATTATTCTGTCATCGCAGCACGCTACGGTGTGGAGGAAAGCGCACTGAGAACTGCCAACCGGAACGCGGACATCCGCCCCGGTATGGTGATTCGTATCCCGGAAGGAAACCGCATTGTCGCGGAAACGCCTCCTGAGGAAAAAGCCCTGCGCAACCAGGCTCCGCTGAGCCCCTCCGACCAAGGACTGGTGGAAATACTGCCACCCGTTTCCGCACCTCGTGCGCAGATTGTCCGTCCGAACCGATCTGTTACACAGCCGGTCGCCGTCAGCTCAGGCCGCACTCATACGATCAAGTCCGGAGACAATATCTGGCGCATTGCCAATAAATACAAAGTCAGCCAGCAGGAACTTCTCAGGCTAAACAAGATCACCGATCCGACAAAACTGCGCATTGGACAGGTAATTAAGCTTCCTTAATCTTCCGGCTTTTCCATCAGGAAGACATTTGTTAGAAATCCACCCGTGCTTCGTCATAGCTCCACCATCCTGGTAATCGCAGTAGCCCTCCTTTGCGGGCTTGGGCTGGTGATGCTTGCCAGTACGGGTGCCTGGGTGCGCGGGATGGAGAATCCCTACCATTTTGTCAGCCGCCAGGCGATGTATGTGGGGATCGGTCTGGTCGCGGCCTTCATCTTTGCGAAGGCACCGATGGATCTTGTGCGTAAGCTATCGCCTCTCGCGTACTTTGCCATTTGTATCGCTCTGGCGCTCTGTCTTTGGGGGCCAATCAGTGTGGAGCATTATGGTTCGAAACGCTGGATCGAGCTGCCTGTGATCGGGCAGTTCCAGCCATCGGAAGCGTCCAAGATCATTGTCGTGATCACATTGGCTGCTTGGTTCACACGCTGGCAGACAGAGGTTTTCACCTTTTGGCGCGGATTCGTGGTGCCGGCCATGATCGCCGGTATTCCACTTGCCCTGATCGCTTTGGAAACGGATGCGGGATCGGCACTGGCTCTGAGCGTCACCGTCGGGGCGCTCATGTTCTGTGTTGGCACGCGCCTTCGCTACATGATTCCTTCATCCCTGGTCGGGATGGCGGGAGTCGGCTGGTTTTTGTATAACAATGCGAACCGCTGGACACGGATCGAGGCGTGGATGGATCTGGAAAATCCCATTCATCAGCTCGACAAGGGGATGCAGCAATGGCGTGCGCTTCTCGCCCTGGGCAATGGCGGGCCCTGGGGGGTGGGTCTTGGCAACGGGGTGGAAAAATTTGGAACGCTCACCTTTGCCCATATCGATTTCATTTTCCCGGTCATCGGTGAGGAACTCGGTCTTCCTGCCACGCTCGGAGTGATCTGCTGTTTCGTGGGTATCGCAATCGGAGGCATCGGCATCGCGCTTCAGACGAAGCAGCTTTTTGAGCGTTGTGTGGCTCTCGGGCTTACCTGCGTGATCGTGGTGCCAGCCATCGTGAACATCGGAGTGACAACAGCGGTGCTTCCGAACGATGGTCTTCCGCTTCCCTTTATCAGCTACGGTGGCAGCAGCCTTGTATTCAGCCTTGCGGCTGTGGGCATGCTTATAGGCATCCATCGCCGCTCCCAGGCTCATGTCGCGGAAGCCTATCCGCTTGGCAAGGAAGTCAGGTATGCGGTGCGGCTGTAGGCTTCCCGCCAGACATCAAATCCCACTTTGACCGGCAAGCAGCCTTTCATCAGGGAGACCCTGCATCCTGTTTCATGCTTCGTTCCTGATCGTCTCCGTCCTTCAGGCTGGCTTTTCAGTGGACTTGGGGTTGGGAAATGATTCGATTTCTTTTGAAAGGAAATAGTCGATGACGGTTCGGATCACTACGATCATCGCGAGCTGAGCAAGCTCGAAAAATGCCGACTGTGAGCGTAGTGCGAGATCAGGACGTGTCAGCCGGTCTTCTTCATACATTCGTGGTGCCTGCATTCATCCTTCGGTATTACAAGGTGGGCGTGAGCAGCTGAAAACGACCATCGGGGCTTGAAGTTTTCCCTGTCAGGCGTTTCATTCCCGGGAGATGAGCGGAATACAGGAAAAGCAGGAGCAATTGTTGGAGGATCTCGGGATTTTCCAGGACTGGACGGAGCGGTATGAGTATGTAATCGGGCTGGGCAAAAAGCTGGAGCCGATCCCCGAGAGCGCGCGGGACGCGGATCATCTGATCAAGGGTTGCCAGTCGCAGGTATGGCTGGACGCGGAGAAGAAAGACGGTCTTGTGATTTTCCGGGCGGATTCCGATTCTCTGATCACGAAGGGGATGATCGCGTTGTTTATCAACGTGCTGAGTGGCGAGACGCCGGATGCGATTCTCACGGCCGATATGACCTTTGTGGATCAGTCAGGACTGAAAGAGCATCTGGCACCCACGCGTGCGAATGCGCTGAACCTGATGGCTGCGCAGATGAAAAAAAGAGCGCTGGAGCTTTCCTGATATCCGTTTTCTCTGGCAGTGTCCTAGGCGGTTTGTGTCCTCGAAATGGATCAGGCGGGGCTTGTAAAGTGTCCGAAGATGGGTGCGAGACAGGCGATGTTGACAAGGGGGGCGGCGTTATTCACGGATGACGCTGACTGAATCGCAAGAGAATTGGAAATGGGAGTGAGGAGCATCGTAATAAGAAGATACCTCATCCCCCCTGTAACAAGTGAGCCTAATTAAATCTTAGTAATCTGTCTTTCCACTTCTCGAATGATTTCGGAAGGTGACGCATTCAACCCATTGCATAATCTGAAAATAGTATCAACGGTGGGCATCCGATGACCTCTTTCGATGAGTGAGATATAACCAGCATCAAGCCCTGCTGCTTCTGCCAGTTTTTCTTGAGTAGTGCCGCGTTCCGCACGGAATCGGGCTACCACGCGACCAACGATAGGCTTTAGATCAGGATGATTGAATGCGTCCAAGATTGCAATCGTATCGGATCATTACGATTTCTTCCCTTGACTATAGTATGGAAAATGAGGATTTTTTCTTTTGTTGGAACTGTGAATTTTTTTTGAAGAAAATAGGCACTCTAACCAATTCCGTGAAATTTTTATCGATTATGAAAATCCTGCCAATCTCATTCTCACTTCTGGGTCTGGTTTTACCTGTTACTGGACAGAACAAAGCAAACCTTACAGGGCTAGATGAAGTTGCCCTCAAATGGCAGATAGAGATTCCCGAGCCAATCTCCTATGGAGCGCCCTCGAATCCTTTTGAAAATCAGGATTCCATTGACTTCAAATTGATTAGTTCTCAAACGAAAAAAGTGGATGTGCTAAGGGTGCCGGAGATGCATGACCTTCCTCCGATCACTGGAAGGATCAACGTTACGGTACGAATGGTGCAAGACCCTGAACTTCCCGAGCCGGTCGAGCCTCTCTCGGCACTTGATCCGGATGATCCGGCTGTGGTTGCACAGATGGATGAATTGCGGGAGGAATACCAGGGCGCATCCCTCGTCTTCATATCGGCCTCGGTGTATGATCACGAACGAACACTCTTGCGCATTCACACCAACAGTAAAACCGGCGGTGAGGTGACGGCATGGAGTAATCTTGACTTCAACCACTTCAGCGGATTTTCAACCTACCGGGTAAAAGACGGCGTAGACGGGAGGTTTTATGATTACGGGATACTGATGGGACTTGGTAATGAGGAAACCCACGCTATGGCCGAAATCGATTCACGTAGCGATATGAAATACAAGGTGCCACGAATTGCGAAGCTCCCCGATCTAGCGGAGAGTGGGCCGTCCTTCAAGGTGATGAAAGGGAAGGCCGATAGTCCGGCAATGGCTGCGCTGGAACAAATCCATGACCTTTACCGGAAGGAGGGCAAAAAGATGGAAGCGGCTTTTTATGCGCGGGAAAAAGCGCGAGCCGAACGTAAAGCCTACCTGTTAGCCAATCCACCAAAGCCTGACGATGTCACGATCAGCTTCTGGAAAAAATCCAAACGCCCGACTGTGGCTCCCGCTAGAACAGCAGAATAACCAAACCGATGAAATCACTACACAAACTTCATTTTGTGGCCTGTATCGCTTTCTCCGCGGGAAGTGCCACCGCCGATCCGTTGGGTCAGCAGCTGACGTTCACACCTGCCGTGGGAACCACTTGGGACATCGACTGGGCAGGGGTTTCCGGGCGCACCTATTTTATCCAGTGGAGCCTTGATCTTGAAACGTGGTCATACGCACCTGTCGTTGAGTTTGAAACTCCCCTGACTCCGATTGGAACCGACGCTCAGGGAGTTGATAAATATTTCGTTCGACTCAAATACGTTGATGCGAGTTGGGTTACCACGCTGCAGGAAGCTCGCGACGAGGATTTCGATTCTGATGGAATTCCCAACTATTTCGAAGTGGAGAATTTGTTTTCCGATCCCCTCGACAGCGAAAGCAACGGAGGCGACACCGATAACGGCGGAGCCGGAGACGGTCTCTCAGATGGGTGGGAGTTGTTCTTCTTCGGAAATCTCACCACTGCCGATCCGTCAGCGGTCGGCCAGGCCGACGGCCTCACTAACAAGGAAAAGAGTGAGTTGGGCTTGAACCCAAATACCGACTATTCAGATCCGAATGCCGCCCAGCCATCAAAATTCACATACGACTTAGCGGGAAGGCTCACGGGAGTGACCGCCCCCGTTGCCGCCGTCACATTCACGCCCGACGAAGAAGGCAACATACTCAACGCCCAATAACCATTTCCAATGAAGTTTTTCAGAACCTTATTGCTCGGTGCGATGCTGGGCTCCCAGGCATTCGCTCAGTCAAATCCCGGTTGGATTCAAAGTGAAACCTCACCAGATGAAGCCTCGGCATGGATCGACCAACAAGGGACATCACGTTTCGTACCGTCTCCATTGACTCAAGCGCAACAACCTCTTTCCGACCATGACGCTGCCGTGTCTTTGGGTGAAGCCGAACAAGCTACTTCACCGGTCGCTGTTTTCCGTTCCTTCAACCTTACTGCTGGGGGGAACGAAGCGGATGAGGTCACACCGGAAATCGAAGCACTTGCCCGTGGACTGAGGGATGATCCAGTCAAGATATTCGAATACGTCCATAACTTCATTCGCTATGAAGCTTATTTTGGCAGTAAGAAGGGGGCGCATCTGACGCTCCTGGAGGGAAGCGGCAATGAACATGACCAATGCGCCCTGCTCGTCGCACTTCTACGAGCCGCAGACCTGTCGCCATCCTACAAATACGGGCCATGCTATTTCAGTTACGGCCAGATGGCGGAGTGGCTTGGTATCGATACCAGTCCGTTTTCCCACTGGACCGACGCGCAGATGACTGCCTACTACTTTCCAGGAGGTGGCGCACCCTCCGGCTTTCCCACCGCCGCCCAAAGGGAAAATCTTGCCATCTATGAATTTCTCACCCCCCGCGGCTATCCCTACGTGGATGCCTTCAGCAGCGGAGGTATTAATTTTTTCAGCATCCCTCATGTCTGGGTGGAGCTGGACGGAAAGAAACTTTCCCCCGCTTACAAATACAACACCATCCGCAGTGGCATCGACCTCGCAGCGGCCACGGGCTACTCACGCAGCCAGATTCTCAGTGATGTCGGGGGGACGACGAGCGGTGACGGTTCGCGGTGGGTGAGTGGATTGAGTTACTCCGCTTTGACAAGTCGCCTCGCCACCTACACGCAGAACTTCACACAGACTGTTCGGGCAGATCACGATTGGCGGCATTCAGACCGGATCACCGAATCGGTCGTTATCAACCGGGAAAGTTACGCCAACCTTGATCCATGGAGTGTTGGAAATCCGGATGGCATCAAGTCCATTTTCCCCGATTCTTACGCTGCCGGACAGTGGTTGCCATTCGAAACATGGTCGGCGATCCCTGCGGATCACATGTCCAAATTGGAAATCCGTGCTGGTGTCTGGGACGAAACAACCGAGACATGGACGAGCACATGGTTCAACCAAACGGTGAACCTGCCCACTTTATGTGGTCGCAAGCTCTCCCTCGCTTTCTCGGGAGATACCGCAAGCATCCGTCTTGATGAAAATTTGGTAGGTTCGGCCTTTACCGTTCCGAGTGCGAACACCGACTTTCACCTTCGTCTTGGTGTCACCCACAACCATTACGAACTCGTAAGAACTGGAAGCACTACTTATGAAGTCAAGACCTCAAGCATAGGCAAGAGCAACCAGTCTGAAACCAAAGCCTACCTCAAGGGAGATGACTGCGCCTACGCGTTCATCTATAGTTTCGACAATCCGGAGCGCCTGTCTCGCGTTCGTCAGGAACAACTCGACACCTATCGCCGTGCAGGAGTGGCCGACACAGATTGGCGTGTCCGCACCGAGTCGCTGAATGTCATCGGCCTAAATTGGATGCACCAGTGTCACCAATCCGAAAAGATCATCTCGGGACTCTACCGCACCGATCCGCTCGACCACCATGCCTTTGGGCGCGTTGGACAGGAACGCTCGTTCGATACCGGAGCCATTTCTTTCTATATCGACGTAGGCCTGATCTTCTCAGCGCGGAATCATCGCACGACCGATTTTACGGAAGCTAGAAACTGTTCCTACCTCACGACCACCCTTGCAAGTGCCATGGAACACGGTGTTCTTGAACAAATGCAGGGAACCGATTTAGGGGCTACCTCGACGGTGAAGATGGTTTATCTGTCCAATCAGGCCGGGCAGCGGATCTACCGTGCCACTTCAGCCAACTGGTCGACGGTAAACTCGGAACTCCAGAATTATCCAGCTGAGGTCGGAACGGAAATCTCAGTTGCGCTAAACGCCGATGCTTCCAGCCGCGCCTTGCTGCCGCGCAGTGGTAAGCTCGTGCTCAACCAATATACAGGCTTTGGATTCGCACTGGAGGAACCCTCCAGTGTCACGATGAAGATCGGAGCAAATTACGGCGGCTACAACAGCCAGTCAGGCCCGGTTTCAACCGCAGAACTCCTCACGTGGCTCCAGAGCGATTCGTCATATCTCGCGTCCTCCTCGAATCTTACGATTCCCGCAGACCCTCTTACAGTGTGGCAGGCGACCTTTGGCGATCCCGTCGATGTTGCAACCGGAGCGTGGATTTCCCAATCCACGGATCTTGCGCTTGGTTCCAATCCGCTGGCGAGCCTTGCATTCACAAGATCCTACAACTCGAACGCCTCCTACGACCAGTCCGCCGGGCTTGGATACGGCTGGACACACGACCACCATATCACCGCGACCCGTCGCAGTGGCACGAAAGCCGGTCTTGGACTCACCACATCCTATCAGGCCACACCTTTCTTTACCGCATTGGCAGTCGCCTCCGACCTCTCCAGGGATCACACGACCTCAAAGGAATGGTCCACCGCCGCACTGGTTCTTAACTGGGCTGTCGATCAGTTGCGCTACAAGGCTGTGGCCATTGGGATCGGCAACAAGACCCTTGAATTCACGGAAATGCCGGATGGTTCGTTCGTGCCACCTGCCGGGATGAACCTGACCCTCGTCAGCAACGGCAGCGGCGCATCGGAGTATTTCACGCTTACCGAACGCCACGGATCAACCACAACCTTCCGCACCGACGGGATGATTGACAAGATCACCGATCTTCACGGAAACGTTACCCAATACACTTACGCTTCGGGCCAGCTCGACAAGGTCGCGGACGCGTTCGGACACGAATTGGATTTCGGGTGGAGTGGATCGAAAATCACTTCGGTCTCCGATAATTCATCACGCACCATCGGCCTCGGCTACACTGGCGACGATCTGACCACCGTCACCGATGTGGAGTCGAAAACCATGACTTACCAGTACGACGCCGACCATCGCGTCACCCTTCTGAAAGATCCGGAAAATCGCGTTACCATCGAGAACGATTACGATGCCAAAGGACGGGTGATTGTGCAGCGGAACAAGGGTGACGCAGCCCGTACCTACAACCTTTACTACAGCGGCTACTGCAACATTGAGGAGAACCCCCTAGGGGGAACCATTTCCCACTACTACGATTCACGAGGGCGGGTCGTCGGCTCTGAGAATGCCCTGGGTCACATCTCGGCCACCTCTTATGACGGCCAGGATCGCCGCACTCTCCACATCACCCCGGAAGGCGAATTCACCGACTGGTACTACGATGCAGACAATAACCTTACCGCCACGGTCGATCCCCGTGGCGAGCAAATAGACTACTACTACGACGCTCAGCTCCGGTTGGAGGAAACGGTCGACCAGAAGCTCAATTCCTCGTTCTTTACCTACACGACGAAGCATCAGCTCGAGACGGCCACCGATCAGGAAGGCAATCTCACCAGCTATGTTTACCATGGAAATGGACTGCCGCACACAGTGACGGATGCTGAAAACAAGACTACTACAACTGCTTACGATACTTGGGGAAGCATTAACAAAATCACCGCCCACGACAGCACATTTCAGACCTTCACCAACAACGTAAGGGGGGACGTTCTCACCAGCACCGATGCGGAGAACCGCACCGTCACCAACACATGGAACAAACGCCGCCAAGCCCTCACCACGACCCTGCCGCCCATCTCCGGTGAACCTGCTGCGGTAATCACCCGGACTTATGATGACTCGGGCAATCTTGCGACCGTGACCGATGCCAACGACAATCTCACCTCCCATACTTGGAACACTCTCCGCAATCCGCTCACCACCACTCTTCCTGCTCTACCAGCAGGGAGCAACGTGTTGACCACCGCTTACGATCTGCGGGACTGGACAAGCACGGTAACCAACTCTCTCGGCCACATCCACACGACCGAATACGACGCGGCACAACGCGTCGTCGCGATCATCGACCCTCTCACGCGCCGCACCGAAAACTCCTTCGATACCAATGGAAGACTGCTAGAATCTGTGGATCCACTCAACCGCATCACCAAATCATCATGGACGGGTCGCGGCGAAATGGAATCCTCCACCGACGGGGAGAACCACGACACCGGCTATCTATATGACGAGTCAGGCAACCGGACTTTTCTTACCAACCGGCGTGGCAAAATCTACTCATTCGGCCACGACGATGCCAACCGCCCGACTTCCGCCACCACACCGACCGGGAAAACCACGACAACCACTTATTTCGACAACGGCCTTGCCGAAACGATACAGGAGCCATCCTCCCAGACGACATCCTTGTCCTATAACGGCAAGAACCTCCCTGACTCCAAAACTGATCCCACCGGCACTATCACCTACGGATACGATGACAGCGGCCTGTTGGAAACCGTCACCGAAGGCTCCGTAACCATCACCCGCACGTATGATGAACGCGGAAGGCTGGAAACCTACACCAACGCCGACGGGGATCTTATCCAATACGAATACGATCCCAACGGCAATCTCACCGTTCTTACCTACCCACCCGATCCCCAGCACCCCGCCGGAAAAAAGGTCACCTACACCTACAACGCACGCAACCTCCTCGCCACCGTCACAGACTGGTCGAACCGTGTCACCACCTACCATTACGACCGCCTCGGCAGACTCACAGGCACCACCCGCCCCAACGGCACTGCAAACATCATCACCCATGACGATGCCAACCAGCTCACCTCCATCAGGGAAACCTCCGGTAGCAAACTCATCTCCTACCTCGCGTTCCAACACGATGCGGCCGGACAGATTACGAACCGCTTCCGCGCCCCGCTACTCAACTCGAATTTTGAGCACCCCGCGATCGCCGCCACCCACGACGATGACAACCGCCTCGCCACCTTCGGTGGACAAACCGTCACCCACGATTCCGACGGCAACATGACGTTTGGTCCGATCCGTGAGGATTCGGGATTCCTAAACCTCACCTACAACAGCCGCAACCAGCTCACGACTGCCGATGGTACAAGCTATACCTACGATGCCGAAGGCCATCGCCGGACTCTCACAGACAGCACTGGCTCGACGCGCTTCACCATCGATACCGCCAACAGAAACCTCCTCGTCAAACACAACCCGGACAACACCAAAAGCTACTTTGTGTATGGCCTGGGCCTCCTCTACGAAGCCAATCAGGCCGATGAAACCAAAACCCATCACTACGACCAAGTAGGCTCCACCATCCTCCGCACCGACGACAGCGGCACTGTCATCGCCCGCGCGGAATACTCCGCCTACGGCCTCATCGCCTACCAAACCGGCGATCTGGAAACCCCATTCCTCTACAACGGCCAGGCCGGAGTCCAGACCGACCCCAACGGCCTTCTTAACATGCGCGCGCGCTACTACAGCTCCTACATCATGCGCTTTCTCAACGCCGACCCCATCGGCTTCTCCGGCGGCAGCAACTGGTTCGCCTATGCCAATGGAAACCCGATAAGCCTGAGTGACCCCTTTGGTCTCTGCCCGGAAAGAAACCTCTGCACGGGTGGCTACGGCACCGGCAACGCAAATACGAGTAGCGAGGTGGCAAAACTCGGCATTGTAACGGAAATAGCCTATGGATTCACACCCGCCGGATTCACGCAGGATATAGCTGATTTTAGAGAAAGTTACTCACAAGGGAGCTGGGGTGGCATGGCTTTTGCGGGGATTGGTTTCATTCCTGGAGGGGATCTTCTTAAGCTCCGTAAGCTAGGCAATGTTGCCCCAAAGAGGGTAAAGACTGTTCTTGGAAATGGCGCTGATGTCGCGCCATACAAAGGGAAGCCCGGTTACAACGTCCTGGAGATGGACTACAACTTGCCGTTGGAAACTCGGAAAGCCATCAACACAAAGTGGCTGGATGATGCGATTGATCGCGGTGACGAACTAATCCTGAAGACTGATCCGATCAAATGGGATCGTTTCATGAGGGAAATTGGGAAGGAGTCATTTTATAACGAGCTTGAGTTGCCGCAACTCCTCCGCAGAGGGGTTATTGACGATGTCATTCTCGACTACCCATAAATACGCGTATGATTGCACAACAAAAAGAAATGTGGTTCGTCCACCTCGGGTATGATCCTGCATTGCCTCTCAAGCTCAAGCGGGTTGACGCCCTTGGTGCAACTGTTGTCGGGGGCAAGACTGGATCGCATCGCACCGGGCACGGTGAAACTTATTGGGACAAATTTGTTGAAATCATTAAGCTGGGATTCATGCCCATAGATGTCGCCAAAGAAACGAAGCAAATATCAGAAGACTGGACGCCCCCGGATGAGTCCAAGTTGGATGAAGAGATCAAAGGAGGATTTTATCGGCTAAAGTAGAATCTGATATGCCCCAAGGGCAGTAGCGGGCGGGGGTGATGAAATGGTAGACCTCTATCGCGCGTTTGGCGGTGATGCACGAGCACAGGGATTTTCGTGGACTACGGTTGATCCACGAAACGTCAGAAACTTCCGAGATGCGGCTGGCCTCCCATCTGGTGGAGCTAGTGGAGCAAACAACACTGCTGATTTTCTGATAAAAGGCCGGGCTAGGAGAAGCGACGTGATTGAGTTTAAATCAGCAGATCCTCTTGATGGGAATAGAGGTGGTCTCCCTGAACTAATTATTGATCCACAAAACGTCAACCTCTTCGATTTCTCGGTAATCAAACCCTAACATAAAGAACCATGGATTATAAATATGCTGGTATGACTGTGAACGAACGCCTCCATGTTGCGGGACTACTTCGCGAATTTGAAAAGGCCGTCGATGAAAATGATAAGGAGGAAGCCATTCGGATCCTGGAAGAAGTAGAATTAACTGATGAGAACATTAACCCAATTTTAAAAAAACACGGACTGAAGTAGTGCCCCAAGGTCTACAGCCGGTCAATTTGATGGAGTTCGACAGCTTTCAAAGACTCTTCGAGACGCGGGAGTTCCTCGTGCAGATCGAGTTGATCTTATCAACTCGTTTAGAGACGGCTCAATCGTAGCGCGGCAAGCAACCGGAAATGAGAATCTCCTACGATTCTTCGGAGGCGATGCACAGGAGCTAGGCAGGTTTTTAACACCCAATTTCCCGCAAGGCAGCGCAAGAAGCTTACTAGCTCTTCCTCCCAACAACACAGCTACCGGGTTGGGGCAGTTTAACCTACGACAGGGTGCAACATTCTTCGAGGGAACTGTAGCGCCCAACTTCGGAAAATCTGGCGGAGGAGCACAGATTTTCGTTCCTAACCTTAACGACTTGGTGAAGCCATGAGACTAGACGAACAAAGATCGAACCGAGCCGTGGATATGGCGACCAAGATTCTTGAGGAGATCAAGAAGCAACAAGGCTTTGACGAAGTATCGAGGCCTTCGGGAATCTCCAACCAATGCTTGGAAGCGATGTTCAGAGCGGTTGAGGCTCTACGAAAATCCATTGAAAAAGGCACACTTCCGCGAAGAGAGTCACGCCATCGAGCTTTGAGTAGGATGGTTATGGATAGTTGGCCGTTGGGCACTGAGCTAGGGAAGATGATCAGTGAACTAGAAGACTTGTATAACGCGCTTGAGTAGACTGATTTCCATATTTGGATTACTAATATTGGCTCTGTTTGCGAGCCAAGCGGAGGGATTTATTCAAAATGACCGCTGCTCTCTTGCCCCAAAGACGATAACGAACCCGGTTCCATCTACGATGGCACGAGTCATACCGGGTGAAGGCCCTTTCCCAACACTAGGCCTACCGGGAAGTAAGGATGTTTTTGTCACGGCTGCGGATGACATCGCAGGAATGAGCGCCACTCAACTTTCAAAGCGGCTTGCTATTGATCCTAGCGATACATTTTCAGTAATCCGATTTCCAACTCCTTTTCAAGGGGTGGCAACACCCATTAACCGAACCTATCCACAATTTATCGGTGGTGGACGCACTGCTGGAGGGGTGCGTGAGTTTGTTATCCCTAATCAACCTGTGCCACGAGGTGCGACAACAGATATTATCAGATGAAAAAACTCCAGACAGAAGAGGCAGAGTTGATCGGCAAGTGGGTTGCAGAAGGTGCCGAAGTCCGAGGTGACGAAGTTTGCGAGCGAATCAAATGGCTTGTTGAAAAAGCTCTAAAAAAAGTCGGGTATAGCAAGGAATACGGCGCATGGGAAACGCTGTATCAAGATCCAGTTGATGGACGGTTTTGGGTTAAAACCTACCCTCAAAGTGAGATGCATGGTGGAGGGCCTCCTGCTCTCAGGTGCATCTCTGACGATGAAGCAAAGCAAAGATTTGATATAGAATGATTTACCGCTGTCTATGTTTACTGACCTTGCTTTTTTCACTGTATGGGTCGGCTTTGGGACATCTTGTCGAAATAGTGGCAGCCAACCGCAGTGACTGTGCCACTCGGCTTTGAAACATGAAATCGGCTCGGAGCTTCTTGGGAAGCGGTCCGCCCGATCGCGGCTTGGCCTCCCCTGTATTCATCCGAACGTTTCAACCCAAGGTCCACCCACTCCATGAGCTGTCTCCCGCCAACCACACTCCGGCAGCCTACGCGGAAAAACTGCGCCCAAGCCGCCGAGCCAAAAGAACGGCGTAATCGTAAACATCGTAGGTAATACAGATACGAGACTTACGACAAGAGGCGCTTGATAGGACGCTTACGGATGATCGCGTTGTTTATCAACGTGCTGAGTGGCGAGACGCCGGATGCGATTCTCACGGCCGATATGACCTTTGTGGATCAGTCAGGACTGAAAGAGCATCTGGCACCCACGCGTGCGAATGCGCTGAACCTGATGGCTGCGCAGATGAAAAAAAGAGCGCTGGAGCTTTCTTAGAGGCCGTCCTGATGGTTGTGCCGCGTTACTTTTTCTTATCCCGGGATTCTAGGTCAAACGTGGTTTTAATGGCGATCCGATCCTTTCCAGCCCTGCCAATGAGGTATGTTTCATAATTGTCACATTTGTAATTCATTGGTTTTCAGGGGTTGGGTATTTCATATCCATGCTTTGGGATCAAAATTCTCGACGTTGTCTGAAAATTTAACAAGTCTGCCGCCGTGAATTCAGCCCTGAGTAAACCAGTTATGAAAAAGATCCTAAATCCCTCGTTTGTAGCCGGTTTGTGTGCCGGCCTCCTTGGTTTTGCCGCCATCTCACCGCTGCATGCGGCGGAGGATTTCCTTTTCGAGGATTTTGAAGGATCTGACTGGGGTGATTGGACGACCACGGGAAC
>JBPOGC010000289.1:0-2298 GCA_051251795.1 Luteolibacter sp. | reverse complement strand
CACGGAATACACGGAATACACGGAAGCTTGGGTTCTTGGGTTCTTGGGTTTGGAAGTTGGGATTTGAAAATTGAGATTTATGAAGGCATCGTTTTTTAAGACTGTTTGGGGGCATGAGGGGACTTTGGCGGATGCGATTGTGCTGGCGAAGGAGGCTGGCTTTGTGGGGATTGAGGCTCCGGCTCCGGTGGATGATGGGCTGAGGGAGGGATTTTTTCGGGATTTGAGTGAAGGTGGCGCTCGGTGGATTGCCGAGGTGAGCACTTGTACGCCGGAGGGGATCTTTGTGCCTCTGCCTGGAAAGTCGGCTCAGGAGCATTTGGATTCTCTGGAGGCTGGGGTAGTGCGGAGCTTGAAGGGGGAGCCTTTGTTCGTGAATACGATGGGGGGATATGATGGATGGGGGGTGGCGGAGGCGATGAAGTTCCATGAGGGGGTTTTGCGGCTGGAGCATAGGTATGGGATCTCGATTTCCGTGGAGACGCATCGTGGACGATACAGCCACAATCCTTGGTTGATGAGGGATGTGTTATTGGAGTTCCCGGAGCTTAAAATCACTTGTGACTTCAGTCATTGGTGCGTGGTAGCGGAGAGGTTGGTGCTCAATGAGGAACCGGGAATCTTGGGGTTGGTCGCGGAGCATGCGTTTCACATCCAGCCAAGGGTCGGGTATTCACAAGGCCCACAGGTGCCGGATCCGCGTGCTCCGGAGTATGAATATGCGGTAGTGGCGCATGAGGGCTGGTGGGATGTGGTCTGGGACGCGATGGCTGCGCGGGGATTTGCCGAGGTGACGATGACTCCGGAGTTCGGGACGGACGGGTATTTGCATCTTACTCCCTACACAATGGAACCGGTGGCGGATCTCTGGGAAGTCAACTGCTGGATGAAGGAGAGGCTGGAGAAACGTTTTTTTGATCAATACGAAACCAATAACTGTTAGATACTATGAATGACGTAATGAACGCACCAGAGGCAAAGGGTGTCTCGAAAGAGCTATTTCAAGCTGTGGCAGATACTGCTGCGAAGCCGCGTGAGAGGTCTCAGACGATGCCTGCTGGTGTCTATACCGATCCGGCCTTTATGGATTTTGAGACGAAGGAGGTGTTCCGCAAGGAGTGGATCTCGCTGTGTCACGTGTCGCAGGTTGCGAAAGCGGGGGACTTTGTCAGGGCAGATATGGGCGGTGAGCCTCTGCTGGTGGTGAAGGGTAAGGACGGGGAGATACGGGTGGTTTCCCGTGTATGTCGGCACAGGGGGATGGATGTGATGCCAGCTGGGTTCGGCCATCCTGAAGAGGGGAACAAGCGGGTGATCCTGTGTCCGTATCATCTGTGGAGCTATGATCTGACAGGGAAGCTGGTGGGTGCCCCTGAAATGCAGGAGGCGGAGGGGTTTGATCGGAGTGAGGTGTGCCTGCACAATTACCGAAGCGAGATCTGGGAGGGTTTTGTGTTTGTGACCTTGTCGGATGAGATTCCTTCGATAGGTGAGAAATACGCGGGGCTGAAAGACAATTTTGTCGGGAAATGGGATATGGAGTCCGCAGAGCTTGTGTGGTCTCAGCACTGGGAGTGTAAGTTCAATTGGAAGATTCTGTTAGAAAACTTCATGGAGGCTTACCATCACCTAGGAGCGCACATGAAGACGCTGGAGCCATTTCTTCCGGCGAAGGGCTGCTGGACTGAGCCTTACAATCCAGAGTTTTCCGCGATGCATTTGCCGCTGAAGAAGGAGATGCAGGAAGAGATCAAGGCGACTGGTGATGCTGGGACGCCGTTTCCTGTTTTTCCGAATATGGCTGAGGAGGATCTGCTGGAGTGGGGGGTGTATCTGGGCTTTCCCAACTACCTTTTGTTTACGGCTCCGGATCGGGTCTATTGGTATCGTCTGTTGCCTACGGGGCCGGAGACTTGCACGCTGATGACGACGATGATTGTCTCAAAAACTGCGCTTGAGATTGAGAATTACGAGGAGGTGAAGGCGAAGGAAGTGGAGGGTGGCATCGCATTTCACATGGAAGATATGGAGGTGTGCGAGGCCACTCAGAACGGGATGAGATCGGACGGGTATGCGCAGGGTCGGCTGAGCCATCTGGAAGAGCCGATTTGGCATTTTCAGAAATACATGGCTGGGAAAATAGAGGCTGCTGGAAAATGAAAGTTATAACCGCCAAGTTCGCTAGGTTTGCCAAGTTTTGCTTTTGACGGAAGCTGGGTGACGATTAATGGAGAGGTATGGATTGATCATGAGGATTTCGGATTGCCGATGATTCGGCTAATGGTGTTGATGATGGTG
>JBPOGC010000288.1:0-2319 GCA_051251795.1 Luteolibacter sp. | reverse complement strand
CTTGAGATCGTCCGGAAGAACTGGGCGGTTCTTGAAGCCTCTTCCCCTATATTTTCTTACAAAGCCCTTCCTGAGACGCCTCTTCTGAAGCTGGTGCCACAGGGCAAGCCTGCGAATCCTTCTTATCTCCCTGCGCCACATGAGGTGTTGAAGACCGGGTGGAGGGACTTTACCACGCCGCCCAGGAATGAGGCGGCACCGATGAGTGAGCGGTATTTCAGCTCGCTGGGAATTGTGTTCAGGGGGTTTCTCTGGGCTTGCCTGATCGGTGTGCCGATTGGGATCCTTTGCGGGACTTACAGTTTTTTCCAGACCCTGCTGGAGCCTTTCACTGACTTTTTCAGGTATATGCCTGCGCCTACTTTCAGCACGTTGCTGGTGGCGGTTTTGGCAGCGGGGGATTCTCCGAAGATTGCCTTGGTGCTGATAGGGACGCTGCCGCACATGATCCTTATGATTTCCAAAACGACGCGTTTGCTGGATCCGGCACTGCTGGAGGCGGCACAGACGCTGGGGGCAAAGCCGGGGCAGATGATAGGCAAGGTGGTGTTGCCTGGGATATTGCCGAACCTTTACAACGACCTGCGGATTCTTCTGGGATGGGCGTGGACTTGGCTGGTGATCGCAGAGCTGATCGGGGTGAAAAGCGGGTTGACTGAAGTGATCGAGACACAGGGGCGGTTCCGGAATTTTGACAAGGTGTTTCCAGTGATTATTCTGATCGGAATGACGGGCTTCCTGACAGACCAGCTTCTGGCCTGGCTGCATGGAATATTTTTCCCATGGGTGGGTAGCTCGGGACGGGTCTCACGTGCTGTGGCGAGTTTTGTAACGTGGCCTGTTCGCACTGTGGCCGCAGGGGCAAGGGAGCGGGTGATGCTGGATGAACTGGATCGCGAGAAGCGCCGTAATTTGAAAGTTTGAATACTATGAATGCAGTAGATTTGTCAGAATTGTCCTATCTCGACCAGACACCGGAAGTTTCGGCACGATTCGGCAGGCTTGTGCAGCGGCCTGTCGCGCTGGAAGTAAAGAGCCTGACGAAACAGTTTGATACACCCCGGGGAACGGTGACCGCACTCAAGGATCTTTCGTTTTCCGTGCATGAGCGCGAGTTCACCTGCGTGATCGGGCCGTCCGGTTGTGGTAAGTCCACTTTGGTGAGAATCCTTGCGGGGCTGGAGACTGCGACTTCCGGTGAGGTAATGGTTGCTGGAAAAAGCGTTTCCGGGCCGGGGCCGGACAGGGGGATGGTTTTCCAAGGATACACGCTGTTTCCGTGGCTGTCTGTGAAGGAGAATGTGATGTTCGGCCCAAGGGTTTCCGGGACTTCATCGGTGGCTGCTGAGAGGGAGGCGAGGCAGTGGATTGACCTGGTGGGGTTGAGCAAGTTTGAGAACGCGTATCCGCACCAGCTTTCCGGAGGTATGAAGCAGCGGGTGGCGATTGCGCGGGCTTTGGCAAACCAGCCGAAGGTGCTTTTCATGGATGAGCCGTTCGGGGCGCTGGACGCACAGACTCGCAGTGAGATGCAGAACTACCTGCTGGAGATCTGGAAGAATGTGGACATCACGATCGTGTTCATCACGCATGATCTGGATGAGGCGGTTTTTCTTTCTGACAGGATCTTGGTACTGGATGCGAATCCGGGGCGCTTCCGTGAAATGGTGCAGGTGCCTGTGCCCAGGCCGAGGAACAATGACCAGGTGTTCGACCCGGTGTTTGGCGTGACGAGGAAACATATAGAACACCTGATTCATCCGGCGGAAAGGGAGAAAAAGGAAGCTCCCATGCTAAAGATGGTGAAGCGCGATCCGGACATCATCTGATCCGGTTTCAAGAGATTTGCAACGGGGATACACACGAACAAAGAATCATACTTTTCAATTAAAACTTATGAAGATTACAGACGAGCAGATGGCGAAGGCAACGGCTTTGAAAGCGGAGCTGAAGAACAAAGGGGTAAAATACTGTGTGGGTGCGTATGTCGATATCCATGGGATTCCGAAAGGAAAGTTTGTCCCGATTGACCACTTCGAGCATTTTGCCGGAGGCAGTGAACTTTATACCGGTTATGCCTTGGATGGTTTGGGGCAGAGTCCGAATGATGATGAGATTGCCTCGGTGCCTGATCTGGATGGGATGATTATTTTACCATGGAACAAGGAGGTGGCCTGGTTCCCGGCGGATAACACGTTTCACGGCGAGCCTTATGAGATCAATACGCGGGTAGCATTGAAGAAGCAGATCGCAAAGGCCGAGGAGATGGGCTTCGGGATGAATCTGGGGATCGAGTGCGAGCTTTTCGTGGTGAAATAT
>JBPOGC010000287.1:0-2329 GCA_051251795.1 Luteolibacter sp. | reverse complement strand
TGAGCGGGGGGAGCTCGCCCGGGGGCATTCCTAGTGTTTCGGTGGGAGATCAGTTTTGGGACAGTTCGCCATCGACTTGCATGGCATTGACGAGGAGGGAGCGTTCGACAAAGAAGCTGCCGGTGTCTAGTATGATGGTATCGAAGGGGGATGTGGTGATGAGCTCGAGGCGATACTCGCCGTCGCTATCGAAAAGGCTGCCATAATCGTCTACGGTAAGAAGGCGGGACTCCGGGAACTCCTGGTCGAGGGCGAGCTCGGAAGAAGGGATGATTTTTCCTTCCTGGCCGATTTCGCTGCCGTTGCTGTAAATGCGTATGTAGGTGTGGCTGTCGGGGTAGAGGTCGTTTAGCGTGACGGTGAGAACAGGAGGGGTGCCGCGGACGATCTCGCCCTCGGCGATGCCGCTGATCAAGCCGTCTGACATGGGCCAGACCTGTATGAAAGCTGTTGCGATCTGTGTCTGTGAGATGCTGCCATCTGAAAGGGCGTGCATGACGAAGTGTTCCTCACCTCGAGCCTTGAGAAGATCGGGCGCGGTGAGTTTCTCGGGGGTGAAGAGCACGGCACCTTTTGGGACGATGGTCCAGTTGACGCCATCATTGAGTATTTCGGACTGGGCGAGGATTGATTCATCAGCAGGGCGGGGAACTGCCTTTGTCTCGATCTCGATGGTTCGTGTCAGTGCGCCAAGGCCTGCGTTACGTTGTTTTGCAGCGAGTTCCTGAGCGGTGATTGGCTGGGTTGCCACGGGGTTTGCGAGAACGCTCGCCGAGAGGGCGATCCATATGATGGAAATTTTCATGGGAGGAGGGGGGGAGTTATTCGAAGGAAACGAGGACAACGATGTCCTGCATGTCGAAGTACTGGGAGCCAGGGCTTGCGGTATAGCATTCCCAGAGAATGATCAGGTCTCGTTCACCGATGTTGATCCTGCCATCGGAATCGATGTATGGCTTGAGAAAGCTCGTCACGGAGCTTTGATTGTAGGCGGGAGCATAGGAAGGTGCGGAGGAACCGTTTCCCAATACGGTGACGTACTGACTTTCGGTTTTCGTATTGTTGAATGGATACCAGCCATTACCGCTGGAACCACGTGCTCCGAAATCGATGGTGTCGGATTGCTTCACGTCCACGGAGATCTTCACATCATTGGAATTCACATCTTCGCTGGTGCCATAAAAGAAGTTATCCCAGCTGCTATTGTTGTAAGACCAGTATGCCGCGACGGGGAGGAGGGTGTTTCCCGACTGGAATGCGACACCGAGCACACGGACGCGCATTTCGAGATCCTTCTTGGGGATGATTGTTCCAGGCGGGTCGACTGTTACGATTTCAGTAATAGACTCTGGATATTCGATTTCCCATTCAAGATTCGAACGGGTGCTGACGCGGACAAGATCCTTGTCCACATCGAGAGATCCACGTGGGACGGTGGTTTCCGCGTGCACAATGCTGAGGCTGCCTGCAAAAATGCCGAGGCTCAGTGTCAAAGTGCCGACTGCGCGGCAAAGCGAGTTGGTTTTCATGTTTTGGGGGGTGGGGGTGAACAGTTATATCCGCCGGGGGTGACAGCGGGTGTTTTCAAACACGCCGTGAGTAAACGGTTAGAAAGTTTTGAAATCAAGGAAAGTTGATATTATTACGCGATCGCGTAAGGAGATTTTGCTTATAGGTATCTCTTTGATTTTCTTCGTTATCTTCTGGATATTAGCCCACTACAGATATTATTAATCTAGCCTAAAGAGTTAAATTCGCTGAGATCTCTTTATCCGTATTAATTAAGACTTCCGTAAATCTTTGTAAAAAGAGTGTGTTATGGGTGTTTCTTTTGCGATTGCCAGTGGTGATTGCGAGGTTGCCAGAGGAATATACGGGGCGTAAGTTTCGGAGTGTTCAAATTGCTTCGAAACCTTTCTCTGGCCGTCGCTACGACTGGTCTGAGCCTTGCCCAGCAGGCTCAAAAAGACACCATCCTGCCGGGGAATGTTCCTTCGGGTATCGAGGAAAGTCCGGATGATGGGTTGCAGGCTGCTGACCAAGGATCCATATTGAACAGGAAGGACGCCCGGACGATCACACTCAAAATACCGGCACCCAGGGGACAGATCGTGGATCGGAACGGGGAGCCTATGGCACAGAACGAGGTAGCCTACCAGGTGGCTCTCCAATTCGAGCAGTTCCAGGATGTGGACAGGGAATATGTTGTGGAGTGGGCAAGGAAACGCACGGCGAGCCTTGAGGGTCTTGTTCGCTACGTGGAGGAAAAAACTGACGACGAGCTTTATGACCACTATCGCCACCGCCGTTGGCTACCGCTGTATCTTAG
>JBPOGC010000286.1:0-2382 GCA_051251795.1 Luteolibacter sp. | reverse complement strand
CAGGCCACAGGACTCTACTACTATGGCTATCGTTACTACGACCCGGAAACAGGCCGCTGGCCATCCAGGGATCCGATCGAGGAAAAAGGCGGGATTAACTTGTATGGATTTGTTGGGAATAACGGTATAAGCATGATCGATTTGTTTGGTCTAGCTTTCGAGGATGAGGGGCTAGAAGCTATCACGCTAGCAGGTAGACCTGATAACTGGGGGGCGGAGCAATTGGGAGGAACACCAAAGGAGTTCAGCACGCCAACAGAGAAAGATGGCACAGAAAACAAAGTGACTAAGGAGTGCGAGGATCCAGATTCAACAAGTAAAAGGTATAAAGTTTATATTGAGAAATCGATAGAATATGATGTTACTGTAAATGCTAAATATATTAGCGATCAGACTGGTAAGCTATATAGCTCCGCTGGATTACAAGCGATTCAGGATCACGAGCAACGGAGATTGGATGCATATAGTGCAGGATACGATGAGTATCTAAAAATTTTCGAAAGTGATATTACTAGTAAATGCTCCAAATCGGATCTAACAGGTCTCCAAGCGAATGCTTATCTTAAGAAGCTTGAGAAATGGTTGACCACGAAGCAAGGCGATTCAAAGAGGTTGTACAAAAGCTGGACGGAGGCACAACAGAAGGGAATTACAGGTGAGAGTGGAAGTTATCGTGACGTAGGCGGTAACCAATGGGACTATGGTAAGAATATTTTCAACTCGATAGGTAGTCCTCATCAAAATACGAATTTCACGAGTGTAGACTTCACCTGCCCCAAATGAGAAAAACAGCCATATTTATATTCACAATCCTAGCGCTTGCGTTGGACTTGTCAGCATTCACTGGGAGTAAGACTCTTGAGAGAAAGACGGCAGAATCGAGCACAATCATTCAGGGAAAAGTTGTAGGTATCGTAAGGCTTTCAGTTCCCGAAATATCTGTAGATTCTCCTGAATCTGAAATTCTTGTCAAAAAGTCTTTTGGGCCAGCGGCCGTGGCATTGGTCTATGTTGAGAAAGTTATTAAGGGGAATCCAAATTTTTTGAGAACGATAGTGTATATGCCTTGTGATTATAATCTTAATGAGAGTCCGTCTGAGGTTACGGAATCAGTTAGATACGTTCTTTTTTTGGAAGCTCTGGGTAAAAACTTCTTTCATCCTCTGGATTCATATAGCACTCACCGTATTTTTGAGGATAAAATAGGGTTGAGCGGTTTCGATTGGAAGGGGGATTTTGATCCCGATTCAAAAAATGGAAAGAACATGAGCTTAGAAAAGTTTTTATCGGATGTGAATGATCTTCTGAAGTCTATGCACGAATCAGAAAAATAAGAGTGATAGACCCGAAAATAGTTATAGCTAACCGCAGTAGGCATGCCACCCGGCATCTTTCAGCCATGCGAAGTGTCAAAAGGGATAAAGAAACGCGACTCGTCCGATGATTTTGAAAGAAGATTCATCATATAGAATATGACAAGGCAACAGAAATCTTAATTCCACACCGTGGAAAAGACCTGCGACCCCACCCGCAACACCCTTCTCTCCAGGCAAAACAAAACTGGCACCACCGTGGTATCCCGGTATGATTACACCGTGAACGCAATCGGCCAACGAACGGATGTCTCCCAGGCAGGGACGGCTTTCGCCGCCGTCCGCTCCATCACCTGGGGCTACGATTTCTTGGGTCAGGTCACCAGCGCGGATTCCACCATCCCCGGCCTCGACCGTTCCTACCAGTACGACACCATCGGAAACCGTTTGAAAACCGCCGACAGCCTCACCCTTCCTGGAACGGCCAACTACACAGTCAACGCGCTGAACCAGTATACCGCCATCGGCGCGAACACCCCGACCTACGACGCGGACGGCAACGCCACCGCCTACCCGCTTCCGGCAGACACAAACGCCAACTCCAGCCTCATCTGGGATGCCGAGAACCGCCTGATCGAAGTCCGGGAGGCAGGGACGGGTGTCCCACTCGTCAGCTTCGTTTATGATTCCCAGTCCCGCCGCATCGCCAAAACCGAGGGCACGGAAACCAGCCTGACCATCTACGACGGCTGGAACCCCATAGCGGAATGGAGCGGCGGTCAGACCGCCACCCTGACCAAAACCTACCTCTGGGGCATGGATCTAAGCGGCACCATGCAAGGAGCCGGAGGAGTAGGCGGATTGCTAGCCGTCACCCAGGAAGGTTCCACATATTACCCGACCTACGATGGCAACGGAAACGTCAGCGAATACCTGGATTCTTCTGGAGCCGTCGCCGCCCACTACGAGTACGACCCCTTCGGGAAGACAGTAGTAGCAACCGGCTCAAAAGCCGCCGACTTCAGCCACAGGTTCTCAACGAAGCCCTTGGATTTGGTCACAGGCCTAT
>JBPOGC010000285.1:0-2388 GCA_051251795.1 Luteolibacter sp. | reverse complement strand
CTGAGGCGACAGAGCACGGCAGCACCCCGGTTCACGAGACGACTCCGGAATCCATAGGAGATCTACCGGAAGCCGAACCACAGAACTAACAAAGCGGAGAGTGGAGGTTGCACCCGCTTGGCAGCATGGATCCACATACCTTCCCATGTAGGACGGAAGATCTACACCCAATGTGCAGAGTGTTTGCCTGGTGGATTTTTACCGGAATGATGTTTCTGTAAAAGTAAGGTAGTAGATCGGGAAAAAGCTCCCCAATCTACCAGAGAAATAGGCACTTTGGTAAAGTGACCGCGTTTCCCGCGCTCTACTTTCGCAAGTAAAATCACGCTGGCACTCCATCCAAAAAAGAGCCCTGCTTGCGCGATTTCCTCTCTCCAGTGGAAGTTACTTTTTCCGTATCCTCCAGATCTCGCAGATCTGGTTCCTTTCCGGAATACGGCTGCTGAAGCGATCCGTCTGTCCCAGATACACCGCCTGCACACGTTGTCCCGAGCGTTTCAATGCATCGAAATACTTGGCCGCCACAGTCGCCCTGTCTGATGAAAGAGTCTGGTTCGCCTCCGCATTGCCTGTTTCCGAGGCATAGCCAATGATCAGAATCAGATCTCCATCAGGAACGTCATTGGAAACAATACGGCTGATATGAGCCTCGTCCTCAGGAGAAAGTTCGCTCGATCCTGTGGCAAAGTTCAGCGTATGAAGAACGTTCGCACCAAGCTCCACACCCAGCTTACTGTATTCCGTGGTAAAATCCGAGTCCTTGAGACCTTCCATCTGCCTCAGACGGCGGAAAAGCTCCACCGCAGCAGGAAGAAGATCATCCTCGGATTCCGCGAAGAGGCTGGCCTTGCTCAGCTGTGCTTCCAGTTCCTTGACCCGGTTTTCAAAAAACAATCTGGCACGTTCGCTCTCATCAAAGCGTCGCTGGAGATCCACGAAATCATCCTCGTTGACGGCATTTTTCGTTTCAGCAAGCCTCTTCTGCATTTCCGCGAGCCTCTGCTCCATCATCGAGAGCTGACGGGAAAGCGCGTCCCGCTGCTCCTCCGCCTCAGTCAACTGGCGCTTTAAGCTCGCTGCTTCCGATCCACCGACGAGTGCACGCTGATAATCACTCTGTAACCTGGAAATCTCCGCCGAAAGACTCTGCCTCAGCTGCTCAGCATCCAGAAGCTCCTCATTCTTCCGGCTGATTTGAGCTTCACGCTCCGCGATCATTTTTTCGAAGCTTTCTGCCAGAGCTACCATCGTATCCGCATCCTTTTTCAAACGTGCCGATACATCTTCGATCGGTTCGGAAATTCCGTTCAAAGGCGAGAGCCCCATCTCCATCCGCTGACGGTTCAGGTTTGCCAAGGCCGTATCCCTATCCGCTTTCAAAAGTGTAAGCGATGGATCATCGGAGCTGGAAAGAGCCGGAGCAGAACCATCCCCTCGTTTGATCACCGCGATAGCGACGATGAAAAGTATCAGGAAAATCATGAAAAGCAGCGCGATCACAGGAGTGACCGGCCCGCCGAAAGGCTTGCCCTTCGTATCAGGCTCCGGCTGGTTGTGAGCAGCGGCATTCACGGAAGCGGGAGCTACCTCGGTCACTACCGGCTCCGCCTCCACATTCTCTTTCCCTACGGGCTTTTCATCTGACATATCCCCACACTGTTCAATCCGCCCCTATCCTGTCAATTCCAGCATCTCACTCCAGCAACGCCGAAAACTCCTCCGGCTTGTCAAAAAGATAAGTCGGCTTCGCCGCCAATAGCGACTCACGTGAATTGAACCCCCAACTTACCGCCGCATGTGGAATCTTCGCCTTCTGCGCCGCTTTCACGTCCCGCAGCTCGTCACCCACATAAAGCATCTCCTCGTTTTTCAGGGAAAACGTCTTCCGTATCGCCCGGATATGCCGCGCCTTTCCCGTCAGTTTGGAAGTCGAGGAAACGAACTCAAACAGATCCCTGATCCCGTGGTTTCTTAGAAAAACATCCACATTCGCCGTCGAGTTGGACGTCAGGATCCCGAAGCTCTCCACGTTCTTTTTCAGTTCCACCAAAGGCTCCAGGATATCCGGGATCAACTGCAAGCGATCGATGTTCGCCCTCATCATCCCCGTCCCCCGCGCAATGATCGAGGGCACCTTCCGTTTTGGAATCTCCAGCTTGGAAAGGATCTGCTTCAAAGAGAGATGCCGCAACTCCGCGATCTCATCCTCTTCCACCTGGCGGATCCCGTAATCAGGTGCCAGTTCGTTAAAAATTTTCCACGTCTCACCGAGAGTATCGGCGATCGTCCCGTCAAAATCAAAAACCAGCAACCGATGTTTCATCTCCCAAAAATGCTGCCCGCTCGTTTCATCGACTGCCAGAAAAAACCCGCCGTCACCTGCACATC
>JBPOGC010000284.1:0-2390 GCA_051251795.1 Luteolibacter sp. | reverse complement strand
GCGTGTTTCTGTCCTACAGCCATGCTTTCCTGCATGATCTGTGGCATTGCAACGAGGGTCTTTTTCCCGACAGGGGTGTTGTAGAAAAGGATGAGTTCTTCCATCTCATCTTCGGAAAAGATGTTTTCGTAGACTGCCGCGATATCGGTTTTGATTGCAGGGTCTTCGAAGGTTTTTGTAAAGTAACGGTCGGCGGATTCGCTGACTTCCTTGAGCGCTTCGTCCGGAAGACCCTGCGCCTTGAGCTGCTGGAGCATTGGCTCGAAAGCCGTGGTAGCAGTGGTCTTGGCGTTTTCCGTGAACTCCATCAGTTCGACGAGGCGCATGGCCGGGGATTTCTCCTCCTGCGCGTGGAGAAGTGATACAGGAAGCAGCGCGCAAGCGGCGATGATCAGAAGATTGGTTTTCATAATGTTTGTTTTATTGAATTTCGGTATGAAAAATTAGGCGACGGCTGAGGTTTCCGAGAGATCGAAGAGTTCACGGGCATCCGTGACATGTCCCTTGATAGCGGCAGCAGCTACCATTACTGGTGACATAAGGATGGTGCGACCGGTAGGGGAGCCCTGGCGGCCTTTGAAGTTCCTGTTGGAAGACGAAGCACAGAGCTGGTCTCCGATGAGTTTGTCAGGGTTCATGGCGAGACACATGGAGCAACCCGCGGCGCGCCACTCGAAGCCCGCTTCGCGGAAAATTTCCGGGAGCCCTTCCTGTTCGCACTGGATGGCGACGATCTGGGAGCCGGGGACGGCGATGGCCTGGACGTTTGCCGCGACCTTGTGGCCTTTGATGTATTTCGCGACCTCGCGGAAATCTGAGATGCGTCCGTTGGTGCAGGAACCGATGAAGGCGACGTTGATATCGACACCTTGGATCGGTGTTCCGGCTGGGAGCTTCATGTATGCGAGGGCTTCCTCGATGCTTGCCTTTTCCTCTGGTGAGGAGGCGGTAAGAGGATCAGGAATGTTCTCTGTAATACCGATTCCAGCGTCCGGGGAAATGCCCCAGGTGACGGTAGGTACGATATCGGAGGCGTCGATTTTCACGATGTCGTCGAAGTGGGCATCAGCATCGGAGGCGAAGGACAGCCAGCGGGCGGCTGTTTCATCGAAATTGTCGTTATCGACGTAAGGGCGGCCTTGGAGGTAAGCGATGGTTTTCGCGTCGGGATTGACATAGCCGCAGCGTGCGCCGCCTTCGATGGACATGTTGCAGACGGTCATGCGCTCTTCCATGGACATGCGATCGAAAACGTCTCCGGCATACTCGTAGGCGTAGCCGATGCCGCCATTGGCACCAAGCTGGCGGATGATGTGGAGGATCACGTCCTTGGCGTATACCCCGGGGCGAAGATCGCCATTCACCTCGATGCGGCGGACTTTCATCTCACCGAGAGCGATGGTTTGGGTGGCGAGGACGTCGCGAACCTGGCTGGTGCCGATACCGAATGCGATGGCTCCGAAGGCGCCGTGTGTGGCTGTGTGTGAATCCCCGCAGGCAATGGTGGTGCCGGGCTGTGTGATGCCTTGCTCGGGGCCGACAACATGGACGATGCCTTGCTTGCCGGATTTCAGGTCGAAATATGTGACGCCGAAGTCATCGCAGTTCTTGCGGATGGCTTCGATCATTTCAGCAGCCAATGGATCGGCGGGCTGGTCCTGGTTGATGGTCGGGACGATGTGATCGATGGTGGCGAAGGTGCGCTGCGGGAATTTCACGGAAAGTCCGAGCTCACGGAGCATGCCGAAGGCCTGCGGGGATGTGACCTCATGAATGAGGTGCGTGCCGATGAAGAGTTGTGTGCGGCCGTCAGTGAGCGTGCCGACGCGGTGTGAATCCCAGACTTTTTGAAACAGACTTTTTCCCATGGATATAAGCGCCGTGGTTTGCGGCGGGGCGGGAATGTGGATAGAGCGGGGGGAAACTTCAACTCTCAAAATTCAAGTTTCAAAACGTGAGTGCTGCAGCTAAATGTTTTTCATGCGCGTATTATTGCTTCTTTTTGCCTTTGCAGTCTCATCAATGGCGGAACCTGTGAAAGTGACGATCACAGGGATCCGTAACGACAACGGCCAGGTGGCGGCTCTGGTGTATCGCTCGGAAAAAGGATTTCCCGATCAGCGGGGGGATGCGTTCAAGATTGTTTCATTACCTGCGAAGAAGGGCTCGGTAACGTTGACTATGAAAGGGCTGGAGCCGGGGGAATATGCGATCGCGGTGATTCATGACGAAAATTCCAATAGGGCGATGGAAACGAATTTTATCGGCCTGCCAAAGGAAGGCGTGGGCGTGACGGGTGGGATGGGCTACTCGAAGCCGAAGTTTTCCAAATCATGCATCGAAGTGAAGGCGGGGGAGAATGTGTCGATTCCACTGAAGTATTTCTGAGT
>JBPOGC010000283.1:0-2395 GCA_051251795.1 Luteolibacter sp. | reverse complement strand
AACCCAAGCCCACAACCCCAGTCTTCCTTGGAAATTGAAAGTTAAAATTTGAAATTTAACGAAGCACTACCGCTTCATCGTCATCATAAACTCATTCCCCTCCGTATCCACACACATCGCCAGATGCAGCGGATCCTCCTCCGTATCCGTAGGCTCGCAAGTCAGCTCCCCACCAAACTCTTTAAGCCTCTCAATCCCCTCCCTCAGATCATCCACCTGAAACGAAAGACCCGTCCAAGTCCTCTTCCCCTCACCCCCGCCATGAATCCCTAACGTAGCCCCCGCCACCACAATCTCACTCCACACCTCCATCTCAAAACTCACCACCCCGCCAAACATCTCCCGGTAAAATTTCAAACACCGCTGCCAATCCGACGCCCACAAAACATACTTCACCTTTTCAACTTTCATCCCCCAACCCTCATCTCCCGCACAAAATTTTCAACAACCAACCCCACCAAAAACACCTCAAGCCCAAGAACCTCAAAAACTTCCGTGTATTCCGCGTATTCCGTGGTTAGAACCTCCCCACCCCAGCTTCAAATTGGGGTTTAAAATTTAAATTTCAGAGTTTTAGAATGATCCCCGGCCAACGCTACATCACCACATCAGAACCCTCCCTCGGCCTCGGCCATGTCCTCTCCGAAGAAAACGGACACATCGAGATCTGCTTCCCATCCGCCGAGGTCACCCGCACCTACGCCGTCGCAAACGCCCCCCTCGTCCGTGTCCAGTTCGGCCCTGGCGATGAAATCGCAAACCACGCCAAAGACAAAATGATCGTCGAGTCCCTCACCGAGGAAAACGATCTCATCACCTACCACGGCCAGGGCATCACCATCCACGAAAGCGATCTCCTCGACTCCCTCTCCTTCATCCGCCCGGACAAGCGCCTCCTCGCCGGCCTCACCGACAAGCCCCGCGACTTCGATCAGCGCCTCGACGCCCTCCGCTGGAACTCCCGCATCCGCCGCTCCCCCGCCCGCGGCTACACCGGCGCACGCATCGATCTCATCCCCCATCAGCTCGCCATCGTCGCCGAGGTCTCCACCCGCCTCTACCCACGCGTCCTCCTCGCGGACGAAGTAGGCCTCGGAAAAACCATCGAAGCCTGCCTCATCCTCCATCGCCTCCACCTCACCGGCCGCGCCAACCGCATTCTCATCCTCGTCCCCGAGCCACTCGTCCACCAGTGGTTCGTAGAGTTGCTCCGCCGCTTCAATCTCCTCTTCACCATCTTCGATGAAGACCGCTGCCGCTCCATCGAGCGCGACGGCCAGCCAGACCAAGACGACGACACCCCCGTCTCCCTTCTCGACGAGACCGAGCCCACCAACCCCTTCTCCGAAGCCCAGCTCATCCTCTGCGCCACGGATTTCCTCTCGGAAAACGAAAACCGCACCGCCCAGGCACGCGCCGCGGGTTTCGATCTCCTCATCGTCGATGAAGCACACCACCTCGAGTGGCACGAAGACGAGTCCTCCCCCGCCTACGCCGCCGTGGAAAGCCTCGCCACCCAGATCCCTTCCCTGCTCCTCCTCACTGCCACCCCACAGCAGCTCGGCCCCGAAGGACACTTCGCCCGCCTACGCCTGCTCGATCCCGCACGCTACGCAGACCTAGGCGATTTCCTCGAGGAAACCGAATCCTACACACCCCTCGCCGAGGCCGTCGAAACCCTCTCCAACGGAGAAATCCCGAAAAACATCACCGACTTCACCCTCACCTCACCCAGTGCGGAAAAGCACCTCCTCTCCCTCCAAAAAGGCAAAGAAGCATCACGCCAGCCCCTCATCTCCGAGCTTATCGACTCCTTCGGCACCGGCCGCATCCTTTTCCGCAATACCCGCGAGCGCCTCACCGGCTTCCCGAAACGTCTCCCCATCCTCCACCCGCTCAAGAAAGGCACCTCCCCCTACACCTGGCTCGCCGAGCTCATCAAAGTCCTCCCCGAAGACGAAAAAATACTCCTCATCACCAACTCCCCGGACGCAGCCATCACCATCCAGGAAAAACTTCTCGAAGTCATCAACACCGAGTGCGCCCTCTTCCACGAGGAACTCACCCTCCTCGAGCGCGACCGCAACGCCGCCTACTTCTCAGAACCCGATGGCGCACGCATCCTCCTCTGCTCCGAGATCGGCTCCGAGGGGCGGAACTTCCAGTTCGCCCGCCACCTAGTCCTCTTCGGCCTCCCCCGCGATCCCGAAGTCCTCGAGCAACGCATCGGCCGCCTGGACCGCATCGGCCAGACCGGTGACATCCACATTCACATCCCCTACGGGAAAGACAGTAGATCAGAGCTACAGGCACGCTGGCTCCACGAAGGCCTCGATGTCTTCAGCGAGCCCCTCAAAGGCGCCACCACCCTCTCCACAGAACTCCTCCCCGGCCT
>JBPOGC010000282.1:0-2412 GCA_051251795.1 Luteolibacter sp. | reverse complement strand
AACATGTACACCTTGGAGGACTTGGAAAAGAAAGGCTTCACCGCCATGGAAGTCCGCTACGTCCTCATCGGAGCCCATTACAGAAAGCAACTCAACTTCACCTTGGACTCCCTCTCCGGAGCCAAGGAAGCCCTCTCGAAACTCGCAAAATCCGCCGCCAAACTCGCCGGAAACATGGGATCTGAAATCTCCCTCCCTTCCGCGGACTTCGGCCTTTTCCAGCCAGCATGGGAAGCCCTGAACAACGACCTAAACACCCCCGCCGCCCTCGGCCACATCTTTACCGGCCTACGCGAAGCCTCAAAACTCACTGGAAAAGAAGCCGCCACAGCCCTCGCCGGATTGAACCGAATCCTAAAAGCCCTTGGAATCACCCTCCCGGAGATCAAAGAGGAAAAAACAGAAGTCCCCACAGAAATCCAACAACTCGCCGAAACCCGCTGGGCAGCCCGCACCAACAAGGACTGGACCGCCTCCGACAAACTCCGCGACGAACTCTCACAAAAAGGCTGGCAAATGAAAGACGGCAAGGACACCTATCAGCTTCTGAAACTATAAATTCCAAACATGCATTTCAGACTGATCACTCGGCAATAGTAACTTCACCATGCGCTTCTCCGTCCTAGGCTCCGGATCTTCCGGAAATGCTACCATCCTCGAGTGCGGCTCCACCCGCATCCTCGTCGATGCCGGCCTCTCCGCGAAGCAACTCTGCCTTCGCCTGGCTCAGCGCGGCATAGACCCGGCCACACTCTCCGGCATCCTCCTCACCCACGAGCATGGCGACCACATCCGCGGCTTGAAAAATTTCCTGAAAAAGCACCCCACCAAAATCTTCGCCACCCGCGATACCGCCCACGTAGTCCGCGAACAAGGATTGGAAAACGATACCTGGAGCACCTTCGAGGCCGGCCAGGAATTCAGCATAGACCACTTAAACATCCAGTCCTTTTCCATCCAACACGATGCCGTCGATCCCGTAGCCTACGTCATAGCAAACGCCCACCACCGCTTCGGACTCGTCTCCGATGCAGGTCAGGTCACCTCCGGCATGATCGCCCGGCTGAAAAATCTCTCCGCCCTATTCCTGGAGGCAAACTATGACGACGAACTCCTGGAACAGGACACGAAGCGCCCCTGGTCCATCAAGCAACGCATCTCCTCCCGCCACGGCCACCTTTCCAACCTCCAGGCACGTGAGCTTGTCCGGGAAATAGCCCACCCGGAGATGTCCCGGATCGTCTTCGGCCATCTCAGCAGCGACTGCAATTGCCCGGAAAAAATCACATCCATCTTCACTGATTGCCTCGCGGATATCGGCCACCCCCACATCGCCCTTCGCTGCGCCACACAGGCGACCGCCACCCCTTGGCTCGAAATTTCCGCACCATTCCGTTTAGTATGAATCTGAAATTCATTTCAAAAAAAATCCGTATACTACTCCACGGAGACACACGACCCTTACTCTTCGATCACATCCCGAAGTGTGCTGGCAGCACGGTTCGGGAGTTCCTTTTCAGCCAATACCCCAGAGAGCAAACATGGGAATTCAAGGGTGGCTCGCGACAAATGATCGTCGATGAATTTCTCTCACTGACAGAAGAGCACCGCTCCAGCCTGCGGCTCATTCTCGGCCATGGAGCCCATCACATTGAGCAACTACTCCCGGAAACTTTCTTCAAAGCGGTCATGTTCCGCGATCCCATAGACCGTATCGTATCCCATTACCATTATGTGAAACGCAGACCCGAGCATCATCTTCATAAAGCAGTCCAGACCCAGGAGATGTCATTGGAGGACTACGCCACCTCCGGCATCTCCAATGAGCTTGGAAACTTCTACACCTGCCATATCCTAGACTGTGAGCCGAAAACGGTCATCGATAAGCCGGAAGCCTCAGCCAAAGACGCATTGGATCGCGTAGTCGAGTCCTATGACCTCATCCAGACGCTCGATCATATGGACAGCTTCATGGAAAGCCTGGCAAGCCAATGCAACCTCCGCAAAAGCCGCATTCCGGAAAAGCCAGCAAACGTCACCAAAGACCGCACACCTCTCGATGCGATCAAACAACAAACAAAGGATCTCATCGCCTCGGAAAACCAGGCTGACGTCATTTTTTACAAACTTCTCAAAGCGCACCTCGGCTCCCTGCGGGAAACACAAACCTAGTCCACCAGGAGAGATTTCCGGTTCCCGGTTCGTCCGAAGCACACGGCTTACTTGTTATATGAAATAACAGCTTGATTGGCTCTCGCCGGTCACTGCTTTTTGTTTTTCTGCTGGCGGGCAGCTTTGGCTTGAGCTTCCTGCGCTGCCTTCTTCACAGCTTCTTGCTTTTGCTTTGCAGCTCTTGCTTGAGCGTCTTGCGCCGCGCGTTGCTTCTGTATTTGCTCTTGTTGCTGGCGGGCT
>JBPOGC010000281.1:0-2455 GCA_051251795.1 Luteolibacter sp. | reverse complement strand
TTCCGTGTATTCCGTGTATTCCGTGGTTAAAAATTCTTTCCCCCAACAACCCCAGAAAATAGATTTGTTCGATTCGTAGAATTCTTGGTTTTAAAACACAAAGCCATAGTCAGAAAGACTACCCTTTCCTAACCCACCAAGCCGTCAGCCACTTCTTGGAAACCAGTTTAAACCCCCTCGCTTCCAGCCTCTTCTCCATATCCGGAAAATGCGCCGCCCCATAAAAAATGCCGATTTTCTTCCTCCCTTCCCCTATCTCCCCGTCCATTACCTCCATACACCTCGCGTTTCTCTCTGAGATTATCACATTCTCCCCCACCAGCGACCCGATCTGAGTATCCCCGCCCTCCATCGTCTTCATCATCTCCAGCTTCAATAGATCCTTCCTCCCCCCAATCAGGCCCTGCAACATCCGCAGCGAATTCGGCTGCCTCTCAGGTTTCTCCCCCGCCATCCCCGCCTGAATCATAAATCCCAGCAGAGACTCTCCCTTTTCCTCCTGCATCGTCTGGAACTCCTCCATCGTCAGATCCGCATGGACAAAATTATCCGCGAAATAATCCACCACCTTCCCCTGCCCCGCTAGTCCCAGACCCTTCTCCAGTCCCTCATACATTTTCCTCAGGAAATCCAGATTCCCCGCCTTCTCCTCCACAGCCGCCGGCTTCTTCCCGCCACCCAAATTCTCCCCTCCCACCATCTCGAACAACAACACCTCGTAATTCGTAAAATACTTGTTCAGAAACTCATAATACCGTTTGTCCCCGATATGGATCGCCCCGATCAGATCCACCCGCACCCCGTCCTTCTCATAGCCGAAAATCGCCGTCTGCAGCTTCGCCACCTCCTCCGTCTCCGTGACACGGATGAAATCCCCCGCATCACTCCCCACGGTCAGAACCACACAACTCAGAAAAGCACAAATTCCAGCCTTCATTCCAAGAAGCCTCGCACTTCATCCCACCATTGCCCACGGAAAATTTCTCGTCTAAGCTCCTGCTGTCCATGTCCACCACCGATCTAAAATACTGCCCGGATCTGCTCTCCCACACCCGCAGACCCACCCGTGAAGTCATGGTCGGACACGTCGGCATTGGCGGGGACAATCCCATCCGCATCCAGTCCATGATCACATCGGACACCCGCAACACCCCCGCCTGCGTTGCCGAAATCCTCGCCCTAGCCGAAGCCGGTTGCGAAATCGTCCGCGTCACCGCCCAGACAAAAGTCTACGCCGCGAACCTCGAGAACATCTCCCGCGAAGTCCGCGCCGCCGGCTGCAACATCCCCCTCGTCGCAGACATCCACTTCAAGCCGGACGCCGCCCTTGAAGCAGCAAAATGGGTCGAAAAAATCCGCGTGAACCCCGGCAACTACGTCGACAAAAAGAAATTCGAAGTCCGCGAATACTCCGACGACCAATACGAAGCCGAACTCGAAAAAATCCGCGACCAGTTCATCCCCCTCGTCACCCTCTGCAAAGACCTCGGCCGCGCCATGCGCATCGGCACAAACCACGGCTCCCTCTCGGACCGTATCATGAACCGCTACGGCGACACCCCCCTCGGCATGTGCGAGAGCGCCCTCGAGTTCGCCCGCATCGCCCGCGACAACGACTACCACAATTTCGTCTTCTCCATGAAGGCCTCCAACCCCAAAGTCATGATCGAGGCCTACCGTCTCCTCGTCGCGCGCCTGGACGCGGAAGGCTCGGACTGGAACTACCCCATCCACCTCGGCGTCACCGAAGCGGGAGACGGCGAGGACGGCCGTATCAAATCCGCCATCGGCATCGGCTCCCTCCTCGCGGACGGCATCGGCGAGACCATCCGCGTCTCCCTCACAGAAGACGCCATCCACGAAATCCCCGTCGCCAAAGCCCTCGCAAAAAGTAGCTGGGGATTCCAGCCCCAGGCCGTCAGAGGGGATTCCAGCCCCTCTCTTCCCCCAACCCAAGCCTTCACCCCTCCCGACTGGTCAAAACTAGAACGCAACGACTCAACCAACCTCCCCCACTGGCGCATCCCCGGTGCCACCTACGCCGTATCTTTCAGACTCAAGGACTCCATCCCCCAATCAGCCATCACCAGCTACAGAGAAAAGAAGGAAATCCTACTAAAGAAATTACAACATCACGAATCCACCACCTCATCCCGTAGCCATCTCCCTGAACTTCTGGCCATCCGTTCGGAAATAAACGCTCTCCACCGGCAGGTAATCGATACCGCTGAAAACGCCACCTTCGGATATTGTCATCTGGGTAAGCCGGAAATAGCAAACCTCGTCCAGTCAGCCCTCCGGCATTTTGACGGAGAAAGATACGATCTGAATACTTGGTCGGTAATGCCCAATCATGTTCACGCCATTCTCAAACCAACTCCAGATCATCCACTCGAAAGCATTCTCTATTCTTGGAAATCCTTCACCTCCAAGGAAGCCAACAAACTTCTCGGAT
>JBPOGC010000280.1:0-2456 GCA_051251795.1 Luteolibacter sp. | reverse complement strand
GCTTTCTTCGCTGCTTCCTGCTTGCGCATTTGCTCCTGCTGAGCGTTGCGGCTTGCTTGTTTTTGCTCAGTAGCACCGGCAGGGACTTGCATCCGGCCATTTGCCAAGCGCTCGCCACGGTTTTTTAGAAAGGCGGATCTTCCACCCATATCGGCATACTCCTGACGCGCTTGAACCACATCTTGATTCAAGCGGGCAGAGAAATCTTTTCTAATATTCTCAGCGATGGGAATCGCTCGCAATACCTGAACCTTCCCTAGATCACTCCTCACCTGTGCAGGGCGCAATGCACGGTTCCACTTTGCATCCATACGGGGTGCTACAACCTCAAGTTTTCTTCCCTCGAACCGGGGCTGAAAATTGCGACCCTTTTGATCAAACTCAGGGCTGAGGTTCGCGCTCAATCTATGCACCGGAAACGGCCTGCCAATCTCCTTGGATACATGGCTATACTTCGGCCCACCGACGAACACACGGCGGCCATTGATTTCATAGCGGGTGATATTACGGGTTTTCCCGAAAATGCTTCCATACTGATTGTTAGGAACACAATGGGGCTGGATATTGTTTCCAAAGTCCCGGTAGCTCACGAAAGAGAACCAGTTCCTCCCGATCCCGAAAGTCACCTCCACAGAGGCATCCCATGAGCGGTCTGCGTAAGCGAGTGTCTCCGGAGGAAGCGGAGCCCAGCCTATATGCTCAGGGCTTTCCCTCCAGGTAACCCAGGCAGGTGCCCATTCATCACCGGGAACCCAGACCCAGCCCACGCGATCCAGCAGAGCCCAGCGCCCGTAGTGGTAACATGCCCAACCGAAAGGCTCGGTAGAAACCCATGTCCAGCCCTGCTCGGTGAAAGCCCAGCGGCCTCGTGTGTAGGGACGCCATGAGGCATCCCGCGCGATCGATGGCTGGAAGGCATAGCCATAGGTCTCCGTCTGGAACCATGAGCCATACTCTCCGAGAGACTGGTAAAAATTATCGTAGTCCCCGGTTGGCATTCCATCATTGAAATTCACCATACTCCTCAGGGTCGGAATCGGATCAACGCCCGCTACCTCCAGCCCACGCTGATCAAGCTCGCTTTCCAATCCGGTCAACTCCTGCTCCCGGAAATCCAGCTCTTGCTGAAGTGCCTCATATTCCCTCTCACGTTCCGCCAGTTCCGCTTCGCGCGCCTCAAAAGCCGCCTGTACTTCCGCTTCACGGAGCGATGTTTCACCCTCCATTCCCAGACGCTCCTGATCCAGCAACGCTCTTTCCCGCTCGATCGCCTCGCTCTCCGACGCGATACGCTGTCCCATGATCTCATCTTCAAGCTGCCTCTGGCGCTCCTTCGCATCAACCGCACTGCGCTCCAGCTGACTCAGTTTTTCCTCAAGCCCACGATCCGGTTTTTCACAGGAAGCAAGACCCAGGACTACGATGGGAAGGAAAACAGATGCGGTCGGGATTTTCATAGGAATAGTATTCAGCTGTTTGGACTACCTTTCCACAGCATGCATTCAAACTATCTTACGCCCTCATCATTCGCCGGGCGCAATGGTGTCTAGAAACGGAACTCGACGTGGGTTGGCTTCCCGTTCAGCCCAGGCACTTCCACACGGTTGACCCGTGTTCCCAAGGCGACTTCCATCGCCCGAAGTTCCATTGCCACCGCTCGCGGGTAGTTCTCGAAAACACTTTGCAACGGATGATGAAACTCCCTCAGAATGATTTCCCCGGATTCCGGGTCATGCGAGTGCCGGATGAACAGACCCTCCTTTTCCCTTACCTTCGCAAAAAGCTGCGACTTGTAGAGCAGGGTCGAGCCATTCACCAAGCGCGCTTTCCAAATGTCCTCCAGGTTCTGGAAATACTGGAAAATCAGCTTCTCCGGCGCCATGTCTCCAAAGAGCTCCCGCACATGGTTCAGCATCTCCAGTGTAAAACTCACCGGAGCCGAAGGAAACAACTCATCCGCTTTCCCCGACAGACGATAAAAGATTTCCGGCCTCCCGATCTCAGTCCTCGGCACTCTCGTCCTGTCCAGATAACCCAGCTTTGTGAGATCCTCGCAATGCTGCTTCACCGTCATGTAACTGGTGCCCAGCTTCTTGGAAAGGTCACTGATCGCCATCCCACCGGAAACTTTCAGCTCGGAAAGAGCCGCAAGCCACTGGGGTTTAAGAAGATCGTGAAACGCGGGAAGAAACATGACTCTCTTAGAGTAGTACGGATTTGAAAATTGTCGAGGGATCGAACTTCGATTTTTACGAAAATTCTCAATTCACTTCGTCGGAGTCCTGTAGTCCCCTCCCAAAGCCAGATGCGGATCAAACCGGTTCTGCAAACGCCGGGATCTTCGCAACACTCTGCCAGACTGTAGGCCGCTAGGAACGGATCCAGGAAGTGTCCCCTGAGTCGCCGACAGGTCTTTGTGGAAAAATGTGAAGATGAGACACCCGACCCGAATGGCA
>JBPOGC010000028.1:0-23771 GCA_051251795.1 Luteolibacter sp. | reverse complement strand
TCCTGTGCCGCCAGGGATCGCTCCGCCGCCAGCGTGGATTCCACTTCCTGAAAAGCCTCCAAGGCAAGCTGGGCATACTCCTCCACCCGCCTTTCGTTTGTCGCGAGAAACTGCCGCGCACTAGCAGCCTGCGCTCCTCCGTCAAAAACGATCTGATCCAAATTGGCCGTGATTGCATTCACCAGGAAGTCGAGGTTCGTGAGATCGGAAAATCTCGCCCCGGAACTCCCGCTCGATCCGGTCAGAGAAAGATCGGGCAACAAGGACTTGCGCGAGGCATCCGCCCGCTTTGCTGAAGCAAAGATCTCCGCGCGCGCTGCCGCAAGATCCGACCTCCGCTCCACGAGCCCCGCCGGCACACCGGACGGAATGCTTTTTGGAAGATCCGGCAGCTCATTGGTCGCACGCATTTTTCCACCCGGATACCTTCCCAGAAACACTTCCAAGGTTCTCGCCGCATCCTCCCTCTCCTGCTTCCGCGCTTCAAGGGCACGCTTCGCGGAGGAGACGTTGGTTCTCGCAAACTGGATGTCCAGCGCGCCCTCTCCAGTGGACTTGTAGTTCCGCTCGATGATGCTCAGAACCTTGTCGAACGACTTCAGGGTAAATTCCGCCAAATCCACCTCCTGCTCCGCGGAAACCAGATTCGCATACGCACTGGCCGTATTCGCCGCCAGCGAGAGCCGCGCCGCGCGGAAATCCTCCACCGCCACCCGCTCGTCCGCCTGCGCCGCTTTGGTCAGATCGCGCAAACGCCCCCAGAGATCCGGCTCCCATGATGCCCCGAGATTCAACCCGTAGCTCTCGGTAGTGCCTATAAGCGAGCCATCCCTGACCTGTCCCCTCGTGTTCGCATCCAGCGATGGCAATTGGGAAGCACGCGCAATGATCGTATTCTCTTTCGCCGCTCTCAACTGCGCCGCCGCCGCTTTAAGAGATCGGTTATTCTCCAGCGCCTCATAGACCACACGCTTCATTCGTTGGTCGCTGAATTCATCCAGCCACCCCGTGGAGATCCTCCCTTCATTCCCGCTCGAAGCCGAAGCCCACGTCCCGGGAGATCGGATTTCAAGATACTCTGTCGGCGACTGGAAAGCACACCCGGAGACAAGAAAGCACAGGCCAACCGCAGCAAAAACGCTCCGCCCGGATCCAATGCCCTTCAAAAGTTTCAAAGTCTCTCCAGAATCGCGTCACCCATCTCCGTGGTGCCGACTTTGCGCTCACCCTCTTTTCCGGTGGCTATATCACCAGTCCGGAATCCATCGGCGATCGCCTTCGCCACAGCAGCTTCCACCGCATCGGCAGCTTCCGTTTTCCCCAGGGAGAAACGCAGCAGCATCGCCAGAGAAAGCACCTGCGCGATCGGGTTCGCGATCCCCTGCCCGGCGATATCCGGAGCCGATCCACCCGATGGCTCGTAAAGTCCGAAGTAAAGCCCGTCGTCCTTCTGCTTGCCCAGAGAGGCCGATGGAAGCATCCCCAGCGAGCCGGAGATCATCGCCATTTCATCGGAAAGGATGTCCCCGAAAAGGTTTTCAGTGACCAGCACGTCAAACGAACCCGGCCTGCGGATCAGCTGCATCGCAGCATTGTCCACATACATGTGTGTAAGCTCCACTTCAGGAAATTCCTTGGAAATCTCGATCACTGTTTCACGCCACAATACGGAGGATGCCAGCACGTTCGCCTTGTCCACGGAGAGAAGCTGCTTCTTCCGCCCCATAGCCGCATTGAAGGCGATCCGCGCGATACGCTCGATCTCGCTCTTCTTGTAAATCATCGTATCCAGCGCCACCGGCTCGCCGTTTTCCTCATGCCTGCCCTTCGGCGCGCCAAAGTAAATACCACCGGTAAGCTCCCGCACACAAAGCACGTCAAACCCATCGGCGATCAGCTCCTGCTTCACCGGCGATGCGTCTGTCAGCGCCGGAAGACAAACTCCAGGCCTGAGATTCGCGAACAATCCAAAATGCTTCCGCAACGGCAGCAAAGCACCGCGCTCCGGCTGGATGTCCGGTGGAAGGTTTTCCCACTTCGGCCCACCAACGGAGCCGAACAAAATCGCATCCGCCTCCTCGCTTGCCTTCACAGTAGCCTCAGGAAGAGGATGCCCGCCATCGTCAATAGCCGCTCCCCCCACCAGATACTCGGAGTGCGAAACCGCAAAACCAAACTTCTCCTCCACTGCATCCAGCACGCGCAACGCTTGCTCCATCACCTCCGGGCCGATGCCATCACCGGACAAAATCGTTATTTTCGACATAAAAAACTTCTTCTGAAAAAATCACTCCTCCTCGAACTTCCTCGACACCAGATCGCCAATCGCCTCAAGCGCCGCGTCCTGATCCTCACCTTCCGCCCTCACCACGATCACAGAACCGTGACCGGCTGCCAGCATCATCAGACCCATGATACTCTTCCCGTCCACTTCCTCTCCATCCTTTTCCACAGTAATGTCGGATTGAAAGCGGTTCGCCAGCTTCACGAATTGTGCGGCCGGGCGGGCATGAATACCCAGTTTGTTTTGAATCGTAAAATCTTTGCTTGGCATAATGAGAAGTCTCGGTGCGCAGCACCCTAGAAACACCCAGCCGAAACGTCCAAGGTTAATTTTCACTTTCCATAAACAACATTCCCACGCTCACTTGCAGTCAGGGACACCGTGCGGTTTTCCTCACCGCACCCAGCCACCACGCAACTATCCCCCATCCCAATGTCCGCCAGGAGATCCACCCCCCTTCTCATCGCCATGCTCGTGGCTTCCACCGTTGGCTGCAGGAAACCTGATACCAGCCAGAATCTTGCAGAAACCGAAACCCAGCCACCCGTCCTCAGCGTCTCCCCCGGCGACTTCTGGAACTACAGCGTGGAAAGATCCGTTCCTGCCGGAATACTCCACGACGACTCCCCCGCCAAAAGCGACATCCAGACCCTCCGCAGGGAGTATCTGGGAAAAATCCATTTCGAGGGACGCCAGGAGCCGGTGGAAGCCTTTCAGGTCACAGGCACCGGTGGAATTCCGACCGTCCAGGAACTCGTGGAGATTTTTCCGGATCGTATCATGTCGCTTGGTTACTTTCGCCCGGATAGCGGAATGCCAGCCCCGGTTTGGAACCCACAGCCAATCCCATTCTTTGTCGCATCCGCCTCACAAGGCCAGATCATCGGGAATTTTCAGACTCCCGGTGGCAAATCCGGCCGCCAGCTCAAGGTCATAGCCCACGAAACCGTCAGCGTACCCGCCGGTGACTATCCGGCCGTCCTACTCCTCCTCAACGACAACGAGATCACAGGCATCGAAGTCCTAACGAAGACCTGGTTCGCACCCGGTGTCGGAATCGTCAAAGAGGAAAAATCACGGTTTATCAAAGGGAAACTCGTAACCAGGGAAATCACTTCCCTCGTCTCCACCAGCCTTTAAGAAGAACTGCCTTTCAGGCCTAGCGTTTGCGACGCATGGCCATGGAAACCGTGCCAAGAAGAACCAACAAAGCCGATGAGGGCTCCGGCACCGCCGTAGTTGTCACCTCGTAAGTCCCAGTGTAAGAATCTGAATCGGAACGAACCCCCGGGCTATCCGCCGCGTCATCGAGGAACACACCACTGTCCACAGCAGAGAACGCATAGAGAGCATCCCCTTCCACGATCGCAACCTCACTCACTTGGAGACCGTCGGCAAAATAAGAACTGAAGGTTGCGGCATCCACATCCAGCAATTCCGCAATCCGATTGCTCGCATCAAGGAACCCACCCAGCCCCACCGTCACCTGATTGCCCGAGAGCTGGACATAGCTCACATTCGGATCGGATATTTGCGCGAAGCCCCCGTTGTCACGGAAAGTATTGAAAAAGCCCTCAAGGTCAGACGCAAGCACCCCGCCGGCTGTCGCGCTTTGCGCAGTAACTGCAGTGACAAAATCACCATACCAGCTGTTGGCCAGGTTCAGCTGCCCATAAGTGGTATCGTATCCTCCCCCGGTAGTCGTAAACCAGTCCGCGCCGTTCAGACTGCGCACCGAGACACTCTGGGAATTGTCAAAACCTGCAGTCAGCACCGTCGGTGTAGCCGTGGCGAACACCCCGCCCGAAGCAGGATTCACTGCCGAGTCACTCGATGCAAACAGCTCCACGTTTCCACCGGCGGAAGAAGCCGTTCCCTGCAGCACGGAAGTCAGAGCAGCCCCCGGAGTCACGGAAAGCTCACCAGAGATGTCCGGCGTGTAAATAGTTGTGTCAGATCCACTGATTGATGCCGTGGAAAGCGTTTGCGCCGAAAGCTGTGGGAGTGACATCGTCGCAGCAAAAAGCGCAATCAGGTTGTATGGAATTTTCATTTCAATAAATGGGGGAGGGGGTAAAAACCAGCTTCCGAAATAGTGAGCTGGAGACGTTTTGAACGCCTGAACGTATTTGATAAATACCAAATGAAGCCTGATATCAAGTATAAATTTATAAAAAAAGTTTTCGCCCCCGGTCTCCACCAAGATATCTCAGCCCTGGAACGGAGAAACCTGCCGAAGTTCCCGGCACTTGCCATCTGACCCGTACCGCACGCAAAAACACCCGCACCTCTGCCAGCTTCTCATGGAACCCGCGCATTGGCGTTGACCTTTCCCCCCGGAAAACCGAAACCTCTCCCAATGTTCATCGATCACATCAGGATTCTGGCGAAAGCCGGCGACGGCGGAGACGGCGCTGTCTCATTTCGCCGCGAGAAATTCGTCCCACGCGGCGGCCCCGATGGAGGCGATGGCGGACATGGCGGCGACGTCATTCTAGTTGTCGATGACTCCGTGGATACCCTCCGCCAATACCATTACGATCCGAAGCTCATCGCGGAGGACGGAAAAAACGGCACCAAGCACAAAAAGACCGGCAAAGGCGGCAAGGACAAGATCGGCAAGGTTCCTCCGGGGACCGTCGTCTACCGCACCACCGCAGGCACCGTGCAGGAAGCCGTGGAGATGGAGCGCGGAGACGAAGGCATCGATCTCGACCCTATCGCCGATCTCACCGAGACCGGCCAGACATTCAAACTCTGCGAAGGTGGCATCCCCGGAGAAGGAAATTTCAAATTCCGTACAGCCACCAACCAGACCCCGATGGAGAACACCCTCGGGACACCGGGCGACCAGGGAATCTACTACCTAGAGCTACGGCGCATCGCAGACGCCGGCCTAGTCGGCTTCCCGAATGCCGGGAAATCCACCCTTCTCGGAAAACTTTCCAAAGCACAGCCAAAGATCGGCTCATACCCGTTCACCACACTCCAGCCCATGATCGGTGTCGTCGAATTCGGTGGCTTCAGGCGCTGCACCATCGCGGATATCCCGGGTATCATCGAAGGCGCACATGAAAACCGCGGCCTCGGCCACGAGTTCCTCCGCCACATCACCCGCTGCCGTGTCCTCCTCTTCGTAGTGGATATGGCCGGCAGCGAAGGCCGCGATCCCATCAGCGATCTCCAGATCCTTCGCCAGGAAGTGAAGGAGTACGATGAAGACCTCGCCAAGTTCCCTTGGAAAGTCATCGCCAACAAAATGGACATGGAAGGCTCCGAGGAAAATCTTACCAATTTCAGAAACCGTTTCCCGAAAGTCGATATCGTCGCAATTTCCGCAGATACCGGTCAGGGAATGGACGATCTCCGCCTTGTGCTCGATGATGAGCTTTCACGGAAAATACAGAAATGAACACCGAGCCGGTCTTTGTCTACGGCACCTTGCGGAAGGGTGGGTCCAACCACTTCCGCATGTCGGGCGCGGATTTCATAGGTGAAGGAAAAATCAGCGGAAAGATCCACAGAATCACCTGGTATCCCGCCCTGGTCTGCGGCGGAGAAACATTTGTGAAGGGAGAGTTCTACAAAGTCAGCAAGAGGCACCTTGCCGCACTTGATGAATTCGAAGGCATTACCCCTGACGCCACTGAACCCCGTGAATACCACCGGATCAGCGTCCCTGTGCACTTGGAATCCGGAGAAACCACGGAAGCCTACGTCTGGGAATGGATCGGCAGTCTAGAAGGCACCACCCCGCTACCCGGCGATGACTGGCTCTCCTACGAGCCAAACCCCAGTTAGCTCCCTCTACCGTGGCCGCCAAAATAATCCCGCCTGAAATCCTGCTCAACGCCTACTCCCAAGGCATGTTTCCCATGGCGGAAAATGGCGAAATCGTCTGGGTTTCCCCGTCATTGCGAGGAATCATCCCTCTCGACGAGCGCTTCCATATCCCCCGTGGCCTGAAAAAAGCCCTCCGGAAAAAACCTTTCGAGATCCGCATCAACACCGCCTTCCGGGAAGTCATGCTCGGCTGCGCCTCCCGGGAAGAAACATGGATCGATCCGGTCATCCTGGAAAGCTACTGTACACTCCATGAAAACGGTCACGCCCACTCCGTGGAGTGTTGGGATGAAGAAGGTCTTCAGGGCGGCCTGTACGGAGTATCACTCGGCAAGGCCTTCTTCGGAGAGAGCATGTTCACCCGCAAGACGGATGCCTCGAAAATCGCTCTTGTCGCTCTCGTGGACCACCTCCGGAATAAGGATTTCACACTGCTGGACACGCAATGGCTCACAGATCATCTCGCCACTTTCGGCGGATTCGAAGTCCCGGAACATCTATATATCCAACTCCTCCAAGATTGCATTAATCTTGAAAAATAGGCGTCATTTTCAATCAATAGCACCTAAAGCACCACCAAGACAAAGGGTTCAGGAATCCCCTGGAACTTATTTTCAGTAAGCATTATTGATTGGTTTACATATTATTTCTCTTGAGAAATTAGCTGGAAATCGGTATCCGCTTTTCGGGCGAAGTGCATGGCACTCTTCCCGCTCCCCCCCAACTCCCCCCCACCCTATGAAAATACTGATCATCCTGGCGGCAGGCCTTGTCGTCGCTATGACCTTTCCTCTCTTCGGATAGGTCTCACTAATACACCTCTCGGAAGCAACAAACTTTACGAACCCGGTGAAGCTAGCCTGCACCCTGAATGGCGTCATCATGGCGGCCACTGCCTGAACGAACATCGGCAGCAGTGGCACCACAGTATCCGCAGTGCTTTGCGCACTCGGATTCGTATCTTGTCGCCGCCTTTAATTTTTTGTTTGTCCTTTCATGGACTTTGTTTTCCCGCGCTCGAAAGAGCGCGGGGTTTTTTGTGTCCGGATCACTGGGAACCAAATCACACGCTTGATTAATTAATCTTTCCTAAATATATTTCCGTTCAGACCCACCGATGACACGACGGAAAGGCAAAACGCCCGCCAAACCACGCGGCAACAAAAAAAAGACCCGCCCCACTTCCGGGGTGGACTTCCTGCGCCATGTGAAGAAACGCAGCCATGAAAAGACCAACCGCCGCCTGAACAGCAGAGCCACCAAATCGGTCTGGGCCTCGGTGGCAATCGATGATATCGACGAGGATGAAGACTTTCAGCCATTCTCCGGAAAAATCCTCCGCTTCTTTCTAGCCCTCTTTCTCCTTCCTTTCTGTTGGGTCACCTCCTGGACATTTCTCACCAGCTTTTCCCACGCAACCGTCAAGCAAGGCTTCTGGCAAAGCTCGCAGTTCTGGTATTTCATCGTCGGAGCCATCCTCATGCTCGGCTGGTTCTGGTCAGGACTGGCAAAGTCCTTTTTCCTCTACCTCTATGTCTTCGGCCACGAGCTCACGCACGCCGCTTTCGTGAAATGCTTCGGCGGCAGGGTTCTTGACATCGAGTGGAGCTCCACCGGTGGCCACGTCACCACCAACAAGACCAACTGGGTCATCGCACTATCTCCCTACTTCGTCCCCTTTTGGACAATAATCGCCGTCATCATTTACGTCGCCGCAAGTTTGCCGTTTGAAATCACCCATACCGGAAACCTCGTGTTTTACGGTGTAATCGGCGCCACATGGACATTCCATCTCGCCTGGACGCTGTGGATGATCCCCCGCGACCAACCGGATCTTCAGGACAATGGCACCTTTCTCTCCCTCGTCCTCATTTACTTCGGAAACCTCGTCGTCCTTATCACCCTCCTCTGCTTCGCAGCCCCCTCACCGGTTGATAGCATCCGCAGCTTTGCCTATTCATGGTCTGGCACGGCCGCGACATGGGCGCAGGACACACATCGCTGGGTCGAGAAAATCATCGCCCTCTCCCAGGGATTCTAACTCCTGCGATTCCGCATTGTGTTTCCCCGCACCAATCGCAAACTCCCCTTCCCGTGATCGATCTGGACGCAAACGCCACCACCGCCATCCTGCCGGAAGTGCTCGATGCCATGCTCCCGTGGCTCACTGGCAACCACGCAAACCCCTCGGGAATCTACAAAAACGCGAAACTCGCCCGCAAAGCCATCGATTCCGCGCGCGCCCAGGTCGCAGACCTCATCGGAGCCGAACCGGAGGAAATCGTTTTCACCGGCTCCGGAACCGAAAGTGTCAACACCGCCCTCCATTCCCTCGACACCCTTGTCGGGAAAGGCAATGCGACCGTCTCCGCCATCGAGCACAGCGCCGTCCTGCGCTTCGTCGAGTCACGCCTCCGCCCCAACGCGGAAATCCCGGTCACAGCAAACGGCAGGATCAACCCCACGACACTCACCAAGCTCCTTTCAGAAGCCTCATACCTGTCCGTCATGTGGGCCAACAACGAAACAGGAGTCATCCAACCCGTCAGTGAGATCGTTGAAAAAGCCAAGGAGCACGGACTTCCCATTCACACCGATGCGGTCCAGGCCGTAGGAAAAATCCCTCTGAACGTCCGTGAAACAGCCGTCGACATGCTCTCGCTCTCGGCACACAAGCTCCACGGCCCGCGCGGCATCGGCGCGCTTTACATCAGGAAAAACCTCGGCTTCGCCCCCTATCTTCTCGGCGGCGGACAGGAAAACGGCCGCCGCAGTGGCACTGAAAACACAGCCGCAATCGTCGCCATGGGAGAGGCTGCCAGACTGGCAAAACAAGCCCTCCAATCCGGAATCCCCGATCAGATTTCCGAAATCAGGAACACTTTCGAAGACATCGTCCTGAGCGAGGTTCCCGGAACCATCAGAAACGGCGACCACACACACCGTCTTCCGAACACCACCCACATCTCATTCGATGCCTGCGACTCCGCCGGCCTCCTCATCCTTCTCGACAATGCCGGTGTCGCTTGCTCCGCCGGCTCTGCCTGCATGTCCGGGAAACAGCAGCCCTCCCACGTCCAGCTCGCCATGGGCATCACCCCCGCCCGTGCGAAAACCAGTCTGCGCTTCAGCTTTTCCCGTTTGAACACACTTCAGGAAGCCTCCGAGGCCGCCTCGAAAGTAAGAGCTGCCGTTGAGAAACTCCGTTCCGTCCAGGGAAATGGCGTTGGTCCGGTGTCGGTATACACTTCCTGAATATCCGCAAAAGCGAAGGAGGAGGGAATCTGTTTACAATGGCAGATAGCTTCGGATAGAACATTCGTCAGCTATCTCAGCCGCGTTCCGTTTCACCCTTCGGAATCACCCCCTTACGCAGAGCTTGCCATGTCACCCACACCACCCACCCTTAATCCGTCACAAACGGTAGAGCGAATCCGCGAAATCATCGTAGGCCGCCACCTGGAACGTCTCGAAGGCCGCGTAGCCCGCCTTGAGTCATCCCCTGCCGTTTCCGCCCCGCCAGCCCTTGATCAGCCACTCTTCGAAGACCGCCTCCTGATCACGGAAGCAAAAGTCGAAGCACTGCAGAATCACCTTCAGCGCATGGAGAACACTCGCGAGGACACCCTCCAGGTCACCACCATGCATCGCGAGGAAGCACAGCGGCTCGCCACCCAGATCCAGGAAATCGCCCGCGAAAAGGCCGCTGCGAATGTCGCCCTCCCGGCCGTTGAAAACCTCGAGCGCAAACTCGGCACATGGCTCGCCGACTGGCAGAAATCCCTTCAGTCCCATCTTCAGGAGCGCGATCAGAAAGTCCTCGCTCATGTGAAAACGGAACTCAATTCAATGCGCGACGAGCTTGATCAAAGAATCTCAGGCCTCGAATCAAAAGTTCCGGACAACATGGAAGACCGCTTCAACCGAATCGCCAGCGCCGCCAATACACTCGCCGAAAGCGCGGCCGCATTTTCTACTGCCACCCATCCGAAGGCATGAACCCGCGATCGCTGAGCCCGCTCCCTTCCGCCGCCCCCGTGGTCGGAAACGCGCCTCTTCCCCGCACTCTCGTGAACACCTCCTTACCCGTTGCCGGGTCTCAACCACGGGAAAAATTGTTTTCACCCGTGATCGCAATACCCGCGGTTCCAAAGCCTCAGCAACAGGCGAAAGACAATTTCTCCCGCCCAGTCCAGGCACCGATCAAAGCGATTCCTTCTCCACCAAAACCACCACAGCCCAAGGTGACAATAATGCCGGAAATCTTTCTCCCATCCGTCCCGGAGAAAAAGAAGACCGTCCAGCAGCACGCAAAATCGCAATCAACGCCTCCCCCAGTCGAGAGCCCGTTCAAAGCAGCCCCGGACTTCACCGATGAAGACCTGGCCACCGCATTCGCCCCCATCGTCCAAACCGCCATCCGGGATGTGGTCTTCACGAACGAAAAACCGAATGTCGACGCCATGCTGGAGCCCATGCTCCGTGCCACAGTCCGCCGCGCACTAGCCGAATACAGTCCGTCAAACCGCCCCTTCCAGCCCCCCGGCTTCATGGATCGATCCGTCTGGCGACTACAGGCTCTGTTTTCCAGCCAGACATATGAGGACGTCCTGTTCGAGAAAACCAACCGCTTCCAGATCGAGGAAGTCTACCTTCTCGATGCCTCCACCCTCGCCCTCGTCTCCTTCGCGAGCTGTGATCCTGCCCGCCATTCCACCGCCAAGCGTGTCAACGCATCCGCGAAACGAATCGCCCTTCAGATCCGCAATGAAAACGGGCAAATCCGCCGCTCCCTGGAGAAAGCGGATGGCCGGAATGTCATCGCGGAGTCCGGAGAATTCACCATTCTGGTAGCCATCGTCCGTGGCCGCCCGAACGAGCTCATCCTAGCCGACTTGGAATTTTCCCTAAAGCGCATCGAGGAGCATTTCAGAGACCGCTTCAAAGTCGCCGGCTCCGCTCTCATGCACGCCCTCCAGCCTTTCCTCGAGGACTGCCTCCTGATCCAGGCACCGGCCAGCGCCGCCTAGACCCCGGAAAAAGCCTACCTTCTCCCTCTCGGGCCGCCGCGTCCACGGTCGAAACCTCGGCCACTGATCAGCCTTTCCTTCGCGTCATCCGAGAACACATCGTTGCCATTGATATATTCCGTGGCCGCCTTCTGGTCTTCTTGCATCCATTTCGCCGCGATCATTCCAGAAGTCCTCCTCTGGTCATCTTCGTCGCTGATCAGCGTGGCCACTTCGGCCAGTTCGGAAGCTGATGCGGAATTGTTGCTGAAAATATATGACCGTGCCGCCCTGTCCTTCACATCAGGCGAGCTTTGCGACTGAACGAAAGCTAGTGCAGCCCCACTGTCGGCGGAAACCCAGATCGGCATCACCTCACGCATCGAATCTTCTTTCGCCTCATCATTGTCGACACTGTTCAGCCAGTCCATCGAACCCACCGGGTCAAGACGCGCATAGTTCCTGGCAATCGTCGGCATGGCATCAGCCACCGCCTTCGCGTCGGTCAACTTGATGATTTCACTCGCCGCAAGTTCAGGACTCTTCTGCGCAAGACCCTCGATAGCCGCAGCCATTGCCTCCCCCCTGCTCGCCTCCGGAAGCCCTCCAGCCCAGGCCATCGCCTCCGTGAAGTTGTCCGCGCCCCACTGCTTCGCAATCGTATCGTAAGCCCGCCCACGCGAACCTTCTTCCATATCCATCACCATCTCCGCCGCCTTTGAGGGATCGCTCTTCGCCACCTCGGAAATTACTGAAGTCATGGTTTTCACACTGTTGTTGGAAAGCCCGGCCGCCCATTCCATCGCACCCTTGGGATCCAGCTTCGCCCACTCGCTTGCGATGATCTCCCCCGCACCTTGCCCACCCTGACCACCACGGCCTCCGCGGTTGTTCATCACATCCATCATCGCGAATTGTGACGCATTCTCGGTGTAATACTTCCCCGCGTTCACCGGATCAGTACTAGCCCAACCCTGCAAAACCGTTGGCCTCACCAAAGCTCCTTCAAATCCCATTGTGTCCGTAAAAGCCATCGCTGCCATCGGATCCACCTCCGCCCATTTTCCAAACAAAAGCACGGACGCGAGGATCCGTTCATTGAAAGGCAGCTCATCGAGTTTCTCCGCTTCGCCTTCGAACTCTTCGGCTCCCAGGTTCGAGTAGTAATCCAGCAATCCCTGAATTCGGGCATTCGCCCCGGGCGTCCTGTAGATTTCATCCACGCTCCGCGCCTTCTTTTTCCGATCCGCATCCGCGACTCCATCCGACCCAACCCGCTCCATCCTGTTCGTCCGTATTTCAAGCTCAGTCGCATCCGCAACTGACTCTTTCGCCCCGCCGCTCTTCCCGATGCCGATTCCAACACCCAAACCAATCGCCAATGCGATACCCGGAACCAAAAGTTTCGTATTCATAATTTATTAATCCTAGGCAACTGAAACACCTTTTCCACTACATAGTTGCGCGGGAAAACACGTTGTTTGTGTTTCCCGGTAAATCTACCCAATAGGCACTGGCCCGGCCAGCCAGGCATCATTCCGCCAGATCGCCTCCAAAACTGGTCTAGCATGTCGATAAAACACTTGGAAACTGGCAAATCGTAACGATCTACCGGGGAATGCACTGCCCGATCTGCAAGGAATACCTGGCAAGAATGGAAGAGCTGAAAGGCGATTTCGAAAAATTCGGAGTCGAGCTACTCGCCGTATCCGGCGACCCCTTGGAAAAAACCGAAAAGATGACAGAAGAAACAGGCATCACCATTCCAGTGGCCTATGACCTATCAACTGAAGAAATGAAGCAACTGGAACTCTACATCTCCGAGCCACGCCGCCCGGAAGAGACTGACCGCCCTTTCGCGGAGCCAGCAACCTTCTCGCTGAATTCAGACGGCAAATTACAGCTCATCGAGATTTCCAACACCCCTTTCAACCGTGCCGATCTCAAGGAACTGGTGGAATCCGTCGAATGGATTCAGGAAAATGACTACCCCATCCGCGGGACTTACGCGGGTTGATTTCATATTCATTAATACACAAACCTCTCAAACACAAAGAAGCCGCATCTTTCGATGCGGCTTCTTTGTAAAATATCTTCTCCGAAGATTAACGCTTGGAGAACTGGAAGCGGGCGCGTGCACCTGGCTGACCTGGCTTCTTACGCTCTTTCATACGCGGGTCGCGTGTGAGGAAACCTTCCGGCTTGATCAGCTTGCGGTTTTCCGGGTCAAACTGAGTAAGTGAACGGGAGATCGCGTGACGGATTGCAACCGCTTGGGCGTGCTTGCCACCACCTTTGACGATGACTTTCACATCATACTTGTTGACCATGTTCACCGTCTGGAATGGAGCGATGACGGAATTTTGAAGATCAAGTGTTGGAAGGTAATCTTCGAAAGAAAGACCGTTGATGGTCACTTTTCCGGTTCCTTCGGCAACCCAAACGCGGGCGACTGCGGTCTTGCGACGACCTGTGGAGCTTTGTGTAGCGGTAGCTGGCATGATATTTAAAAATTAGAATTAGCGTACTTCGTGAACCGTTGGGTTCTGTGCTTCGTGCGGGTGGCTTTCACCTGCGTAGGCTTTGAGTTTGCCGAACTGCTGGCGTCCGAGGCGGGTCTTGGGAATCATTCCCCAGACTGCTTTCTCGACCATAAGTTCCGGGCGGCGGATACGCATTTTCTTAGGAGTCTCGACTTTCTTACCGCCGACGTAACCGGAGAAACGGGTGTAGATCTTGTCAGTCTCTTTGTTTCCGGAAAGAACGACTTGATCCGCATTGATCACGACAACGAAATCGCCGGTGTCAACATGGCTGGTGAAAGTCGGCTTGTTCTTGCCACGGAGAAGGCGTGCGGCTTCCACGGCTACTTGGCCGAGGACTTTGCCTTTGGCGTCGATCACATACCATTTGCGGTCGACTTCAGTTGGCTTGGCGGAAAATGTCTTCATCTTGTTAACGGGGAAGCCTAGCGGAAAGGCGCGACGATGCGCCCTCCCGAAGGGGCGCGGAACTTATGCAGCACGATTTCTGGTGTCAATGGGGAAATGATCAAAAAGTTTACCGTTTTTCCACAAATCACCTAAACAATCTCCACCACCCACTGCCTGGGCATTTCCCAGCTTTCCAGCTTCTGTCTCAGCTCCTCCCTTAGAACCTTCTTCTCACACCCCTTCGCCACCTTTACCACCACCCGGATCTCCTCGAACCTCTCAAAATCCCGACTCAGGCCACGCTCCACAAGGGCAGCCCTCACTCCCGCCAAGCCTTCCAGCATCCCCTGTACCCGCGCCGGACTCACCTTTCTCCCCGCCACATTGATCGCACCACCCACACATTGATCCAGGAAAACACCCTCCTCACGCACATCCCCCTCATCCAGCGTCCGGTAGCTTTCCCCGGAAAACTCACCCTCCCACGCCTCTGTATCCGCACCCATCGCCATCGAGTCGCTCGTCACCACCACCCGCCCGGAGCCATCCCGCCCAGCTTCCACCCCCGGCAACAATTTCCCCACAAACCTGGCCTCTGTTCTCACCACTTCCGAATCGTCATAGGAAATCGCCCCCGTCTCACTCGTCCCGTAAAAGTTCCTCACCTTCAGCCCGCACTCCTCAAGGATCCTTCCTTCCAGCTCCAGAGAAAGCGGAGAACCCGCGCACAGCCCCAGTGAAATCCCGGAACTTTTCGCAACCCCGGTCTGCCACCACGTCTTCCAGATCGCAGGCACCCCGGGCAGAAAAATTTCACCGCCCCGCTCCAGCGCACTGTTCATCAGCATCGGCAGAGGCCCGTCCACGATATCCAGCGGAATCCCCGCCAGCACCAAAGGCAGCGCCAGACACCCGAACCCATACGAATGCGCCAACGAAATCGCCGCCATCCCCCTCCGTCCTTCATGCAAACCCAGCCCTGCCACATTCCGCATCCCTTCGGAAAAAACCGCAGCGTCATCAAAAAACAAACTCCTCTCGATCCCACAAGCCCCACACGTCTGCTTGATCAGAACCGTCCCCGCAGGGATTTCAGAAACGATAGGCCGCACCCTGCTGCAAATGTTTTCCAACAACAAAGCCGGCTTCCCAGCCCGCCATGCCGCGATCAGCGTTGGGAAGAAATCCATCGAGCTACCTACCGCCCTAACATACTCACCACGCACATCCACCTTCCCCGCCATCCTCTCGATCTCCTCAAAGGTCACCCCCTGCGGATGCCTGGGCGACCAGAAAGCAACCTCATCACCCTTCCGCGCAACCACCTCATCCCAAGCATCCATCAACATGTCCCAACCTTTTAAACACTACCAAACGACTTGCCAAGACCTCGCATAAGGCTTTTCTTGAAGAATCGTTTCTAACAAGAATCCCGCCGAAATGTCCCACCTACAGCCCACCACTCACCACCGCGTGTTCATCACCGGCATGGGCATGATCTCCCCGATGGGTAGCGACGAAGCAGAACACACCGCCTCCATCCTCGCCGGAACCACCCATTTCCGGGAAATCGATTTCTTCGATGTCTCCCGCCAACGAGTCAAAACCGCCGGGATCGCCCCCCTTCCGGAAAACGGAGAAACCTACCACCTCACCCCGCGAGAAGCCGCCCGCATGGATCGCGGCACCCGCCTCGTTCTCCACGCCACCGCCCAGGCATTCGCCTCCGCCCAGCTCACTGCCACGGATCCCACCACCCCCTTCGTCATCGGCACCTCCGCCGGAGCCATGCCCCTTGGCGAAAACTACTACAAATCCGCCACCACCTCCGCAGACAGACGCGGCCAGTTCTCCCGCGTGGAGCACTACCAGCCCCAGCGCCAGGCATCCACCGTCCAGCGCGCCCTCGGCTTCCGCGGCCAGACACAAATCATTTCCAATGCATGCGCCTCCGGTGCCAACGCCCTCGGCCATGCCTACCACATGCTCCGCTGCGGACGGAAACCTCTCGCCATAGCAGGTGGTTACGATGCCCTCTGCCAGCTCGTCTTCGCAGGCTTCGATTCCCTCCAGGCTCTGGCCGAGTCCGGCATCCCCCGTCCCTTCGATGCACATCGCGACGGCCTCGCCCTCGGCGAAGGAGCCGCCATGTTCGTCATGGAAACGGAAGAAAGCATGAAGCAACGAGGAGCCACCCCCATCGCCGAGATCTGCGGCTACGGCATGGCCACAGACCTCCATCACCTCACCCAGCCACACCCGGAAGGCACCGCCGCAGTCCGCTCCATGTCCGCCGCCTGCAAACAGGCCGCAATGCAACCCGCCGACATACAATACATCAACTCCCACGGCACAGGCACTCCCTTGAACGACATAGCCGAGGCAAACGCCATCACCCAGTGGGCAGGCGAAGAAGACGCGGCCAACATTTCCGTAAGCTCCACGAAATCCGCCATGGGCCACCTCCTCGGCGGCGCCGGAGCCATCGAGTCCGCCATCTGCCTGCTCGCCCTGAAAAGCCAGACCCTCCCCGCTTCCCTCAATATACGCGAGGCCGATCCCGCCTGCCGCTTCGATCTCGTGCAGACCCCGCGCGCCGCCTCTCTCGATATCGCCCTGACCAACTCCTTCGGCTTCGGCGGATCCAACGCTTCTCTCATTTTCAGAAATGCCAGCTGAACCCACCCTCCACATCCACGGTCACGGCGCAGTCTCCTCAGCCGGATTCGATCCCGCGTCTTTATACAAAGCCTGCCTGGAGAAAACCGAAATCCCGGTCTCCACACTTGAGCGCACCCTCGGCGAGAAAACCATCTCCTACCCCACCCGCCCCATCGACACAAAGGCTCTCCGCGGCCACATGCCAAAGCATCCCCGCCTGCGCCGCTCCAGTAATGTCACGAAATTCGCAGTCACCGCCGCCCACCAGGCCATCGGCTCAGAACGCCTCGAAAAGATCAAAAACCGTGAACTGAACATCGGCATCGTCCTCTCCTTCATGAACGGCTGCGTGAACTACTCCAACCGATTCTTCGGAGAAGTCCTCTCAGACCCCGCCTTCGCCAGCCCCATCCTTTTTCCGGAAACAGTCTTCAACGCTCCCGCCAGCCACATCGCCTCCTTCCTCGATTGCGACGGCCCTGTTTACACACTCATCGGCGATACCGCCACCTGGTTCTCCGCCTTCGACGTCGCGAACGATTGGATTACGTCAGGCCTAGTAGATGGCTGCCTCATCCTCACCGCCGAGGAAATCGACTGGCTCACGCTGGAAGCCCTCAGCCTCTACTCAAAAGACCTCATCGCCACCGAAGGAGCAGCCGCAGTCTACGTCGAAAAAACTCCGTCGGAAATCGCCCTTCAGACACTTTCCGGCTCCTTCACCTACACAGACTCCCAAGAACGCCTCACAGCCATCACCCAGGCCTTCGGCTCCATAAAAAACAAAAACGGCATCCTAGTGGACGGCCTCACCGGCTCCAGCCGCCTCGACAAAGACGAAGCCGCCATCACCGCTTCCTGTGCAGCCTGCCGCCTCAGCCCCGCCAAAACCCTCGGCGAAGGCATGGGCATCCGCTACGGCTTGCAAACCATCGCCGCCATCGAGTCGCTCAAAGACCACCACACCGCCAGCATACTGGCAGCAGGCACCAACCAACAATCCTTCTCCGCCCACCTCACACGCAACCCATAGTGGCTGGGGCATCCTGCCCCAGGCCGTTTTCAGGGGGGATTCCAGCCCCCCTCCCCGAAACCTCCAAAGAGAAAACCATGCCCCAACAAGCCATCCTCATCACCGGTGCCAACGGCGGCATCGGTAGCGCCACCGCCCGCTACTTTCTCGAAAAAGATCCAAGCGCGCATGTCTACCTAGGCATCCGCTCCAACCGCGATACCGCGGAAGCCCTCTGCCAGGAATTCCCCGGTCGCGCCTCCATCATTTCCCTGGACGTCTCCAGCGCAGAAGCCTGGGAAGCCGCTCTCCAAAAAATCACCTCCGAGGAAAAAGTCATTACCGTCCTGGTAAACAACGCAGGCCACCACGACGACCATCTCCTCGCCTCCATGCCCCGGTCCGCATGGTCGGAAGTCATCGATTCCAACCTCACCTCCGCCTTCCTCGGCTCCCAGGCAGTCATTCGCGGCATGATGGGTGAGCGCTTCGGACGCATCATAAACATCTCCTCACTCAGCGCCCTCCTCGCCCCACTCGGCCAGACGAACTACGCCGCCGCGAAGGCAGGAGTCGTCGCCATGACCCAATCCCTCGCCAAGGAAGTCGCGAGAATGGGAATCACTGCCAATTCCATCTGCCCCGGCTACATCGAGACCGCCGCCCTCTCCGACATCGATCCGGACGCCGCGAAAGCGCAAAAAAAGACCATCCCCATGCGCCGCTTCGGCAAGCCCTCCGAAGTCGCAGCCACCGTTTTTTTCCTTGCCAGCAAAGACGCCGGATATATCACCGGAGCCACGCTAAAAATCGACGGCGGCATTTTCTAATCGTCCACTCTAGAATATTTCTCAACATGTCTGACTCCTCTCCTCTCCACGAAGAAATCAAAGCCGTTCTCGTCGATGAACTCATGCTGGATATCGAAGTAGAGGAAATCGAGAACGATACCCTTCTCATGGGACCCGACAGTCTCGGCCTCGATTCCGTGGACGCCCTCCAGCTCGTCGTCGCCATTGAGAAAAACTTCGGCCTGAAAATCACCGATACGGAAGCCGCAAAAGGCATCCTCCGTTCCGTAGACACCATCGCGGAAGCCGTTACCGCATCCAAGAGCGCGTAACCACCCGGCCAGACATGAAGCGTCCCTCTGCAAAAACCATTGGGATCTTTCTCTTAAAACTCCTCGGCACCATCCTCTTCCTCTGGTGGGCATTCTCCCGCATAGAGGACAAGCAAGCCCTGGCGGAAAATTTCAGCCTGGCCCTACGCTCCCCAACCTGGGTCGCCACAGGCCTCGCCTTGGCCTTTCTCAGCCAGGTCGCAGCAGCATACCGCTGGTATTTCCTCCTACGCGCCCAGGACATTCATCAGCCATTCCTCTACATCCTGCGCCTCACATTCTACGCCGCCTTTTTCAATATCGCATCCTTCGGGGGAGCTGCCGGTGATGCCGCGAAGATCGTCCTTCTGATCCGCCGCGAGCCGGAAAAAAAAATCGGCGTCACCGTCTCTGTCATGATCGATCACGTCATCGGCTTCATCGCCGCCAGCATCATCTTCCTGGTCTTCACCTGGGCGTTCAACACCATCGACGCCTCCAACGAGGCCGCAGCAAAACAAACCTTCGTCGCCGCCACCTGGTTCCAAGTCGCCGGCCTCGTAGGTTTCGGCCTCTCCGTCCTTTCCTGCACACCCTGGATGCTTGCCAGAGGTAGAAAATTTTTCCCGAAGATCACAGACAACCGCTGGGTGGATTCCATCACCACCGCCCTGGATATCTATCGCACCAAATGGATCTACGCCGTCTGGTCACTGTTAGCCTCTTTTGTTCTCGCCGCCACCTTCTACCTTACCTTCTGGGTTGGCCTACGCACCCTTGATCAGGAAATCCCCGCCGCTACCATCATGGCAGTAATGCCTGTCGTCGACGTCATCACAGCACTCCCCATCTCCATCTCCGGCCTCGGAGTCCGTGAAAGCACCTTCGATTTCCTACTCAGCCGCCTCACCGGCATCCCCACCTCGGCCGCCGTCGCAGCCTCCCTCATCGGCTTTCTCTTCAATCTCTTCTGGGGTATCTTCGGAGGGCTCGCCATCATCACCGCCACCCAGCGGAAAGACAACTCAGCCAATTCAACCGATGTCTGAACAATCATCCGCAGACCCGGGCATAGCTCTCGCCCTCGGCTCCTCCTTCCTGGGAGTCTACACACATGGCGGCTTCCTTTGCGGTATGAATGCTGCCGGAATCTATCCAGGCCACATCGCAGGTGCCTCCGCTGGCGCCATAGCCGGAGGATTCTACGCCGCAGGCCTTCGGGAAAACGCCCTCGAAAACGCAGTCCTGTCAGCCACGCTCAAACGCTCTTTTGCAGACTGGGGAATGTTCATACGCAGCGCCCCCATGCTCTTCTCCGGCAGACTCACCGGTATGATGCATGGCAGAAAGACCATCAAATACCTCACGCAGTCACTCCCAGTCCAGAACATTGAGGACACCCCCGGAGTGAAACTCAGCATCGCCGTAGCCAATCTCGAAAAACTCGAAAGCACCTTCCTTACCAGCGGATCCCTCGCTCAATCCATCGTGGCCAGCTGTTCAGTCCCCATACTTTTTACCGGTCAGAATATAAGTGGCACCACGTACTACGATGGTGGCATCACCCACGAGCTCCCTGTGGAACCCTTCCTCACCACCCCGGAAATCCACACCATAATCGTCCACCGCATTGCCAACATCGAAAAAAACAAAAACCATCTCACCGTGTCCGATGCCTTTGGCAACATCCACAACATGCTGAACAACGCCCTCTTCGACTTCCGGAAAAAAGAAGCAGAGCGCCATGGTAAGAAAGTCATCGTAATGGAAACAGCCCACCCACATCCCGGTCTTTTCCAAACAAAAGCCGCTAAAAAACGATTCTTCGAAGCCGGCAAGCAAACCGCCCTCAACCTGGACAGAACAAAGAACACGTCATGACCGAAACGATCCGCACCCTCATCAGCGAACAACTCTTCCCCCTGGACGATTCCGTAACCAACGAAACCGATCTCCACGCAGAAGGCCTGGACTCCCTCGCCCTCATGCAGCTCATCCTCCTCCTGGAGTCCGAGTTCAACATCACCATCTCCCCGGAAGACCTGAACCGGGAAAACTTTTCCTCCCTGAAAAAAATCGCCACTCTCATCTCCAAAAAACAAACCTCATAATCACAACACCTTCCGTGTATTCAGTGTATTTCGTGGTAAAAAAAACATAACCCAACAAAGCACACATGCACGCCACCATCACCACCGATACAGCCATCATCGGCGGCGGCAGTGCTGGAATCTGCGCCGCCATAGCTGCCGCCAGAAACGGTTCCAAAGTCACCCTAATAGAGCGCTCCAACCAACTCGGAGGCATGGGCACCCTCGCGAAAGTCCACACCTTCTGCGGCCTCTACCACCCCGATACCTCGCAGCCGCCCGTCATCGCAAACGAGGGCATCCCCGCAGAGATAGAGTCTCTCATGCGCGCCCGCACCGGAGCAACCCCCATCAAAATGGGCAAAGTCTACGTCCTCCCCCAAGACCCGGAAACCTTCGCGAAAATCGCCCATCAACTCGTCACCGCGGAAACAAACATCACCCTTCTTCACAACACTACCTGCACTGGTATCACACGCCACCCGGACAACTCCTTCACTATCGTTTGCGGAGAAAAGGAATTCACTACTAGATCCATAGTTGACACCTCCGCAGACGCCACCGTCGCCCATCTTCTCGGAGCCACCCGCCACGCCTGCGAGCCAGCGATCACACAGCGCTCCGCCTACATCTTCTCTCTGAAAAACGTAGACCCCGCCGCCCTCGAGGAAAACTTCAGGATGCGCCTCGCCCTCGCCATAGTCCGCGCCGTAAAAGCAAACCAACTCCCACCCGAAGCCCTCGGAACCGCCAGCCGCGCCTCCACCATCCCCGGCGAAGTCTACTTCACCACTGACCTCAACCCCGCACCCTCCCAAGACCTAACAGAAACCGGCAGGACACTCGCCGAAACCCTGACAAGCTTCCTCAAGGAACATTTCCCGGAATACAAAAACTCCCAAGGCCCGCACTTGGCCACCCAACCCGGCATCCGCGAAACCTACCGCTGGCAAGGCAACTACACCCTCACAGCAGAAGACCTCATCGAAGGAACACAATTCCCCGATACAGTAGCCTACGCCACCTGGCCCATCGAGCTCCGAGAAGACACCCGTGGCCCGAAACTTACCTACTTCAGAAACCCGGTCCCTGCCCACATCCCACTCCGGGCGCTCACCAGCTCCGAGATACCGAACGTCCACTTCGCCGGCCGCTGCCTCTCCGCCACACACCGGGCCCTCGCCTCTCTCCGCGTAATGGGCACCTGCTTCGCCACCGGCCAGGCCGCCGGCATCGCGTCAACCCGGTGACAGGGAACTCATTCAGCTTCCGTCGTTTCCAAGATCTTTCGTGCCATCGCTTTCCGCGCGGCTCTCAGCCGTATCATTAGCCAGATCGTTGTCAGGAAAGAAACAAAGAGCCAAAAATAGAACGCTCTAGGCACGGCTCTTGCCGCTTCCACCGGAAGTTCCGCCAGTGAGAGAAGCGTGCCAGTGGAATAAAACGGCATGGAAAGCGGCGACATCCCGACGATCCACGTGGCCAGCGGGATCATTCGCTCGCTCACCACTCCGAAAACCGAGCCCACCATCGCAGGCACCACCCCCAGCAGGATGGCGACGAGAAAGACCGAGCGCCCTCCCTTCCACTCCATCAACAACTGCAGTCCCACTCCTGCGGCAAACAGCACGGCGGCGAAGAAGCCGAAAACAGTCAAAGGCACTTCATGCCCGGGGAACCATCGTGACTCCACAAGCGCCCGGGTAAAAATGAACCACCCACCGGCTCCGGCCAGAGACATCACGCTTACCACTCCGAAGCCTGTGGAGGCATCCCCCATCCATGGAAGTCTTTTGGCTCCTTGTTTTCTCGCGCGCCGCCAGCCCCGGATCTGCGTGTCGGGATTCGGGGTGATCATGCTCGCCAGAATAAAAATCAAGATAAGCGTGAACAGCCCGTACATTCCCGACATCACCAATGCCTCGGCAGGTTCTGGTGCCCAGTCCTTAGGTATCCGGATCATTCGGCTGAAGCCGCGGGAAGGAAATAGATTCCCCGGTTCAATCAACGGCAGGGCATTTCCCAGCAAGAGCACCTGGATCCAGACGAAAAATCCTGTCGCCCATATTTTCCCTAGCAAATGGGATTCACTCCTTCGCCACTTCCGGCAGAGCATGATGGTGAAAGTAAGGATCAAACCGCCCTGAGTGAACAATGTGAAAACAGCCTCCGAGAAATCGAGGCCAAAGAATTTCGCCGTCGGCACCAATGACTGCCCAACCCGGACTGCGGTTCCGGCAGCTTCCGGGAGCAACCCGGGAAGGCATTCCTCAAATACCGGCTGGATGGAAAGATACTTGAAAAACACCAGGCCGAACTTCGCCATCTGCGGAACGACGGTGTAGAGGCAAAACACCAGGCCAATGGATGCGAGAAACGCCCAGCGCCTGTTCTTCGCCACGGTGCCAGTGAGTAGTCCCGTAAAATGGTAAAGCAGCGTGGAGCTGAAAATAATGCCATACATCGGCAACCAGACCTCCCACGAAACCTCTCCCTTCCATAACGACCACGCGGTAAATGGAACCGTAGAGAGAAACATCACATACTCACGCACCGGCAACCCGAAGAGATAGCCCACGATCTTGGTCAACGGCGACATCGGAATCAGTCGCTGGTAGTCGATGACCCCCTCATCCCTCTCAGCCGTCATCCCTCCGGACACAAGCGCGGTGCCGAAAACGAAAAGAATCACAGACTGCAGAACCATCAGCGGAATGATCGCCCCACGAGCCGTGTCCACAGGATTTGCCTGGATCCTGCTCCCTATGGAATGTGCCATCGCAACAATGAATCCGGCGATCAGAATTGCAATCAGTAGCGACACCCCCAGCCCCCGC
>JBPOGC010000279.1:0-2461 GCA_051251795.1 Luteolibacter sp. | reverse complement strand
CCCTCTTAGTAGGCCGTCCTTTCTCCCCAGCCCTCAGAGCTTCCAGCCGCCTCACCTGCCACTCTTTGAGAGCCTCATACACCTCATCCTTCGTCCTGTCCTCATAGCAGGCCTGAGCCTCCGGAGCACCCACCCGCTTCTCGATCACCCCGGTCACATAAATTTCCCTCACCCCAGGCCCCTCCGCGAAAGGAACCTCCAGCACATCCCCCGCTTGTATCGCTGAAGCTCTTTTCAGCACATGCCCGTTCCGTTTCACCTTTCGCTCTCCCAGAATTTCTCCGGCCAGGGCACGGGTTTTGAAAAACCGTGTAGCCCACAGCCACTTGTCCGCACGCACTGAATCCGCCATCACCGGAGATCATGGCACCCGCCCAAAAACAATGCAACGAAGACAAGGCCCCTTGCTTTCGCAGATTTCCCGCTCTACTTCATCGGATGAAAACACTGATCCTATCACTCGCCTCGTAACAGGCCAGAACCCTCCGTCAGCGACGAAGTCCGGCGGGCGAGCTACTCATCGAGGCAATCGAAGCCAAGTAAGTTTACTCAACGGCAAGCCAGTCCAGTTCGATCACGAATTCGCCCGGCTTGCCATCTGCCAAAACCAATCCTAGCTCTTCTATCTTCGCCAGATCCAGTGGCGGGCCATCCAGTTTGTTCCCGCGCCAGCCTGGCTTGAACGCGGAAAACGGAACTTTCACTTCCACAAATTCTCCCGCCTCCGTCTCAAAATCCGCCTGATAGCCGATCTCCGATCCCCTGTGCCGCGCATCCGTTTCAATCCGCAGCTTGTAAGTCCGCCCGTCCCCCTTCACCCGCATCACAAAACCCTCTTTCCCGGTGAAATCGTAGTTCTTGTCGCCAGTCCGTAGCGAAGAAAAGCCGCCGTTGTTCTCCAGCGAAAGCTTTCCTGAAAAGACCAGCTTCCCGTCCTCAATCACCAGCCCGCCCTTCGACACGCCGCCCATCACCCCGTCATCCACAGAGAACCACTCAGGCTCCCCTGCCTTCCTTTCAAAATCCGAGACCTTCTCCATCTCAGCATTCGCAATCATTAGAAAACCAACGTTCAAGGCCAGACACCCGGCAACCAATTTATTTTTCATCCGGCAACCAACTGCAAATCCAGCAAACCGCAACCAAACTCTCCCACTACCCGCCATGTCCACCTTCCAAAACGCCTACCTCGGCTCCCTCATCGCAGATGCCACCTCCATGCCCGTACACTGGTATTACGACCGCGAAGCCCTCCGCACCGAGTATGGGGAAATCACCACCTATCTCGCTCCGAAGAACCCGCACACCGGTTCCATCCTCTGGCGCTCCGAATACACAGCCCTCAATGAAAAGGGCGAGATCCTCCACGATCAGGCACAGTATTGGGGACAGCGCGGCATCCACTACCATCAGTTCCTCGCAGCCGGTGAAAACACCCTCAACTTCCAGCTCGCCCGGGAACTCGTGAAACTCTCCGAGAAAAACGGCGGCTACGATCCGGATGAATGGCTCGCCCATTACATCGATTTCATGCTCACCCCCGGCAATCACAACGACACCTACCTGGAAGAATACCATCGCGGCTTCTTCACCAAATACTCCCAGGGAAAAGCCCCACGGAAGTGCTCAATCAGCGACGAACACATCGGCGGCATCGCCCAGGTTGCCGCCCTCTGCTTCGTCCTGCAAGACCTCGACCTCCCCGAGCTACGCGCCGCCGTGAAGCAACACGTAGGCCTCACCCATGCCCACGCAAACGTCCTCCGAGCAGCCGATACCCTCACCCGCCTCATCTTCCGCATCCATGAAGGCCTCCCACTTCGCGAAGCCATCCAGAAAGAAGCCGGCGACTGGATCTCAGGAAAAAAGGCCGGCAAATGGAGCACCCAGCCGGACACCCACGTCATCGGCCAGCGCTTCAGCCCCGCATGCTACATCGCCGAGTCCATGCCCGCCTCACTCTACCTCGCTTGGAAATACCACGACGACTTTGACGCCGCCATCACCGCGAACGCCATGACCGGCGGCGACAACTGCCACCGCGGAGCCGTGGTCGGCGCACTCCTCGGAGCCACAAACACACCAAGTCCCCACTGGCTCGAAGGCCTGGACGCCTTACCAATCTAGTCTTTTCCCGTTATACAACCAGAAGCCTCCCGATTGTTCCGGCTTTAGCGATTCCACAAGCACGAAAACCTTCGCAGCCGTATCCTTCGGATCAAGCGGCGCGCTGCCGCCACCCATATCCGTCTTGTTGTGACCCGGATTCAGGGAAATCACAGTCACACCATCCCCGCTGTACGAAGAGTGCAGATTCCTGGTGACCATATTCAGTGCCGCCTTACTAAAGGAATAACCTCTGGCACTGCCATTGCCATCCGTCAGCTGCCCCAGGCCAGACGAAACGTTCACAATCCTCGGTGAAGCCGATTTCTTCAAATTCGGAATCAAAGCCTCTGAA
>JBPOGC010000278.1:0-2526 GCA_051251795.1 Luteolibacter sp. | reverse complement strand
TTTATCCCTAAACGTCCGTTTCTCCACGTCTTTTTCCTTCCTGAACCCTCTCCAATGAATACCGCCGTATCAGAACACACCCATCCCTAGCGAAACCATCCTCCTGCCAACAAACTCCCATCTTCACAAATCATCCAGCGGACTCCCACTCTTCCGATCCGGATCATTCAGCACATGCGTATAGATCGTCGTCGTCTGCACACTTTCATGCCCCAGCAGCTCCTGCACCGTCCGGATATCCCTGCCCTTTTCCAATAGATGCGTAGCAAACGAATGTCGCAGCACATGGCACGTCACCCGCTTCGCAATACCTGCCTGTTCCGCAAGCCTCTTCATCGATCTCTGCACACCGTTTTCATGCACATGGTGCCTTCTCACCCCGCTCGTACGCGGATCCACCGAGAGCTTCGGCGCGGGGAAAAGCCAGAACCACACCCACTCCTTCCCCGCCGCTGGTGCCTTGCGATTGTAAGAGGCTGTCTGAAAAATGCCGAATGAGTGCTGCGAAAGATTTTTGTGTCAGGCAAGGCGCGACGCCGGAGCTGGTCGAGACCAGTGACCAAGGAGCAACGAAGCTTGAGGCAAAAAGACTCGCAGCCCTTGGGGGCTCTTTCCATTCAATCGACATGGTCGCAAATCGATCTTCCAAATAAACCACAAGCCACTCGTTTGGCATTTTTCAGACAGTCTCTTAGAAGTTCATCGAACCTACGCGAAAACTCCTCCCGTTTACGACTTGTCATACTCCGTAATTTTGGTGAAAATAATTACATCTGAAAGACAAAAAACCACACATTTCACAGAGGTAAATTGAATTTATTTCACACAGTGTAATAACCAAATTTTTTCCTCATCAATCCAATAAACTGTTCGCCTAAATATAACAATTAGTATAGGAAGCTTATGCTCGACCACAAAAGCATCACCTGTGAAACCTCAGAAGAACTAACAAGCATAATTGAAAAAGAGTATGGCAATATTGCCAGTGTTATTCTTGTAAGAGAGAATAAAACGGTCTATGAGCATTACTTTCACGGATACAGCCAAGAAGACACTATACACATAGCTTCTGTTACTAAAAGTGTGATCTCTGCTCTGATTGGGATAGCCATCGATAAAGGCATTATTAAAAACCCAGATCAGAAAGTGTTAGATTTTTTCCCTGACTATAAAATAAAGCGGGGAGAAAAAAGGATACAAGAGGTAGCTATTAAGGATTTGCTGTCCATGACGGCTCCGTATAAATATAAATACGAACCTTATACGAAGGTTTACTCTAGTGATGACTGGACGAAAGCTGTGCTTCATTTACTGGGGGGCAAAGGAGCGATTGGAGAGTTCAAATATACCACGGTCGGGATTCAGGCATTATCGGGAGTTATAGCTGCAGCTTCAGGGCAGTCTGTGCTCGATTTCGCAAATGACAATTTGTTTGAACCGCTAGAAATTAAAAAGCCAAAAAATATAACAATAGAAAACAAAGAAGAACACTTCTCTTTTCTCAAAGGTGAATATGTAGAAGGATGGGTCGTGGACCCGAATGGGGTGAATACTGCTGGCTGGGGCCTATGCCTGACGACAAGAGATATTACGAAAATCGGTCAATTATATTTAGGTAAAGGCATGTGGAATAAGCAAAGAATTTTATCCGATACATGGATTGAAGAAAGCACGAAGGTTCATAGTAAATGGGGAGATCGCAAATACGGTTACCTATGGTGGATCATTGAAGATAACAAAAGCTATGCTGCGATAGGTGACGGAGGAAATATCATATATGTATCACCAGAAAAAGAAATGGTCGTCTCTATTACCTCTAAATTTATGCCACGGGCTAAAGACAGGCTGCAACTCATTCACAATTTCATCATGCAACTGTAAATTGTGCTACAACACGGCAAGCTATTCCCCCCATAATGTCTTTAGAATCATAGGTTGCGCTCACAAAATAAACAAAGCGAACAAGGCAGGATAGGCAACGCCTTTGGCACGCCTACCTTCAACGTTCGATAAAGAAATGAAGACTCGTGTCGTCAGCATTTTAGCGTGTATCGTTCTCGGAACAGGTCTCGGCATTTTGACTGGTGGAGGCTTTATACATGCGATGCTCTCGATGCTTTTAGGAGGCTACATCGGATTTCCCCTTTTAGTAGTCGTCCTCATTTCTATCGGCGTTGCCATTAAGCGACACTCAGGCAGCGGATTCCTCTCGGGTGCTTCACTATTCCTCGTTTGCTATCTGACTTTAATTGGGACGTTCTATCTCGGCGGTAAGGGAATCTTCGAATATCGAGAACGCGCCGTTAAGGAATTCGTGACCTCGACGCTACCGATGCTGGAAGCCTATAAAGCGAAACGAGGAGCATATCCAGAATCGCTACAAGAGGTCGGTATTAGAGATCAACCTTACTATTTTAGAGGTCGACATGGCTACACTTCAGACGGTAGGTCGTTCACGTTTTACTATGAAGATCCGAATGCTATAATGGGCGGGATGATGCTCACTGACCAACACCGACAATGGCA
>JBPOGC010000277.1:0-2552 GCA_051251795.1 Luteolibacter sp. | reverse complement strand
TGCCCTTTGGGGCTTTGGGCTGCGGGGATTTTCCGTTAGCGCCTGGGTTGTGAAGATATGGCGACTGAAATGTCGCCTCCACTTTACATGGTGGTGCTTGGGAGGCGGAGGAGCTCCAGGATACGATCCAGGTCGTCGTTGCCGTAGTATTCGATCTCGATCTTGCCTTTCTTGGCGGTGTGGCTGATGGCTACGTGAGTGGCGAGGTGCTCTTGGAGGCGTTTTGTGAGTTCGCGGACTTGGATGTCGATTTCCTTCGGGGGAGCCTTTTTTGGATCGGGGTCGCCGGTGGGGTTTGCGAGGAGGGACTGGGTGAGTTTTTCCGCGGCGCGGACAGTGAGTTTGCGGCGGATGATCTGGTCTGCGGCGAGCTTCTGGGTATCGGAGTCTTTCAGGGCTAGAATGGCTTTTGCGTGGCCTACGGAGATGTGGCCTTGGGCGAGGTGGAGCTGGTTGTCAGGGTGGAGATCGAGCAGGCGCATGGCGTTTGCGACGGAGGCGCGGGACTTGCCGACACGGGTGGCGATTTCCTCTTGCTTGAGGGTGAATTCCTTTGCGAGACGGACGTAGCCTGCTGCTTCTTCAATGGGATTGAGGTCTTCGCGCTGGAGGTTCTCAATGAGAGCCATTTCCAGGACATCTCGGTCGGAGGCGGAGCGCTCGATGACAGGGACTGTGGCGAGCCCGAGTTTTTTCGAGGCGCGCCAGCGGCGTTCTCCGGCGATAAGCTCGTATTTTCCGTCTACGAGGCGGGCGATGAGGGGCTGGATGATGCCGTGCTGGCGGATGGAGTCGACGAGGTCGTCGAGTGGGGATTCGATGAACTGGTTCCGTGGCTGGAGAGGGGAGGGGATGACGTTGTCGATGGCGATGTCGCGGACGCGGGGTGAGTCGTCAATCGAACTCGGGGCGGGGCTTCCAGGAAGTTGCTGGTTTTTTTTGATGAGTGCGCCGAGTCCTTTTCCGAGTGCTGGTTTTGCCATGAGGGGAGTGAGTATGAGCGAAATGTTTTGAGAGGGGAAGTTGATTTGATATGTTTCGCTTTTGTTTGAGAAAACGACTCATGGAAAGGGGGCTTTGTGATCAGTGGGAGGCTTGTGTTTCAACTCCAGGCGGGTTTGCTTAAATTTTAGGGATCACTTTTTTGGTGATGAGGGTTTGGAAGTCTTGCCATGTGCCTTTTTCGACTGTGGCGGTGTTAGGAATCCAGTAGAAGATGTTTGGCTGAGGATAGAGGAGAAGACCGTTTTCAACTATTTTGAAGTCAGCAAAGATCGTCCATGGTGTCGAAGCTTCGCTTTCGCCGTCAGACAGGATGATTTTTTCTTCTGAAGTGATGGCCTGTATTTCCCGATCATTGGGATTTGTGAGAAAGGCATTCTTAACGATGCGGTTTACAGAAAGCGATTCGCGCAGAAGGAAGATCATACTAGCCAGAGTGAAAAGGATTCCGATGACGTATTCCCCGGTTGTGAGTAGGAGAATTCCGCATGAAAAAATAACAATCCCGAGAATCAAACGAATGATGAGGATTTTCCGATGGCGATATCGAAAATGATGTTTGGCTCCTTCTTTCAGGCTGTTTCTGGTTAATTCATACCGCACGATCATATTGCGTTGGGTTTTGGTATTAAGCGGTGATCTGAAGCACGGTGGTTTTTTCGGTGGCGGTGAGGGGGGATGCGCTGGCGGGTAGAAGTAGGGTCTGGCCGGTGGTGTGGTGGTTTTCGAGGGTGCCTTTTACCACTGTGATGAGGGAGAACTGGTCGGGGGTGGGGTTTGCGATGGTTTCGCCTTTTTCCAGATGATGGAGGGTGGTGGTGAAATGGGGGCAGGTGGCTAGGGTGTTGCCGTTTTGGGTGTCCATTTCTGGCTCGTGGTCGTCGAAATTGATGCAGGCGAGGGACTCGGCGACGTGGAGGTCGCGGGGGTTGCCCTGGTCATCGGTGCGGTTCCAGTCGAAGACACGGTAGGTGGTGTCTGAGTTTTGCTGGATCTCGTGAATGAGGAATCCGCCGCCGATGGCGTGGAGGCGACCGGACTCGATGAAGATGGATTGGCCGGGGGTGGGGGTGATGGCGTGGATCTGGTCTGCTACGGAGCCTTCGGCGATGGAGGTTTCGAAGGTTTCCTTGGTGGCTCCGTTTTTCAGGCCGACGTAGAGTTTTGAGCCGGGTTTGGCATCGGCGATGAACCACATTTCGGTTTTTGGTTCGCCATTGAGGGAGGGGGCGATATCGGCGGGGGGGTGGACTTGTATGGAGAGGTCGTCGGCGCTATCGAGGATTTTTATGAGGAGGGGGAAACGCTCGGAGTCCGGGAGGTTTTTGCCGAAGATTTCCTCGCGGTGGTTTGTCCAGAGATCGTTGAGGGATTTCCCGGGAAAGTTTTCGGAGGAAACGATGGATTGCTCATCGGCGCGGTCGACGATTTCCCAAGCTTCACCGAAAGGGGTGGTGGGGTCTGGGAGGGTGCGGTCGTAGAAGGTTTCGAGCTGGCGGCCGCCCCAGATGCGTTCTTTGTAGAGGGGGGTGAAGGTGATTGGTTGCATG
>JBPOGC010000276.1:0-2562 GCA_051251795.1 Luteolibacter sp. | reverse complement strand
GCGAAGTGCTACGGTGGTGACATTTCCCGGAAGCGCAAACTCCTTGAAAAGCAGAAAGCCGGTAAGGCGAAGATGAAGATGTTCGGCAAAGTGAACATCCCGCAGGACGCTTTCATCAAGGTGCTGAAGAGTGGGGACTGAGCCTGGTTACTTCTCTTTCCACTCTTTGAAATACTTTCGTACGGCTTTGTGGACTTCGGTCGAGGCCGTGAGAAAGAAGGCATTATTGAAGATTGAGAGCCTTGGCTTCATGTCTTCGTCAACTGGGACGCCGTTGTCTTCCAAGTAGCTCAAAAGTTGCACCGCTGGTCTCGGATTGGAGTTAATCGGAGGCTTGGAAAGCGCCTTGTGCATCTCTTCCATGAAGCCCATCGGTATGCGGTGAGAGACCGTGCTAGCCCCTTCCCCAATGGGGTCGTCCGGCCGCACATATGAATCAACTTTCCCGTTTCGAATGGATGGCGTTGCAAGTATGACGAGGCGTTTGCCTTTTGCTTTGCCTTCAGACTCGAGGACTTTGGTCTCTCCATTGCGCAGGGTGGTGATTGTGTAGAAGGGGTAATCTGGCCTTTTTCGACTTTTCTCAGAAGCGTTCAGAAAACCATCAAATCCTACAGTGATCGCATCTCCTTCCGTGCTGACTTGGTAGAGCTTGAGTAACATTTCATAACCGAGATACTTCTCCGAGCCAGTGTACTCGGCTACTATGTTTAAGACAAATGCCAGCTCGCGGGAAAGATCCAGCTCCGTACCATGAAGGAACGTTCCGCGATCCCGTAGCCATGCCAAAGCTTTTCCGCGGTTCTCGGCGCCAGCGAGATTGAATTTTGCCAGGTCTTCTTCCGTTGTCTCGAGAAACTCGAACCTCACTTCATAAAACGACGGTTTACCTGGCTTCGTGTTCGGGGCGTGCGGTCGTCTTACCTGGTTGAGAACCATTAATGTCGAATCAGGTTCGCTCCACTCGCCTAAAATCTGCCAACGATTGAGTTGGTTCTCTTTTGATGAGGACAGGTTTTTCGTGACGAATAGTTTCCGTGTAACGCTTAGGAAGATCCTGCCGCCGAACTTCGTGGAAATCAGATTCTTGTCTTCATTCAATAATGATTCGACATTGATTATGTAGCCCAGATCCACCGGATCATCGGCGAGTTTTGTGGTCTCTCCGAGTTTCTTGGTAAATACCAGAAGTCCGCCGTTAGGGCCTGTTTTGGTTTCCCGGTGGATTTCCTCAATCCTGTTTTTTGAGATCAGATCATCAAGGCTTGCTCCAAATTTCTCGGTGCTGATTTCCTCGTTTTCCGCAGCTTTGCGTATGGTGGCGGCGAGTTCCGGATCGGTCTGTATAATGAGGATTTCACTCTTGCATTCATTCGCGATGATCTTGCCAGTGAGACCAGCCAGAAGAACCGGAATAATCGCCAACACGGAAATGATAGATGATCTGACCATAAGTTGTGATTACTCTTAGCTGCCTTACGCGTAAAGCGCATTAAGAAAGGGGAGAGCTGAGTTCTCACGAAGTGGTAAGACCTCGGCAAAGTGAACGCTCTATAGGATGCTCTTCACGAAATGTGGAAGAGCGGGGGCTGAGGCGGGCTAAGGTTTTCCGGCAAACGTTGAATTGAGATTGACGTGGCCTAAATTTTATTCTTAATAAGATCTCAGAATTTTTTGGGGCAAGAGAAAACTTATGAAGTTTTCCATGCCGGATATATAAATTGAAAAAGCAATTGAACAATGAATAAATTCTCACTCCCAGGTTGTTTCGCGAAGCTTAATTTTGCGTTTGTGCAATGCTATGCGTTACTAGGTCTCGTGCCCGTATCCCTTGCGCAGTCTTACCATACAGACGAGGTTATCGATGGAGAGCAAGCTGTGAGGATAACCGGCAATTTATCCATTGAGGAATATGGCGCTGGATTTGGGGGTGATTTGAATGTTGGTGGTGCGGTAAATCTGTCCACCTCCTATATGCCGCTTTTGGGACTTCCTGAAGGAGTGACAGGCGGCTATTTTGGTCCAATTAAAATTGGAGAAAGTTTTCAGATTTCTGAATTCTTTTTTTCGAAAAGCGGAGATAGTACGACGGGCGATTTTATAGCACCTATAGGTATTTTCAAAAATAAGGGAGGGCCTATTGAAGTGTCTATATTTCCTCAAGGATCTGATCCCATGTCTGGCGCCGCTTACTATACCCTTGGGAGTACCCAGTATGGTAGTTACTCACTCAATGGCGAGGTGACTGCCTTGAGGCACTCAGCATTCGGTGGAGGAAAAAACACGAAAATCATAGCCTATGCTCAACATGGATCCACTCATCTTTATTTGCAGTTTGATGCTAGAAATTATAGGCCGGGACAAGTAATGGACTTCGGAGTGAGATTGCAATTCCGATCTGTTGGTAAAGTTGTATTGAATGCCGGATCCAATATGTATCCAGTTGAAAATATGCTGCCAGTAAAATTGCTCAACTCAGTGGAATTACCGTATGTCGGTGATACCGGTAATACCCTCGATAGCTCGACTACTCATATTTCAACTGATAAAACTGTAATTGAC
>JBPOGC010000275.1:0-2584 GCA_051251795.1 Luteolibacter sp. | reverse complement strand
AGTATAAAATCTCCTCCAAGGATACGTCTCGACTCGGTAAAACTATCTTTTTTCGAGCTGATCACAAGCTGATCTGATTCTGCCAAGTAATCAGAAGAAACGTCCGCGTTGGCCGGCCATAAGCTCCCGAAAGCGGCTCCAATCGCCTCTGCATATCCTGCCGTGTCCTCCCTGGCCTCCCAATCATACACTAGGATCGCCGTCATCAGCGCCGCATGATTATGTTCGATCACGGACACCTCCCGGAAAAAACGGGATAGTTCCCCAAGGCTGGGACGCTTGTCCTCAGAGAAATCAAAATCTGGGAATGCGCGGGCAATTTCCATGTAACTGGCATTTCTATGGTTTGGATCCGGCGGGTTCCTTACGGCCTCTGCAAAATTGAGCCTAATGCACTGGTTGCTGAAATATTGGAACCGTGCCTCAGGGGAATCGGGATCCAGAACAAGAACGCGATTTATTATTCGGTCAATCTCGCGAAACGGAACCACCGGGCTTGTAAACACGACTGCGGTTTTCCTCCTGATCGCATGCATGAGCAGCCTGTTCGCCAATTCTTGCTTGGGCTCTTCAGACTGCACGACCAGATTTTCATACTCCGCGCTCAGATCACTAAATTCCGAGCTGAGTAACATATTCAGATCCTTTACACGCTGAGCTTCGAGCTCCTTTACGCGCAGATGGTTCCAAACAGACACACCACTGACTGCCATGATCAGAATCGCAACCGTCGCGATGGTGACAGGTGTCCTGTTCCTCCGGATAAAAAGCCTCCCTCTTCTGAAGAGATTCGGTCGCTCCGCGCTAGTCGTCCGGCCAGATAAATAACGGCTTATGTCCGCCTGCAGCAGTGTCACGGATTTGTAGCGCTGCTGTGGTTCCCTGGCTATTGACTTGAGGGTCACTGCCTCCAGTCCCTTTGGAATATCCAGCCCCGGGTACAGTTTACGGATCGAGCGACGTCGATACTCCGTAGTTTTCCTTAAAATCTCAGCTTTGGTTCCGGAAAACGGAGCTGAACCTGTGAGAATAAAGTGGAGCAGGCACCCGAGCGCAAAGATATCGCACCTCTCGTCTACCGGCATATCCTTCAGGATCTGTTCAGGCGCCATGTAGCCGAGAGACCCTTTGACCTCCCCGTGCAATGTTAGGCTTCTGTTCGCATTGCATTCACCGGACTCATCGAGCAGCAGATCCGCCTCAGCCTTTCCTATGGTTTTCCCAAGCCCCCAGTCGCAGACCAACACCTCACCGAAGCTGTCACACTGGATGTTTTCCGGCTTCAGATCCCGGTGAATAATTTTTTCCGAATGTGCGTAAGCCACAGCGTCACAGATTTTCAGGAAAATCGTCAGCATTTCACGGCGCCCCGAAGACTTCCTGACCAGATCTTTCAGTGTGGTGTTCCCCTTCAGATCCATCGTGAAGAACGGCTGCCCGTCGGAATCGACTCCCGCGTCGTGGACTTTGATAATATTCGGGTGCCTCAGGGAGGATACCAGCCAAGCCTCTTGCACGAAATCATCATAGCAGTCCGGCCCCAGATCCGATCGTGGTCTGGCCAATGCGACAAGGCGCTTCGTTTTTCTGTCGTAGCAGCGATAGACCTCTTTGAGCGCTCCCTTTCCGATCGGACTCTCATCCGTATAACGCTTTTCCACAGCGGCTAGTCCTGTGTAGCCGGGACACAGAATCTCCAATCCCTCGGCATCCAGTTCGTCCGCCAGCCTGTAGATACCTACGAGGCTTTGGTCCGCCCGGTATTCACCTTCACCGTCATCAGAATCTCCACTCATCCTTCAAGTTCTTTGATTACCGTCCTGACTTCGGTCAGCAGTCTTTGTTTCACCCTTTTCCGGAGCGTGTAAACAGAGGAAACCGCCAACCCGGTCTGTTCGGAAATTTCACTGGTCGGGACACCCCGCAGATCAAGTTCGAGAACTTTTATTGCCTTTCCCGTGAATGTTTTCCGTAGCCGCTCCATTGCAATGCTCGTCACGTAAAGCTCCCATTCAGTCTCGATGAACTTATCAATCTCAGGCGAATGCTCAGCGTCGGCGCTGGCAAGTTCGTTTTCATATCTGGCAATCTTGGTCTTTTGACTGTCACGCTTGCGGAAATGCATCAAGGCGGTGCTGCTGATCACGTGCCTTAGCCATGTCCGGAAGCGGGAGCGATCCTTATCATAGGACGAAAGATCCCGCATCAGCACGATGAGCGTCTGCTGTGCCACGTCATCGAGATCGCTAGGGCTGACATTGAGCTCGTTGAGCACGTAACGAATAAATCGCTCGTAGGTATCACTCAGTTGCTGCCATGCATCTTCATCGCCCAAGTTCCTTGCACGATTCAACAGCGAGTGACTGGTCTCTTTGTGAGTTTGCGACATCTTTTCCTCCTGAACCCCGTTGACCTAGGATCAGCCAAACAGAACGTAGACCTGAAGCCTTCCACATATTCTTACCGTTTGGAAAGATAATCTCCATATTGAAAATCCTCACATCAATGCAAAAAATGTATGTAGAGTCCGACAGATTGTACACTTCTGTGATTTGAAAGTCGAAGTGCAACACCGCACTCACTG
>JBPOGC010000274.1:0-2608 GCA_051251795.1 Luteolibacter sp. | reverse complement strand
CCTCCGTTTCCGTGATTCTCGTGCTGGCTGGGTTGACAGGCTGGGTAGGAACGCAACGGAAGTCTATCGCCGAACTTGATCGGGAAATCGCCACCCTGCAGACCGGATTGGAGAACCTTGAGACAGCCCCCGTCGCAATGGCGTCTGAACGTAAAGTCTCCATACCCACCAAAATCTTCCATGCGGATCAGCCCATCGATTGGAAAGAAGTAGCCGACTACTTCAACAACCCCAAAAGAGATCCTCAATGGCTTAAGAAACTTCAGGCAAAACTGAAGTCGATGAAGCCTCAGGAACTCATCGCTGAACTGGACAAGATTTACGCTCTATCTTTACCAGAACCCCGCTTGGAACTGATGGTGGTTCGTCCCCTGATTAAGAAAGATCCTGAGCTTTCTTTGAGACAACTCGTCGGTCGCTTGGACGGAATCAATGGCTACTTGCCACACCCATTGATCAATGCCATGCGCGAGTGGGCGAAGCTTGACGTGGTCAATGCTACCGCCTGGTTCGATGAGCAAGCCGCCGTCGGAGCGTTTGATGGAAAGCGACCCATCGACCGATCATTAGTTTATGACTTCCACGGAGCGATCATTGGCACTTTGATTTCCCAGGATCGAGAAGCTGCGGCACTGCGCTTTGCGATGATTCCAGAGCAAGATCGAAATTACTTTCTGTCCGCAAACATCCCCAATTGGGCGGAGGACGTCCAAGACTATCCCGCCTTTGCTTCGATCATACGAGAAGTGAATCCCGAAAAGGATCGGATTTGGCCAATCGCTGCCTTCGCAGAAGCAATCGACTACGAGAAAGTGGGTGATTACCTCGACGCCATTGATGCCACTTCCGCCGAGCGGGCAGCTAGCGCTGAAAAAGCCGCTGAAATGCGCATCCAGAAGCTATCATCCGAGGAAAAAATCACCCGCTCCGACATTGATGCCATCCGTGAATGGGCTGGCAAGATTGCACCCGACGCAGTTGGCAAAGTCACCGGAGTAGCCCTTGCCAGATCCACAGGGATCAACACAAATCACTCATTCGATGAGGCAGCAAACCTCGCACTCGAATACCACGCCAAATCGGAAGACGACGACATCCTCATCGGCTTTCTTTCCAGCTCAGCGGGTCGAGACAACCTCCCCGCCACTCGTATTATCGCCGAGAGCATCACCGATCCTGAATTACGCGAGGAATTCCTCCGTCAATTACCCGTCAGATGAAAATCCGCACTTCTATCATCATCATCCTGTTGATCGGCCTCTCTGTGATCGGTTGGCTGGATCACTGCAAGCTCACCGCCCTCCGCGAAAAGCGTGATCACCTGACCTCAATGGCGATGAAGCATGGCATGTCGATGGAGAGCTTTCGTTTCACAAAGCGCCAACGCCCGGATCAACGCTCCGAAGCCAAACTCGCAGCAGCCCGTTTCATCAGGCATCACATCGCTGGTGGAGATTTAGCCAAGTCGCGAGGAACTTCTGCGGCTGATTCCCTCGAATGGATGGCATCGCTGGATTCGGGACAAATCCGAATAGTGATCGAGGAAATCCTGAACGACCCGGAACTGGATGGAAAATCACGCCGCAAACTCATCGGCCTGGCGGTTGAGTATTTGCTGAGAAGCGATCCAGCAGGCGTGCTTTCCATCTTCAGCGAATTTGACACTCACCTCAAGGATACCAGTCTGGGGCGGGAAATTGTTCGGAGGGCGCTAGCCATACTGGCAAAGGATAATCCGCATACAGCCATTGGGTGGGTTAGGAAACACGCGAATCAATATCCCGAAATTGGTAAATCAGCACAGACCATACTTATTGCTAACATCTCAAAACAGGATCCAACGTTAGCCTTCGAAATCATCCGAGAGTTCGGACCACAGCGCGATCTCGGAGCTGAGGAAAACTCAATCATCGGTTCATCAACGCTTGAAACGAGGACGAAGGTAATTTCTGCACTGCGCCAGCATCTGGCGACGATAAGTGACGAGGGGACGCGGCGGGAAGTCGAGCAGCGGGCATGGCAGGGTTTGGCTAGGGCACTCGCAAAAGACGACTTCGAGGCCGGAAGCAAGTGGCTCACTTCCGTCAGTCCCACTCATGACGAACTTTCCAGCACCCTTGGAATGTTGGACTCCGGTTTGATAAATGCGCGAAAGACAGACGACATAGGGCTCTGGGTGGAATGGGCTGCAGAGACCCTGCCTGCAGAGGACTATGAGAAATTTACGCTCCAAACAATAAAATCTTGGTCTGTATGCGACCCTCGCTCCACTGGAGAATGGATCAATGCCAGCCCTGACGGCACTATGAAATACACCGCAATCCGAGAGTACGCGCCAACATTGGCGTTTAGCGAACCAGAGGGCGCCACACAATGGGCGATGACCCTACCGCCCGGAAAGGAGCGCAATGAAACCCTCAAAGCTATCCAGGAAAACATCAAAGCTACCTACATAAACTGGCCGAAAGACGATCCGGAAGGAGCGGCAGCTTTCGCCAAGCAGCAAGGAATCAAGTGAATTAAGAGATTCAAAAATTCGTAAAGTTTTTTGTCCGGTTTTATCGGGAAGCTCCCATTATTATATAGAACATGGAAACTTCCGTCGCAT
>JBPOGC010000273.1:0-2623 GCA_051251795.1 Luteolibacter sp. | reverse complement strand
TTTTTCAGTCTCGTTCCATTCCGGGGAGGAATCCAAATCTACTGTAGATATAGTAAATAAAAGGTCTGAGGGTCAGTTCAAGCGGCGGGTACGGGGTGGCCGGTTGATCGATATAGTTCGGAGTCCGTCCTCACCGGAAGAGCGAATGCGCGCGACCGTTTCCTTGGCGATGTCGATCCCTGATGAAGAGATTCAGCAATGGCTATCCAGTGGGCGCTTCCAGCCGGGTGATGGGTATGAAAAGACGCTTTTCACCCGTATCCTGACGGATAGGCAGGAACTATCGGATCCTGAAGCTTTCCGCGAGCCGACCCCGGCTGAGGTGCTGGAAGCATTCATTGAAGAGGCGGCTGGTGGTCTGCCGGAAGGAGAACGTAATTATCCTTTTAAAATGATCGCTGAGAAAGATCCGGCGGCTCTGGAAGCTGCGCTGGATCGCCTGCTTAGTCCCTACCGCGAATATGCGGAGGAGGCTTTGATAGCGCGTGGCTTGGCGGAATCCTTTGATGAAGAGATACGGAAGCTTTGGCAGCGTCCCGATGGCTGGCACGTGTTTACGAGCCATTTGGGGAATGCAGAGGTATTGGAAAAGTTGTTTAGAAATCCCGGCGAGATTCCGGAGTTCTGGAGAAACTCTTTGGTGGAGGCAAGTTATGATCGTGAGATCAATTCTGAAGTCGCCGAGTTCTGGTGGAATATGGATACCGCAGGCACTGGATTCACCTCGGAAGAAAGAATTAAAATCAAGCAGGAGTCGTTAACAGGAATCGCCCGCACTGATGGCAGAAAAGCGCTTGGTTTGATCAATGGGGCGGGTCTCGATCTAGAGCAGAGAGAAGACCTTATTGGGTGGGTGTTTTCGCGAGGCGGTTTAACGGAGCCGGAAGAAAAAAGTTTGTTGGATTTACTCGTTTCTGAGAAGGATGTTCAAATAGCCGAGGAAGCCATCAAGAGGAGACGATCAGTTCGCTGATGCAGGTTTGGTTTGGCGTTCCGGAGAATGCGGCTCCGATTGGGCTTTTGATGGGTGGTGGGATTGCTACTGTTTTGAATCGCGTTCTGGAGAACGCGGCTCCTATGCGATTTTTTAATAAATACGAAGAGGTGAGGAAGACGGGTGGGAAGTTGCCACATTGGGAGCAGCCGGGGGCTACTTACTTTCTGACGTGGAGGTTGGCTGATTCGATTCCGGAGGAGGTGATGGTGAAGTGGCGTGTGGAGAGGGATGAGTGGTTATTGAAGAATCCGAAGCCTTGGGACGAGGGGCAAGAGGTGGAATACGGTCGGCTTTTTTCAATGGAGATTGAGAGGCTGATGGATAAGGGGCAGGGGAGCTGTGTGCTTCGCAAGGAGAGAGTGCGGGCAGTGTGTAGAGAATCTTTCGGGAGTGGGGACGGGGAACGGTATGAGATGCACTCGTGGGTGGTGATGCCGAACCATGTGCATCTTTTGTTTTCGATGGCGGAGGGGGAATCGCTGGAGAAAGTGGTGGGCGGATGGAAGAAGTTCACGGCGCGACGGATAAACGAGCTTCTTGGGGTAGAGGGGGCGCTGTGGCAGCGGGATTACTTTGATACGATGATCCGTGATTGGGAGCATATGTATCGGGCGGCGAGGTATGTGAGGAGGAATCCGGTGAAGGCGAAGCTGAGAGAGGGGGAGTTTGATCTTTATGAGGCGGAGTGGGTGGGGAGGATGTTGGGGGAGTAGCGTTCTCCTGAACGCTTGGGTTTTGTGCGGGGGTTGTGTCGCGTTCGGGAGAACGCGGCTCCGGCTTATTGCATGAAGCGGTCCAGGGAGGCTAGGAGGGTTTCGTTGCGTTTTACTTTGTAGGTCTCGGCGGGCTCTATGGTTAGGCGTTTGCCGGCTGAGTTTTGGAAGTGGATCAGCACCGGGGTTGGGCCGGGGTGCTCGGTTAGGTGGTAGTGGATTTCAGCGAGGTCTTTTTCGGTGTGGCGGTGGGTCCAGAGGAGGAGCTCGATTGGGCCTTTGGTGGGGTTTGCCTTGCGGGTTTTCAGTTCGCTGAGGGAACCGCCGGTGAGGCGGCGGCCTCCTGTGCGGTCGTCGATCTGGATGCCGATTTTCAGGCGGATGATTTTGCCGGGAGCTAGGATGCCGGAATCGCGGGCGGGGATGAAGGTTTCGCTCCACAGCATGATTTCGCAGGAGCCGGTGAAGTCCTCGACGGTGAGGATGCCGAAGGGTTTGCCGGCTTTGGTCATGCGGCTTTCCAGGGAGCGCACCATGCCGGCGATGGGGTAGCGGCCTCGTGGGTCGTCAAGCTGGATTTCATCGATGAGGCCGATGCGGTAGTATTTGTCGCTGTCGAGGATGCCGCGGTATTTGTCGAGGGGGTGGCCGGTGACGTAGAAGCCGAGGAGTTCCTTTTCGTGGGTGAGTCGCTCGTCCTTGGACCATTCTTCTACGGTGTTTGCCGTGGATTGTGAATTGGCGGGCGGGGCGAAATCGACGACATCGAAGAGAGAGGACTGGCCGGAGGCTTTGTCTTTCTGTGCGGAGGAGGCGGAGGCGACAACTTGCTCGAGGCGGGAGAACATGGTGGCGCGGTTTTCGCCTGTCCAATCGAGGGCGCCTGCTTTGACGAGGTTTTCGAGGATGCGTT
>JBPOGC010000272.1:0-2635 GCA_051251795.1 Luteolibacter sp. | reverse complement strand
AAATGGAACTGCGGCAACACCTCCTCTTTCAACTCCAACCTTGGAATGGCTCTTCATCAGCCATAGAATCTTGCAAGAAATGAAGAAGCTTCGCATGACTCTCGTCTCCTTCGTTTCCATAATCGTCATCGGATCCATTTCGTTATTCGTAGCCGCAAACTCGACTCTCTTCTTCGGTACCCGATTAGACCGGGCTTTAGAAGACGGTTTACCCCGAGTCTTAATCGAAGATGCACAAGTCGTGTATTGCCGCATGAAGGCCGACGATTTCCGATTCGAGCTACCGAATGGCGGAGTAGCAGCAGACCCTCTGATATCGTCCGGCGGGTTCGACACAGTAAAGGGCAGTGTCGAGATCAGTTTCCCACAGGGAGATGGCATATCCGCCGATGAATATGAGTCTTGGATGCAAGGGCGCCTACAAGTGGGCGGATGGATTTCAGCTAGAGATGACGTTTCCACAGGGAATCTAATTGTCGATTTCAGCTACTTTGGCGATAAGTAAGACCGAACGACAATGAAGAGGAAAAACAAGTCGGAGATGGTGACGACGGACAAGTCGTCTGAATAAATTGGATCTTTTCACCGGCGCGCCATTCCTATAACATTCACCACAAAATGAATCCTAACTCGCTCGGAGTCATATCGGCGCTTCTGGCATTCGTTGCTTTCTTCGTGGTTTACCGCGTTACTAAGGACACTCCAGTAAAGAAGCGTATTCTACTTTCGGTATTGGCGCTGATTGCGGCGATTCCGGGGGCAAGTTTCGCCGTGTATTACGCACACATCCTTCCGGAGCCGAGTTGGTATTACCAGTTTCGCAGTATTTCGGGGACTGAGCTTCTCGTTGTGTTTCTGGGTGTTGCCGGCGGATTGGTGGCCACTCTATTTCCACGGATGCTCCTTATCTTGCCGTTACTCGGAGTGGCGGCGTTCTCGATTGCCCCGATCATCAAGCCTTTCATTGGGCCGATTCCCGCTGGCTCGCTGCAGGACGAGTGGGATGGAGATGTTTGCCTTCAGAGCACTCCATCGACATGCGGAGCCGCATCGACAGCGACAATCCTGAAGCAACTCGGAGTCGATGTGACCGAGTCTGAGCTCGCGGCGGACGCTCACTCCTACGCGGGAGGCACGGAGGCTTGGTATTTGGCGAGAGCGGTGAGGTCGCGTGGATTTGACGTAGACTTTGTTTTCACGCGTGGCTTTACACCGGAAGACGGCCTCCCGGCAGTCGTGGGTGTTCGGCTGGTTTCGGTTGGCCACTTCATTCCGATTCTCGGTCAGGAAGGTGATCGGTTTATCGTCGGTGATCCATTGCGCGGAAGAGAATTGTTGTCGCGAGACGAGCTCCACCAGCGCTACGATTTCACCGGATTCCACATGCGAATCAAAAACAAAGGCGAACAAGACGTCGATCCTAACGCCTGACCCGCTGCGAGTTCAACCCGTCATGACCATTCAACCATCAACCCAGAAGTCGGAGCGCGCCCTCGGTCAGGCGTAGGATGACTCGGACGTTCGATAAAAAAATGAAGGGTCTGCTTATTACGTTATCTTCTTTCGTTGGAACGATTGTGATCTTGATAGTCGCATTCTTCTTCATCTCGGCGTGGCTTATCCCGAACAGCTACGATACCGCTATAAAAGAATTTGGAACACCAGAATCACTCGCTTCGATCTCAGAGCTTTACGAGCGCATCGAGACAGATCCGCACAATCCGAAGCTTGAGGTTGTAAAGGATCACCAGTTGGACAGCCTGCGAGTTCGCAATATCCCAAAATCGTTTCTTCGTGAACAATTCGGCTCGAGATGGGGGCTGGATCTGGTTGGGAAGAGTACCTTAGGGGGTAACTACGTCTTGGCACACTACGGAGAGGGCGATGTGCTGGAAGGTATTGAGTTTCGCGGCTCGCGGTATGGCTGCTATGCCTCCCGTAAGGCTACACGATTTCCTTCACGATATACTTCTCTCCACAGAATCGCGACTCAACCAATCTACGTGAGCATTAGAATTACAAAAAAATGAAACTGAGACGCGCTATTCTGATTCTGCTCTTCACACTATTGGCAGGAGGGGTTGTTTGGATGACATTTGCACCCCGAATCCGACTCGACCTTGCGGCATCTCAGAATGATCCAGCTTCGATGGACTTACTGCCGATTGATTCGTTCAACAAGTCGTTCAAAAAACTGGAGAACGGAGTCGAAGCTGGCATGGTGCAACTCGATCAAGGTGGTCCAGTCCGTTACTGGTTCATCAACAGGCATGTCCAACCAGGATCGGGACTAACTAGATTTGTCAAGATGGCGATAGCCTCTACATGAGCGGAGCCTACTGCTGCGAAGTCTTCATTGATGACGAGGGCTCGTCTAGCGAGGCCGCGTTGCGAGGTTTCATCAAGGAGATGGACGGAGCTAAATGGTAAAGGACGAGATTAACAAGCCCAACAAGGCGTGAGACGACAACGCCAGTCAGCGGCTCTGTTGGAGATTGCCGAGAGCCCTTCGATCTGTTTTCCTTCAGTTGAACGCGCCGCCATCGGCGGCGCGCGTCCACATCAAACGTTCTGCAAGAAATGAAGACATTGATCTTACTAATCCTTCTGCTCTTCATCCAACCCTTGCTCGGCA
>JBPOGC010000271.1:0-2646 GCA_051251795.1 Luteolibacter sp. | reverse complement strand
TACTAAAGCGGACGGGAGTTGGGAAGTGGTGCAGGGCGTGCCTGTGAACCAATTTTCCCAAGGGAAGATCGATCTGACCATCAAGGAACTGCTTGAGGAAAAGGAAGCTGTGCAGAAGTTGATCCCCGGGTGAGCAGAGATGGGGTATGAATAGAACTCATAAGGGAAAGGGGTCTTGACCTCTCTTTGAAGATTGGTTTTTTTAATCCCCAAATTTCCTGTATCGATCCGCTTTTCCTTTTATATCACTCCAATCCTGGTTGTCGCAATTTTCATTGGCGGGGCGGCATGGGGGAGTGATCTGGTAAAAATCACAAACGAGGATTCCGTGTCGGATAACGGCACGGTGGACATCGCCTGGGAGAAGGCGGATGAAGTTGAGGTCACGCTGGAGCAGGCTAGTAGTGAAGATTTCGAGGAAGTCCTTGTCCGTTATGTAGGGCTGGATGAGGGCAGTGTAATCACTGGTTTGCCGGAAGGGGTGCATTACTTCCGGGTGCGGGGGACAGGGGAAAAAGAATGGTCGAAGCCTCTGGTGGTAACTGTGGAGTTTTTTGACAGAGGGAAGTTGTTTCTGATCCTTGGGATCGGTGCGGTGGTGGTTCTGGCGACGATCGGAACAATCGTATCCGGGCATTTCAATACGAAGGACGAGGAGGCGGAAGTATGATCGCGGTGGTGCCTTCGATTTCCATGAGCACTGGCTGGGCGATTGTGGTCGGGCTGGGAGTGCTTTGGGTTTTGTTGGGGGTTTACTGGGGGCGGAAAGCGAAGAGTTCGGAAGGGTTCATGCTGGCCGGGAGAAAGGTGGGTCTTTCGCTGGGATCGGCGACGGCAATGGCAACCTGGGTTACATCGAATACTACGATGCTGGCTCCAGTGTTTGCGTTGACGTTGGGCGTGTGGGGGATGCTTGCTTACTCGACGGCTTCGTTCGGGCTGATCTTATTTGGTTTTTTTGCGATACGGATTCGGAAGATTTTGCCGCAGGGTGTAACTGCGGGTGACTTTTTCCGGCTGAGATATGGTCGGGTGGGCTGGGCCTTGTTCCTTATAATCACGATGCTGTATTCGCTCTCTTGGTTGGTCAGTATGGCGATTGCAGGAGGAGATTTGCTCAATGCTCTGGCGGGGATTCCTTATGTGCAGGGGATGTCGCTAATCCTGTTGGTTTGTGTGCTCTACACCTTGTTTGGCGGGATGTATGCGGTGATCGGGACGGATTTCATTCAGAGTATCATCATCCTGGTCGGGATTGTGTTTATTGGGACGCTGGTGGTGATGCGCTTGGACTTTGACGAGGCATACACGCATATCGCGACCTATCAGCCGTCGCTTTTACAGATCGCGATGCCGGCGGCTTTGCTGGCAGTTTTCAATAACATACTGTTCGGCTTCGGAGAGGTGTTTCACAACAATGTGTGGTGGTCACGAGCCTTTGCGATGCGGAAGGATGTGGCACCCAAGGCGTTCATTCTGTCAGGGCTTCTGTGGTTTCCGATCCCGATTGCGGCAGGATTCATCGCACTGGCTGCAGGGCCGATGGGGATCAATGTGGTGGATCAGAACCAGACCGGGCCGACGGTGGCCGCTGCGGTGATGGGGCAGGCTGGTTTCGGTGCGATATCCGGGGTTTTGATTCTGACGGTTCTGTTTTGTTCGATGGCCTCGTCGATTGATTCGCTGCTTGCGGCTACTTCGGATCTGTTGATCCGCGACGTGCATGAGGGGCTGATGAAGGCGAAGCCGGATGAGAAAAAGTTCCGGAGGGTCGCAGGCTTCGTCATTGTGGGCGTGGGGCTTTTCTCGTGGCTTCTGGCCTTGGGGCACTGGCCGATCATTCAGGTTCTGTTCATCTCGGGGCCGCTTGTGGGTAGCCTGATCTGGCCGGTGATTGCCGGGCTTTTCTGGAAGAGGATCAACAGGCCGATCGTCTTGGCTGGTATCCTGAGTGGCTGCGTCTTGGGGCTCGTAGCCTACTTCACGTTGGGATGGTTCACTGCATCACTGGTCGGGACTGGAGTCTCGATGCTCTTCACAATTTCCGCGCGGTATTTCCGCCCCGTATCCTTTTAATTCCTAATTATGTTTTCCTCGGATTTCCTTCAAATACTCATCGTCGTCGCACTTGTGTGGACCGGCTTGGGCGCGATCATCTTGCTCGCGCTTCTGCTCAAGGACTGGGTGAAGGGGACTCTGTGGTAAACGATTAGCTAAACCACACTAAGAAAAATTCCTGATGTCCGATCCGATTCCGATCACGCCTGATAGTATACGAGAAAACAAGATTACGCCGAACATCGAGCCGCCTGAAGGCTCGAGCGCAATCCGGCCTGAACCTTCGGGGTTATTCATCAATAACCCGCTGGATCTGAATGTTCTCCAGGGGCTAGAAGGACAGAATATTCTGGATGCCGGACAGTTTTCTTTCGAGCAGGTGGTGGAGCTTTGCAAGTTCGCGGCCATTCTGGAGAAGATCGAGATCTGGCCGTATCATCCGTTGGATGGAAAGATCGCGGTCACCGCATTTTTTGAGGCATCGACGCGGACGCGGACGAGTTTTGAAAGCGCGATCATGCGGCTGGATGGGAAGGTGATTTCCATCGCGGATGGGAAGACCACCGGGCAGGCGAAGGGCGAGTCGCT
>JBPOGC010000270.1:0-2678 GCA_051251795.1 Luteolibacter sp. | reverse complement strand
CGCTTCTACCGCTCCCTTACTATCCGCGAAGTCGCCGCCACCCTTGGCATCGCCACCGATGCCGCACAAAAACGCATCGACCGCGCCACCCAGCGCCTGCGCAGCAAGCTCATCCGCCGTGGTTGCCAAGCCAGCAGCTCGCTCGGAGCCACCATGCTCGCCGGATTCGCTGGTGATGCACAGGCTGCAGCCCTCTCTGTTTCAGCTATCACATCCAAAGCCATCGCCGCTGGCGCGATCACAACAGGAACCTTACCCACCGTCGCTACACTCATGACTGCTTTAAAATCCACCTACGTAATCGTACCCCTGATCTTACTATCCGTCACTGTATGCGGGATCGCCACGCAGCGCATGTCCATTTCCCGGCTGGAAACGGAAACATCCGAGCTGCATAGGCAGATCGATTCCTCAGACCAACTTCTCGTCGCCACAAGCTCCAGACCCAAGAGCGAAAAGCGATCCGCTGCCGTCGATGATCGGATCGACTGGAAGGAGTTCGTCAGGCGATTCGCCGAGCAGAGGGAGCGCGGAGGCGGGAGAATGCGAAGCGAAGAAATGGGCTGGATAGGAATCATCGAACTCCGCCTTCAGTCCATGAGCAAGGATCAGCTTAGCGCCGAGCTAGACGGAATCGCAGCACTTGATGTGGATCCTCCCTATCACGATCTCATCAAGGAAATGGTCATGACTCCGCTAATAAAAAAGGCACCCGAGCTAGGGCTGATGAAATTCATGGAGAATCCTTCGTCCGACTCTGACAACTGGAGTGAACCTCAAGAAGCACTGAAGCAGTGGGCGACACAGTCCCCCATTGAGGCTACAGACTGGCTGGATGCTCAGATCGCCACCGGGAAACTCGACAGCAAAGCACTCGATCGGAAAAATGCGCTTCGTATCCTTTTTGAGAAAACCTTGATCGGCGTCCTTCTCACTTCCGATCCGGATGCGGCATCCCGCCGCCTCGGGCAGTTGCCTCCAAACCAACGTGCCGACGTATTACTGAGACAGCCGATAGAGCCAGAAAAACAGATAGCATTTGCCGAAATAGTGCGCCAGCAAGTGCCAGCAATTGACCAAATCAACGTAATTGCAGAACTCGTCTTCCAAGAGGTTCCGAAAAAAGGCTATTCCACCGCCACCGAGTGCCTGAACCGCATTGAAGCGACTCCCGATGAACGAGCCGCATCGATTAAATACGTCGCGATTTCTCAATTCCAACAGCTCAATCGCAATCGAAAAATCACCAGTAAGGATGTGGATGAACTGCGGGAATGGACGGAATCAATCAGCCCCGAATCGACCGATGCACTAACAGCAAAAGCCCTGGGAAGCGCTGTTGACGGCGGCGGAAGGCAGACCAGCTTTACCGATCTCAGTGAACTTGCTATCCAATACAGTCAAGCTAACGGAAATGACGAAATCCTCGTAGAGTTCCTCAAGAATCCGACGAACTATATTCGTAACAAAGATCAGTTTCTCACACTGACGTCAAAAATTTCCGACGAAACCAAACGCAAGGAAATCCTCGATCTTCTGGACATCTATTTCCCAAAACGATGAGAACCTCACTCTTTCTATCCGTATTGATTCTAGTCGGCGCTACTGCGATCGGTTGGTATGACTACCAGCGTCTAATTCCCGCGCGCAGAGCCCATAGCCACGCCGTCACAGAAGCCACCAAACGCGGCATTTCCCTGAATCCCTCCAACGAAGCAGCCACCAGCCGTATTACCAAGCGGAAGCGGGAAGATCCCGAAGCCACGATCAAGCTTCTGGCAGTTGACTACATCGGGTTCGCAAAGGAGAAAGAGGCTCGGCGCAATAGCCACTCCGAATCCGATATCGCTTTCCAGCAGCGAGAGCTGGATTTCGACGAGCGAATAAAAGCACTGGCTCCAAAACAATGGAAATCACTCATCTCAGAAATCTGCGCCTGCGAAGAACTCAAAAACAGAACTCGTCATGCATTTCTCTATAATTCCATCACGGGTTTCGCCAGAAAGCATCCTCAGTCCGCCCTTGCCTTTCTCGCAGATTCCCCGGATCTCTTCACAGACATCCACAAAGCGGAGCATTTGGTCTCCACCGCTCTCATCGGGTGGACAGAAGACGACCCCCTCGCCGCAATGAAGTGGATTCGGGAAAACAAAGCGAACCACTCGAATCTTATCAACGAAAGAGCAAAACGCGACATGGTGATCTTTGCCGCCATGCAAGACCCCCACCTCGGCTTCGAGTTCATCCGCGGGCTGAATGTCGAAAGTGCGAATCTTATCATCGGGGACTTGTTGGGATTGGCTACCACACCTGAAAAGCGAACCGCCACCTTGGCCGCTTTCCGCGATCATCTGGCCACGATCAAGGATGATAAGATCCGGGAAGAAATTACCATGACGGCACGCGCCTTTCTGCACACCCTCGTCGGAGAGGACTTTAATTCCAGTAGCAAATGGATCGCCGGGGTGAACATGACACCACTGGAGCTCGAGAGCCTCGCCGAGGGACTGGCCAGCGGGGCAATAAAAAGTGAAACCGGCAAATGGATCGAGTGGATCGGCGAAAACCTCCCAAACGACAAAGCCGCCCCCAGGATTCACAATATGATCCGTAACTGGACTCTACGCGACTACGAGTCTGCGGGAAAATGGCTCACCACATTCCCCGAAGGCACCACC
>JBPOGC010000027.1:0-24708 GCA_051251795.1 Luteolibacter sp. | reverse complement strand
TGCAAATACATGAAGACTCTATTGCGATGCTTTCTACTTCTAGTGCTAGTTTTGACTGGTTCATTGCAAGCCGAGGACTCCAAGAATATGAAACCTAAAGAATTTGTAGCCTTGTATGAACGTGCGCTCGCGACTCAAGACTGGGCTCAAGTGGATCCATTGCTGCACGCGAATTGCACAGTTACCTTTTCCAGCGGCAGTTGTCATAGAGGTAAGAAGGAAGTACAGGCGGCCTTTCAAAAGAATTTCAATCTAATTGCAGACGAAGAATATTCAATTTCAGAGTTACACTGGGTTGTGACGACCGAGAATTTCGCCGTATTTACCTACACCTACGATTGGTCTGGATTGATCAACGGAGAGAAAGCATCTGGTTCCGGAAGAGGGACTTCAACAATCATGATGCAGAACGGCACATGGGTGTTGGTTTCAGAGCACCTAGGCTTAAAGAACTAAGCATAACGAGGCGGAAATGGCGACGGCGAGTAAGCCGTCTGATTAAATTCTAGCTTTCCCCCGGCGCGCCATTCCTATAGCGTTCACTAATAAATGAAGAATTTCGTATATACGTTCGTTATCCTCATCATGTGCGTTTCAACTTGTAATGCCGGGTTGGGCGGATGGCTGTCTCAAGAACGTCAAGACTGGGCGTTTATAGAGTCCGTTGGCGGTATGAGAATAAAGCTGAACGATAAGAAACTTGAAGTGGAGTGCGATGTTTCGGGGACCCGTCAAATCACGGTTAAGCCTACAATTATCAATTCTGGAATCGGTGTCCGAAATGTCAAATGGAGTCGTGCTGGTGCCACGATCCGGTTGTCCGTCGTGACGAGTGTCTTCGAGAAGGGAATGAATTCGTCTTGCGGTAGTATTGATTTATCGAAGTTTCCATCAGGCTCTTATTCAGTTGAGTATCTGGATCAGAACGGAACGACCCACACAGTTGGTGAAATCTTACTTCCACAATGAAGAAAGCGAATAAATCGGAGGTGGCGACGAAGAGTAAGCCTTCTGCTTAAATTCGGGTTCTAACCTGGCTTGCCATTCCTTTTACGCGGCCAGTTTTGACGATCCCAGTGGTTCCTCTGCCCACGATCTGAGTGGTGGGGTCGATTCCGAGGGCGATGCCAGCAAAAATTCCGTTTGGCGTATACGGCAATGGTGACGGCACGGCGGCCTGCAAATGACAACATTGGCAGGGCTAGAAACAGTGCGGCTGCGAAAACGCCGAGTAGGAATCAGAAAATTCGAATTTTGAAATTTCTGGCTTGGCTGCAAGGAAGTCACTCGGTGAGCCGGTAGCCTTCTCCGCGGACGGTGAGGAGATGTTGTGGGTTTGATTTGTCAAGAAACTAATATGTTTCTTTTGGTTGGAATCATTTTGTATGACGTTGCTTACCCCCAATAGCCCGACGCAATATAATGAGACGATTTCCAATTTTACTGATATCATTCCTGGCGTTTGCAGGAGCAGCCGGTGCGGAGCCAAAAGTGAATGGCCGGCCAATTACGATTCGCGCTATCGAAGGGCTGCAATTCGAGCCGGCGCAGGTGAAGATAGATCCGGGGCAGACGGTGATTTTCCGGTTTATCAATCGAGATCCCAGTGACCAGCCCCACAATCTGGTGATTATCAAGCCGGGAACACTTGAAGAGATCCAAAAGGCCTCGATGGAGATCAATCCCGAAGCTGTCGCGCGTGGGTATGTGCCGGAGCATGAAGCTGTTATAAAAGCGACAAAACTCCTGGAGGCGGACAAGTCCCAGGAATTCGTATTCACAGCACCGGAGGAGCCGGGGGTATACCAATACGTCTGCACGTATCCGGGGCATTCCTTTATCATGTATGGCGCGCTCTATGTGGGTCTGAGGCCGGTGAAAATTGAGATTGATCAGAATATTCCTGAGTTTGCAAGAGACCGGATGAAGAGGCTGGAAGCGGCCAAGAAAGAATTGGTTCGCCCCGCGGTTAAAAGGTTTTTCATGGAAAAGGCTGGGCCGGCTGCCATCGCCGTGGCTTTGGAAAATGAGATGAACTACTGCTGGGATGCCGGAAACTGCCGCTTGCGCTACGCTTGGGCGGGACGCTTCATCAATACTGGGGATAACAGCCGCTCCAATGGCAGCTGGCAGTCGAAAATTTCCGGAAAGGAGTTTTGGAACGGTGGCGGCGGTGAGCTGACATACTCGATACAGTCAGAAAACCCGGACGCGAAGCCGGATTTCAAAGGCTACACTCTCATCGATGGAAAGCCGTTTTTCGTATACAGCATAGGCAAGCTGAAGGTCACCGAATTCATCACCAGCACCTCGGGTGGGCTGACAGTCGATATGAAAATCTCCAACGCCACTTCTCCGGTGAGAGTTTATGCTCCGGGGAAAGTCAGCTCCAATGCCGGGACTCGCCAGGGCGATTTCATTACCGTCTCACCTGAAGAAGCCGCTGAACTCCAACTCATCATCCCAGCCAAATGAAACTTACGAAATCCAAAGTCGCCATTTTTCTAAGCCTTCTGTCTTCAGTCTGTCTTACAGCGACGCAGAATCCGGGCTTTGACGTTGAATCGATCAAGATCGAGACGGGGAAAGACCCACAGGTCGGTGGCATCGATATCATGCCAAACGGTAAAATAGCAGTCGCATTCCACGAGGGTGAGGTACGGCTTTACGATCCGGAAACGAAAACCTGGTCTCTTTTCGCGAGCGGTTTGCACGAGCCCTTGGGGCTTGTCGCCGAAGATAACAATACGATCACGGTGATGCAGCGCCCGGAGCTGACAAGGATTTCTGATAGGGATGGAGATGGTTTGGCAGATAGTTACAAAACCCTGTGTGATGATTTTGGGATGAGTGGAAACTATCACGAATTCGCGTTCGGCCCTGTGAAGGACAAGGATGGCAATTACTTCATTTCGCTCAACGTGGCCTCGAATGGTGCTCCGGTCCGGGAGGAAATCCGTGGAAAGTGGCTGGACCTAGGGGTGCCTCGCGAGGACTTCTATGTGTCTGCAGAAGAGTGGAAGGAAAAAGTAAAGACCAAGGCCGGGCGTATGTATTCCCGCGTTCCTTACCGGGGCTGGGTTGTGAAAATCGATGGCAAGACGGGCGAGATGACCCCATGGGCATCCGGTTTTCGCTCTCCGAATGGCCTCGGCTTCGATGCCGATGGTGAGCTCTACGTTTCTGACAACCAGGGTGACTGGCTTGGAACGAGCAAGCTGCATCACGTGGAAAAAGGAAAGTTTTACGGGCACCCTGCGAGCCTGCCATGGACAGAGGGCTATGACGGGCCGGCGTCCATCGAGCTTACTCCCGCTGAACTTGAAAAAATGCGAACCCCTGCGGCCGTGTGGTTCACACAGAACACGATGGCGAACTCGCCGACCCAACCGATCCTGATTCCTGACGGCTTTGGTGAATTCGGCGGTCAGATGTTGATCGGTGAGATGAACAAATCACGCATCATCCGCCTGATGCTGGAGGAGGTGAATGGTGTCACGCAAGGAGCCTGCACTCCATTCATGGATGGCAATGGCCTGGATATGGGCATCAACCGTTTTGCCTTTGATAAGAGTGGGAGCCTCATTCTTGGAAACAGTCACCTCTCCTGGCCGGGTGGCACGGGGATGGCGAGAATCACTTTCACAGGGGAAGAGGCTTTCCAGGATGTGAAGGATATAAAGATCACTAGCGATGGCTTTGAGGTCGAGTTTCTTGAGAAAATCGAAGAGCTCTCCGTGTTGGATGATGTTTCATTGTTTCGCTACACTTTCAGTTATCACGAATCCTACGGCTCGAAGCAAATGAACCGTGAGGAAGTAGGGCTGAAGCTCACTCCAGTTGGTAATTCCGGGAAGGAATTCAGAATTGTTTTGGACAAGCCCCATAAAAAGGATTTCTGCTATGAGTTCGATTTCCCAATGTCTCTGAATCCTCTCCTTTGCTACACGGTCAGGGAAATCCCTGAAAAATAACCAACCTCCCATATGAAAAAACTACTCCTACTTCCATTCCTCTTTTTTGCCGCCCATACCGTCCGAGCCGCTGATCCCACAGAGGACTACGGCTGGGTGAATCTTCTTGAAAACGACAGCCTGGAACTCTGGCAGAACGGCTCCGGGGGAAGCCGCGAGAGGCACCCTGGAGTCGGCCCGCAATGGTCGCTCAAGGATGGCGTGCTCAAGCTCGACAAGAGCGCGGAAGGCCGCGGCGGCCACATTATCACCAAGGAGCACGACTATTTTAACTTCGAGCTGAAATTCGAATTCATCATCGCAAAAGGCGGCAACAGTGGAATCAAATACCGTGTGAATGATGAGTCCGTCGGACTGGAATATCAGGTGTATGATGATGAGGGGAACGAGTCTAACAAAACGGCATGCCTCTACGCACTCAAGCACCCATCTGACAACAAGAAGGTCTTCCCCGCAGGCACGGAGTGGAACACAGGACGCATTCTAGCTGTAGGAAACACGCTGCAGCACTGGGTCAATGGCGAACTTGTGATGGAGATAGTATTCGGCTCGGAAGAGTGGAACAAAACCTTCGGCAAGAGCAAATACAAGGATGTGAAGGATTTCGCTGCGAATCCCGGCCCCATCCATATTCAGGATCACGGCAGCAATGTGCAGTACCGTAACATGATGATCCGCAAGGTCATGGATACCGAGTAAGGCAAACTCCATCAGGATTTAGAGATGACCGGGCTTCTTGGAAGTCCGGTCATTTTTTGCCCTAGAGGCCGTCTGAAAAATGCCGGATGAGTGTTTTAAATTGGTTAAGTCTGAAGAGAGTGGCTTCGCCGGATGAGGTATAAAGTAACCCTGAAGGGCTGCGGATCTTTCTGTTTCAGGCTTTGTTACGCCTCGGTCATGGATCCCGATCCATTCCCTCAACGCGCCTTGCCTTAAACAAAAATCTCTCGCAGCACTCATTCCTGCATTTTTCAGACAGCCTCCTAGAGATGAGGGAGGAAAATGGAAACCTGGAGAAAGGCGGAAATCCTTTTGCTTTTTTCCTGAAGGGGCTGGCTTAGTGGGTGCCGACATTATGCACAAGCGACCGCCAAAGAAGTTTCACCCGGAGCCTTTTGAATATCATCAGGAGATCGAGCTGCGTATTGATTCGATTACGAATCTGGGATCCGGCGTGGGACGTGTGGACGGGTGGGTTGTGTTTGTGCCGTTTGCCCTGCCGGGTGAGTTGGTGAGGACGAGGATTTTCCGGAATGACAAGAATCACTCGCAGGGGGATTTGGTGGAGATCCTGGAGGCTTCCCCGGATCGTGTGGAGCCTGGTTGTAAGTTGTTTGGAGAGTGTGGGGGCTGTCAGTATCAGCATTTGGCTTATGACAAGCAGTTGGAATGGAAGACACGACAGGTGTTCGAGCTGCTGAAGCATATGGCGGGTGAGGAGCTGGAGGTGAATTTCTGTGAGAGTTCTGAGCAAGTCTGGAACTATCGGTCAAAGATCACACCGCATTTCGATCGGCCGCGAAATGGTGAGATCGGGGATATCGGTTTCCTGAGAGCTGGTAGGAGGCAAATTCTCAATGTGGAGAACTGCCCGATCGCGATGAAGGAAATCAATGAGGTGTTGCCAGCCGTGCATGAGGAATTGCGAGCTGATGCCGGGAGGTTCAAGCGTGGGGCGACTGTTTTGCTGCGGGCTACCGAGGGACGGGTGGAGCGTGATGCGAAGGCTACGGCACGCGAGCGTGTGGGGGATGTGGTTTTTGATTTTCAGGCGGGAGAGTTTTTCCAGAACAATCCGTTTATCCTGGAGAAGTTCACCGGGTATGTCGGGGAAAAGGCGTTGGCTGGCGGGGCGAAGTATCTGGTGGATGCGTATTGTGGGGCGGGGTTGTTTGGCCTGACCTTGGCGCGTCGTTTCGAGAAGGTGATGGGTGTGGAGGTGAATGAGGCAGGTGCGTCATGGGCGAAGCGGAATGTGAAGCTGAACGGGCTGGAGAATGTGAGCATCCTGCAAGCGGATGCGGAGGAGATTTTCAAGGAGATCGATACCCCGGCGGATGAGACCGTTGTGGTGATCGATCCGCCGAGGAAGGGCTGCACGCCGGAGTTTATCGCGCAGCTGGTGGCTTACAGGCCGCAGCGTGTGGTGTACGTTTCCTGTGATCCGGCGACTCAGGTGAGGGATTACAAGTTGTTCCGTGAGGCGGGGTACAAGCTGGAGGAGGTGCAGCCGTTTGATCTGTTTCCACACACAAGGCATGTGGAGTGCGTGATGGTGCTGGTGGTGTAACATGGACTGCGGCAGCTTGCTGCCGGGAGTTGTCAGTTCGGAGCCTCATTCTCTACGGTTGAACGGTCGCAGCAGGGCTGTAGCAGTCCATGTCATTCTGCAATCAGACCGGGTGGGGTTCCGTAGCCCACGATGCGGGATTTGCTGCCGGGGCGGGGAATGCGGAAGTCGTAGACGCCGAAACCTTCACATTTTTTGCCGCGGTAAGAGCGGCCGCTGGTGGCGTTGATCATGACAGGGCGGGCGTCTTCCTTTTCGTGACCGAGATATATGGCGACGTGAGTGATGCCGGTCTTCCGCCCGTCGGTGGGGGTGTAGGTGCCAGACCAGAATACGAGGTCGCCGGGTTTCAGGTGGGTGAAGGATTCGTCATCGAGGGTTTTGGCGGTGACGGGGATTTTATGAAATTTTGAGTTTTTCTGAACCCAGAGAAATTGATCCGAGGAGGTGCGGGGTGGTTTCAGGCCGATTTTTTTCAAGACGTAATAGATGGCTCCGGAGCAGTCGAAGCCGCCATCGGTGGGGCCGTTTCCGCCGTAGAGGTAAGGCATGCCTTTGACTTCCTCGGCGGCGGCGAAGGAGGTTTCTATGAGTTTTTGGCGGGGTTTCTCCAGTTTTTCGAAGTCACTGAGGTCGGAAGTTTCCAGCAGTTTGGCATCCTGTGCGTTGAGCGGAAGGATGAGAGCAAGCAGAAGGAGGAAACGCATTAGGTTCTGTAGCATCGGAAGTCGGTGAACTCAAACGCTGGTTGCATTCCGGGGGGCTTGGCTGCATTTTTTTGGGAAGTGAGCGAGCGTTTGCAAATACTGGTGGTTTCCGACGGGAAGCCGGGACACGAGAACCAGTCCCTGGGGTTGGCTGAGGCGATGGGGCGCAGGGTGGTTGCGGATGTTCATTTGCTGAAACTGGATATGGGGAAGGGGATGATAGGGCGGATGCGGGCTGCGCTGGTGGACTCCGTAGATTTTCCAAAGCCGGATTATGTGATCGGGGCGGGGCACGGGACTCATTTGCCGCTTCTCCGTGTGGCGGGGAAGTACGGTGCTTCCAGTATTTGTCTTATGAGGCCGAGCCTGCCGATGGGGTGGTTTACATGGTGTGTGGTGCCGGGGCATGATTTTCGGAAGCCGCGGGTGGCGAAGAATCTGATCGTGAGCAAAGGTGCTCCAAACCGGGTGGTGCGGGGGACGGGGGAGAGGAAAGGAAAGTTGCTGTTGATCGGTGGGCCATCGAAGATCCACGGGTATGATGAGAAGAGATTGGTGGGGAGGATCAGGGAGATTGTGGTGGGAGATGGATGGGGTGTGGCGGATTCCCGGCGGACACCGGAGACGTTTTTGCCTGCGCTGATGGAGGCGTTGCCTGGGGTTGAGGTTTTTCCGCATGTGGAAATGGAGAAGGGCTGGCTGGCGAGGAAGCTGGGGGAGGTGGAGGAGGTGTGGGTGACGGAGGATTCGGTATCGATGATCTACGAGGCTCTTAGTAGCGGGGCGCGGGTGAGGGTGCTGGAGATGCCTAGGCTGCGGGCGGATGCGCGGGTGATACGCGGGTTGGAGCTTTTAAAGGAGGAGGGGTATTTTGATGAGGGCTCCGAGAAGGTTTTGGCGGAGACTGAGCGGTGCGCGGGGCTGATATTGGGTGGGCCGTGAGGATTCCTGGGGCCTTGAGAATCGGACGTTTAGGGAGAAACGTCCCTGCCTGCTTGCATGGGCGGGCATTCAGGATAAGTAGGAGCGGTGGAAAGTGAACCTGGTAAGAAGTGGCTGATGGGGCGGCTGGGGCTGGTGTTCTTTTTTCACGGGCTGGCTCCGGGGTTCTGGATTCCTGCGCTGACAAACATGCTGAAGGCGGAGGGGCTTTCGGGATGGGTGGCGGTTTGCTTTGCGGTGATACCGATCTGTTCTCTGATCTCGCCGGTGATTGGCGGAGCGATCGCGGATGAGAGGATGCCGGCGCAGAAGCTTTTCGGGTTTTGCTCACTGCTGGCGGCGGTGTTTATTTTTCTGGCGTTCGGAGCCTTGCAGATGGGGCTGGGGCCTTGGTGGTTTTTGTTGGGGCTGGTTCTTTACGCGCTGGCTTCCGGGCCGACGTGGGGACTGCTGGCGACGATCAGTCTGACGCATTTGGAAAACGGGGAAAAACAGTATCCGGTGGTGCGGTTGGGCGGGACTTTCGGATGGGTGCTGGCGGGTTTTCTGACGAGTTATTTGCTAAGGGCGGATGCGAGTCCGGTGGTGGGGTTTGCAGCGGCGGGTGCTAGAATTTGTGCCGGGGTGATGGCTTTCACTTTGCCGAATACGCCGCCGCTAGGCTTGCGGACTTCCTGGTGGAGTGTTTTCGGGTCTAGGGGTTTTACGATTTTCAAGAACAGGGATCACGCGACTCTGCTGATCGTGACGGGCTTGTTCTCTGTGCCGCTGGCGGCGTTTTACATGTATTCGCCGGAGATGTTCGAGATGCTGGGGGACAAGACGCCGACGGCCTCGATGACTGTGGCGCAGTGGAGCGAGGTGGTGGTGATGCTTTCGCTGGGTGCTTTGATGGTGAAATACCGGCTGAAGACGCTACTGATGTGGGGGTTGGGGCTTTCTGCGGTGAGGTTCGCACTTTGTGGGTACGCGGGGTTTTCAGGGCTGATCGGCTGGCATTACGCGGGCGTGGCTCTGCACGGGGTGTGTTACACGATTTATTTCATCACGGCACAGGTGTATATGAACAGGCGTGTGGAGCCGGGGCTGCGCGGGCAGGCGCAGGGGTTGCTGAACCTGATGGCGGGTGGGATAGGGCCGCTGGTGGGGACGTTCTTCTGCGGCTGGCTGCGGGGGGTGTGCGTGGACGAAAACGGGGAGGGCTGGGAGGTTTTCTGGTGGACGCTGGCGGGGATGGTGGCCTTTTGTTGGGGGCTTTTCGCGGTGTTTTACCGTGGGCTTCCTAAACCAGTTCACAGGCCAGCCTGATGGCGGCGATCATGGAGGCGGGACTGGCGATTCCTTTTCCGGCGATGGCGAAGGCGGTGCCGTGATCGGGGGAGGTGCGAGGTTTTGGTAGGCCGAGGGTTACGTTTACGGCTTCGTCGAAATCTAGAAGCTTGAGGGGGATGAGGCCTTGGTCGTGATACATGGCGAGGACGGCGTGGTATTTTCCCTGGGCGGCGTCGCGGAAAATGGCGTCCGGGACGTGGGGCCCGGTGAAGTTTGCCAGGCCGGTTTCATTAAGGGCGGCGATGGCGGGGGAGATTGTTGTCTTTTCCTCCGTGCCGAAGGCTCCGTTTTCGCTGGCGTGCGGGTTTAGTCCGCAGACTGCTATTTCAGGGGACTGTATGCCTTTTTTCCTGAGGAAGTCTGCGGTGAGTGTGCCGATGGAGACGATGGACTCGTGAGTGAGGAGTTTCGGGACGTCGGCGAGGGCTTCGTGGATGGTGGCGAGGCCGACGCTGAGGGTGGGGCCGGTGAGGAGCATTCCGGTTTTTGTGGCACCGAGTTCTTCGGTGTAGAATTCGGTTTGGCCGGGGAAGCGGAAGCCTACGGATTGGAGGCCTTCTTTTGAGGCTGGGGCGGTGACTACGGCTGCGGCATCGGTTTCGCGGAGGAGGCGGGTGGATTCCTGAAGTGCGTCGAGGGCGGCTTGGGCGGATTGTTTGGTGGGTTTTCCGGGGGTGCCTGCGGAGCGGTCGCCTATGAGGGTGAAGGTGAAGCCTTCAGGGAGTTTTCCGGAGGCAAGGGCGGCATCGACGACTTCGGGGCCGATTCCGGCGGGATCGCCGATGGTGATGAGAATTTCTGGCACGGGATAGAGATGGATGCTGAAAGCTGTGGGGGCAAGTGGGAAGGTGGTGGTTGCTATGAGTCGCTGGTATTTTTTGAGATCTCTTTGAGGAAGAAATCTCACTGGGAAAGCTGCGGATAAGAACCGCAGCAGTCCAAGAGCCTGCGGCGCAGTTGAATGTTGAAAGGAGAGGGGTTAGTTGGGAGGTTGTGGCGAGATGTTAAGTGAAGGGATGAAAGATCGGTTTGGTGGGGTGGGGCGGCTTTATGGGGAGAGGGCTTTGGAGAGGTTTGTTGGGGCGCGGGTTGTGGTGGTGGGGATTGGTGGAGTGGGTTCCTGGACGGTGGAGGCTTTGGCCAGATCCGGGGTCGGGAAGATACGGATGGTGGATCTGGATGAGATTTGCATTACGAATGTGAACCGGCAGCTGCATGCGATGGATGGGCAGATCGGGCGGCAGAAGACTGCGGCGATGGCGGAGCGGGTGAGGGGGATCAATCCTGAGTGCGAGCTGGAGGTGGTGGAGGGATTTTTCACGGAACGGTCTGTGGAGGAGGTGCTGGGCGGGGATGTGACTGGGGTGGTGGATGCGATTGATTCGATGAAGCACAAGGCGCTGCTGCTGGCGGAGTGTAGGAGGCGGGGATTGCCGGTGGTGACTTGTGGTGGGGCGGGCGGAAAGCGGGATGCTACGCGGATCGTGGTGCGGGATCTGGCTTTTTCCGGGAAGGATGCGCTGCTGCACGGGTTGCGGAAGAAGCTGCGGGCGGAGCATGCGTTTGCGAAGGTGGAGATGGGGACGAAGCCGGAGGCGATGGGGATTGCGGCGGTGTTTTCGGATGAGCCGCCGGTGTATCCCGGGGAGGGTGGGGAGGTTTCCTGTGAAAGGCCGGGGGAGGGGGATATGAGGTTGAACTGTGCTTCGGGCTATGGGACGGCGGCGCATGTGACGGGGGCATTCGGGCTGGCGGCGGCGGGGGCGATGCTGGATTTACTGGCGGTAAGGGGGTGAGTGAATCATTGCTGTGCGGTGGGCAGCAGGCTGCCTTACCGAAAGCTACAGCGGGCTGTAGCAGTCCATGTGTTTGATATGGGTAATTTCTCCGCTGGACGTTGTGGGCGGATTGATCAAACGTCCTTCTCATGCGCGTCCTCCGAATCCTTTTCAAAAAGGAACTGAATACTTATTTCCTGAACCCTTTCGGGTGGGTGGTGCTTGCTTTTGTGGTGTTGATGCAGGGGATTTCCCTTTCCACGGCGATGAAGGGGTTCCGTGATACTCCGGTGAAGGACAGCCTGGTGTATGTGTGTTTCCACACGCCGCTGTTCTGGTTCTATTTCCTGTTCATTTTCCCGTTGATCACAATGCGGCTTTTTTCCGAGGAGGAGAGGTCGGGGACTTTGGAGACTTTGCTTACCGCGCCGATCCGGACGTGGCATGTGGTGCTCTCGAAGTATCTGGCGGCGATGGTGTTCTATGTGATCATGTGGATTCCGGCGTATTTTCAGTTCAAGAGCTTCGTGTGGTTCACGGATGTTCCTCCGGCGTATTCGGAGGGGGCTTTGCTGGGGACTTTCGGGATTCTGTTTTTGATGGGTTCCGCATTCACGGCGGTGGGTTGCCTGGCGTCCTCGCTGACATCTAGCCAGATTATCGCGGGGATTGTGACGATCACGATTTTGCTGATCCACTTCATGATGGGTTATGTGACGGTGATCTGGGGTGAGTCGTTCACGGGGGCGGGGTTCTTCCACTACATTTCATCGCAGCAGCATCTGCATTATTTCACCAAAGGACTGCTGGATAGCGGGGCGGCGGTTTACTACCTGTCGATGACAGCTTTCATCCTGTTTTTGACGCATCAGGTGATCGATCTGCGTCGCTGGCGTCCTTGAGTTTCAGAAATTTTCCATGTCAGACAAATCCATTCCCCAATCACGCCCGAACCGGTTCGGTCTGGGCTTTCTATCGATCCTGCAGATTGTGATTTTCCTGATCGTGGTGATCTGTGCGAATTACCTTTCCTCGAAAAACTCGCTGCGTGCCGATTTGTCGCGGGCGGGTGATTACACGCTTTCGTCTTCGACGGACAACTACCTCAACAGCGAGGCGGTGAAGAGCCGTGTGAGGCCGATCAAGCTGATCTTTGTTTTCCGGCGGTCATCGCCGTTTTACGAGCAGGTGCGGGCTTTGGCGGAGGAGTATGAGAGGTCTTCCGGAGGAAAGATCGAGCTGGAAATCATAGATCCGCTACGTGCGCCGGACAGGACTCAACAGTTCACAGCAGCGTATAATCTGACGCTGGTGACGGATCTGATCCTGATCGATGCGAGGCCGGATGACACGGTGCCGATCGTGACGTCGGGAGCTACTGGTGAGCCTGCTTTAAACCCGAATATCACGATCGCTCTGGCGGAGGATATGCTGACGTTTGCGACGGATGAGAGTGGGCAGAGACGGCCGGATACATTCCGGGCGGAGGATTTGCTGACGGCGCGTCTGGTGGAGGCGATCGAAGGGAAATCGCGCAGGTTCCTGTTCCTGGCGGACAAGTCGCGGGTGGACATAGAGGATGTGAACTCGCCGTGGAAGAATCTGGCAGTGACTTTGCGCTATCAGAATATTCAGCTGACAGCGGCGAATATCGCGGGCTTGCGGGAGATCCCGGAGGAGGTGAACGGGGTGGCGATCATCGCTCCGAAGTATGATTTCACCGATGAGGAAATCGCGACTCTGGAGGCGTATTGGAACAAGCCGCGTTCCGCGTTCCTGATTCTGCTTGCTGCAGGTGAGTGTCCTCCGAAATTGCGGACGTTCTTGCGAGGGAAGGGTGTGACGCCAAGGGTGGACAGGATCATCACAAAGGTGGACGGGCGCTTGACGACGACGGCGAGGGGGAACTTCACGAAGGGTGTGGGTTTTCTGAAAGACCTTGTCGGGCAGGGTGCTGTTTTTGAAGGCGCTTCGTCTTCGCTGGAGGTGCGGGAGGGTGCGGATGACCTGGGGATACGAAAGATCGCACCTGTGCCGCTGATCAAAATTTCCTCTGATTTCTGGGGTGAGGTGGATTTTGGAAAAGGAAGTGGGGACGATGGAAGCGGTGAGACTTTCGATCCGATACGCGACACGCCCGCACCGCTGTATATCGCGGCGGCAGTTACCAGGGGAGCCTCGAACGATGACCGGTTTTCCGCCGAAACATCGCGGATGATTGTGATTTCCAATACGGAATTCCTACAGCCGAACCGGCAACGTGCGGAGAACATCGATTTCCTTGCCTCCGCGTCGAACTGGCTGGTGCTGCGGGAGTCTCTCACGGGGCTGTCGCCACGGACGATCGGGACTTACAAGCTGCCGCTTCTGGATGCGCAGGTTTCGTTCATCAACCGCCTGAACCTTATTTTCGCCCCGCTGGCATTCCTGTTGATCGGGGGGATCGTGTTTTCAACACGCAGGCGATAAAATTTCCACTGTTTTGAGATCTCTTGCTTTTACCATTCTGCTTTTGCTTTCCGCCCTTATTCTGGGTGGGCTGAGTTTTTGGCAGTATCGTGAAGGCAGTCTGGATCAATTGCTGGGGACGCCTGCCACGCCTATCGGTGAAATAATTTATCCGGAGCTGAACCCGGAGCGTGTGACCAGTATCTTGCTGAAGTCCAATGGTAAGGTGGCGGAGTTCCAAAGAACCGCGGACGGTTGGATGGCTGACAGGCCTTGGCAGGACAGGATGGATCCCCGTGCGGCGCTTGCGATCATATCGTTCGCGTCTACGGCGGCTGTGGAGGATCTGGTGTCGAGGGGTGAAGTGAACCCGAGCGATGCGGGATTGGCTGTCGGGAATGTGGAGGTGAGGCTGAAAGATGAAAAGGGTGAGTCACTGGCGTATTTCCGGCTGGGGCGGAAGACACCATGGCTGAACCTCCCTGCGGCGGAAAATTCGACGCCAGTGCCGACGACTTACCTGTTGCCTCTGGAGAGAGGAAGAAAGTCCCATATCTATGCAGCCACGGGAAATATTCTCCCGCTTTTCAAAGACGGCTTCAAATTCCTGCGGGATCACCGGCCGTTTTATTTCAATCCTTTGATGTTGGAGGAAATCCGTATCAGGACGGAGTTGGGAGAGCTTTTGCTGGGTCGTGCTGCGCCAAACGCGCCGTGGCGTATCGTTAAGCCATTGGATCTGCCGACTGATCCAGCGATGGTGAAAGGTCTTCTTGAGGGATTGTTCGAGCTACAGGCGTATTCCCTGAGCGACCGGGCTGCGGTGACTCTTCCTGACGGTGCGACTTTGCAAAACAGGCAGATTGCGATCACAGCCTTCGGCGAGGAAACGGAGACGGTTCTGAAGATTTATCCTGCGGCCACTCTGGAGGCGCTTGAAACCCAGGCTATAGTTAGTAACAGACCGGGGACGGTGTTTTCCGTCCCATTGAAAGCTGAGCCGGAACTTGTCTCGCTCTCTGATTTGCCGTTGACGGTGAACGATCTGCGTGACCCGACGCTGACAAATATCAATGTCGCCTCGGTGCGTGGCATCGCCATTGAGTCGGCGACTTCGTCCACGGTTTTGATTTCCCGGGAACCCAACGCATCGTGGATTGTGACGATCAATGGCGAGGATCAGCTGGCGAACGAGCAGCGCCTCTTTGATCTTTTGAAAGCAGTAACGGAGAGCAAGGCGATTGGCTTCGAGACGGATGCGGCTCCGGAGGATCTCTCTCCCTGGGGGCTGGACCGGCCGATCATCACGCTGACTTTCCTGGCTGGGAACAATGAGGCGCTTTCCGTGGCCTTCGGGCTGGATGTGAACGGGAACCTGTTTGCGAAGCGGAAGGGGAGCCAGTCGATCATGCGCATCGACAGAGCGATCCTGGATAAAATCGCGGTGCGGCCGCATGAGTGGCGGCACGCGAGGCTGTGGTCGATCACAAGGGTGGATCTGCAGAAAATCGTGAGGGCGGAGGCCGGTTCACCGCCTTTGGAGCTTTTCTATGATGATCTCAGTGAGAAGTGGGAAGCGGCAAGTGCAGGAGAGGATATGACGTCTTTGCTCGATCCTGTGCGGGCGACATTCGTGCTATCCGTGCTGGAAAACCTTCAGGTGGATCGCTGGCTTTCCCCGGCGGATGAGGCTGCGAATGTCGCACTGATGAAGCCGGATCTTGTTTTCGAGATCACTGAAAATACAGTGGATGACTTTGGAGATGCGACGGGCGTGGTGAGTCGAAAAATCGCCCTGGCAGTTGGCTCTGACGGGAAAACGGTCTATGGGATCAAATACAGCGATGGTTCCCTTTTTTCGATAGCGCCGGACACTTATTTGAAACTAAGTATTCCTTTGTTGGATTAGCTTTCGTCCCTCCAGTGTTGAAGTTTTTCATACACACCGCGAATATTGCTTCGCACGATGCATCTGTAGCTCGCCAAACTGACACTGAACCTTTCCATGGATTTTTGTGGCGATATCTGCCGCCGGGGTTATCCTTAATCCACTATGGGAATACTAAGTTGGATATTGTTGGGTCTGGTTGCAGGCATCTTGGGTAAATTTGTCATGCCTGGAAAAGATCCGGGTGGTTGGATAATTACGATATTGCTTGGCATCGCTGGCGCTTTCGTCGGTGGATGGGTCGGCAGTCTCGTTGGGCTTGGAAGCACTGGAGGCTTCAATATCGGCTCAATTCTCACCGCAACAGTGGGAGCTATTGTCCTGCTGTTTGTCTATCGTCTTATCAAAAAGTAATAAGGCTCCGGCGTCTAGGGCTTCGCGTTTCGGAACAGGTAGTGGGAAACAATCCACTCGTGACCGGAGCGGTAGCCCCAGAGCTCGGCGCAAGCCATGTAAAAGACGCGCCAGTAAGTCCACCATTTGACGGCTTGGTCGGCGCCGTAGGTTTCTGAGATGAGTGGGAAAAGTTCTTCTTTGTGCCCGTCCATGTTCTGGAGCCAAGCTTCAGAGGTTTTCTGGTAATGCTGACCGTTAACCTGCCAGTGCTGCTCGATACGAAGGTGGTCTTGGAAATAGAGAAGAAGATCATCTGAAGGCATTTGGCCGCCGGTGAAGAAATACTTCGCCATCCAGTCGTCTTCATTTTCGGCGATATAGTGGTATGCGTTCTCACGGTGAGTGAAGATGTGAACGAATAGTTTTCCGTTGAACTTGAGCCAGCGAGAGACACGTTCGAGAAGGACTTGGTAGTTCTTCATATGCTCGAACATCTCGACGGAGACGCAACGGTCGAACCGGGATACTCCAACTCCGTCAAAATTGATCATGTTTGCGGTGATGACCTCGATGTTGGAGATGTTGCGCTTTTGAGCCTCGGCCATGATGTGCTCGCGCTGAGTGCGGGAGTTTGAAACGGCGGTGATTTTCGCATTGGGATAGTTGCTGGCCATCCAGAGGGTGAGTGAGCCCCAGCCGCAGCCTAGCTCTAGGATTTCCTGGCCGTCTGTGAGTTCGGCGCGCTGGCAGGTGAGGGCAAGCATGCGTTCTTCCGATTCGCCGATGTCCGTGACTCCTTCGTCCCAGTAGCCGGAGGAGTATTTCATGTGCGGGCCGAGGCATTTTTGGAAAAATGCTGTTGGGAGCTCGTAGTGTTGCTCGTTTGCTTCGTCTGTGGCGATGGCTACGGGCATGGTTTTCAGCTCGGCGATATGGGCCATGAGTTTGGCTTGGCGGTCTTTTGGGTCGAGGGACTCGAAGGGGGCGATGGTGTTGGCTAGGCGATGGCGGATGCCGAGGCGGATGAGCGGATCCGGGACTTTGCCGGTGGTGAGTAGGTCGGTTGATTTCATGAAAAACTTTAAATTCTAAACTTTAAACCTCAAATTAAGAGGCTTCGGGTGGGAGTGGGATGAAAGGGGAGGTGGTGCGTTGATATTCGCGGTAGGCTTCGCCTTTGCGTTTTACGGCGGAGGCTTCGGTGGGGGGGATGCCGGTGACTTTCAGGAGGAGGAAAGTGATGATGGCTGGGGCGTAGATGGTAGTCCAGCCGTGTGGGGCGCTGAGAGCGAAGAGAAAGAAGCCGATCCAAATCACGCTTTCGAAAAAGTAATTCGGGTGGCGTGAGTATTTCCAAAGGCCGTTTTTGCAGACGCATTTTGGATCGGGATCGGATGCTTTGAAGGCGGAGATTTGTTTGTCGGCGATGGTTTCGCCTATGAGCCCGGTCACAGTGATGATTGCTCCTACTATGGAGAAGACTCCGAAGGTAGGATCAGGATCAGCGGCGATAAGGTAAAAGGGCAGAGCGAGGAGGAAGACGGAACCTGCCTGGGCGAGGAAGAAGAGCAGGAACATTGGGTTCACTTTTCCTTCCCAGACTTCGCGGAGTTTTTCGTAGCGGGTGTCTTCTTCCGGATGGTGTTTTGCGATGCGTTTGGTGAGGTGGTAGCCGAGTCGGGCTGCCCATGCGCCTATTAGGATGGCGGCGGTGATTTGCTTGGGGTTGGGTGTTTCTACGAGAAGGAAAAAGAGGGAAGTGAGGCCGATGCAGACCGCCCAGAAGGCATCGACGGGTGAGAAGTTTTTGATCTTCACGCAGAAAGCCCAGGCTGCGGTGAAGATGAGGAGGTTTGCGATGAGGGCGACTGCGAGCACGGAGTAGATTAGGCGGGTGTTTTTGAAATTCAACCGGTGAACTGACAGGCTTTTTGTTTATCTCCAAACGGCCTTCCATTGCGAAAATTCCGCAGGGCGTAGACGGTAGCGGGCGATGTTCCCTTCGTGGAGACTCATCAGCTCCGTCTCGACGACCTCCGTGAAGCGGTGCCGGTCCTCTTGACGGATTTTTTCAGATGCTTGTTCCGCGATCCATTGGGCCGCGCTTCCCTTTTTCATGAATGATTTCACCACTTCGCGGACGGCCTCGCCGATTTGCGTACGGTAACGCAGGCGAAACGGATCGGGATCGCCCAGGGATTGGAGCACTGCGGAGTAGCGCGATGCCGAGCGCTTGTAAGCCCAGATGAAGACATCCCGGAGGAGGTCGATGCGGTTCAGTTCATAGATGCCGATCAGCCCGCTGATGTAATCGTCCTGCGGCACGTCGATAAACGACAACGGGCAGAGATTGTATTTCACCAAAGGAATGTTCGCGGCCAGGCGTGAGACGCGTTTGTTGACGTCCTCGAAAGGCTGGAGATAGGGCAGATGAACCATAGCGAAGAAAGCCTGCTCGAATGGATCGGTGATCGCCTCCGCTTTCGCGAGAATCTCAAGGAAGCAGGCTTCGATCTTCTGGGGCACCTCAAGTGGGTGAAACACCGTGCCACCGATACCTACCGGACGTGACCTGAGTCGCCCGCAGGCAGAGGGATCCTGTAGGAGGTTATCGGAAAGGAGGGCGTGGACATTGCATATGGTGTAACGGTTAAAGCCGATTTCCCCGGCCTGTTCCGCCAGCATCTCGATAGCCGCCTTGTGATTGAGGATCATCTGGGTTTCCTCAACATTTCTGCCGTCCGCGCCTTCACCGCGTGCGAGAAGGAGTTCCGTTTCCAAGAGGGAGTAGGTATTCCCTTCTAGGCGGCTGGAGTTCCATGAAAGATCGATTAGCAGGCGATCCAGCACCTCGCGGATATAAGTGCCCGCAGGTAGATCGGAAACGCCGACCTGACCGATTCTTGCGAGCTCGGTGCGGGTTTCCTGATTGAGATACATCGTCTCGTTTGGGACATACGATGCGAGAAAGTCTGAATCGTAACCGACCGGAGTGCGCGAAATCAACGGGGAGCGAACCAAGTCCCTGATCTCACGGGCGGGGGAGGAAAGGGGGATGGTTTCGTAGATCGGTGGCTCCTCTCGCAACGTGGAAGGAATCGGGACGAAGGTGGGCTTTGCTCTCGGGACTTGGGTTATGGCGGGAAGATAGCGCTTTCCCTTTCCCCTACCTGTAGACGTAATTTTTCCGTTTTCTTCCAGGCCTTTTAAACGCCGTTGCATGGTGCGTTCGGGCAGAGAGAAGTGGAGTTTTGAGCACAGTTCATCCATCTCCACGCCATGTGGATATTGTTGGATTGCAGAAGAGATTGCATCCAGTTCTGAAGTTGAAACCGTCTTAGGCACAAGGCCATATTATGTCGGCAAAACGAAGTTAGCGACATAAAAATCTCTTATTTGTCGCTAAAAGTCGTTTACCGACAAATAAAACTCATTTTGACGCTAAAAAGACTTAACGGCTTAAAGAGGAGATAAGTTGAGACTCCTAGTCCATAAGCTTCTCGAGAGCTTTTCCGTAATCCAGATAGCTATCGTGGCACTGCTGCCAGTCGGGTGTTTCCTCGGCGGCGATGTGGAAAACGGTGGCGACGTGTGGTTCGATGGCGATGAAGCCTTTGTAGTCGCGTGTGGCTAGGTCTTTTAGGATCTCTTTTACGTAGCCCTGGCCTTGGCCGGGAGAGACGTATTCGGGTTCTTCGCCGGGGGCTTTGGGGTTGTGGCAGTCCTTGATGTGGATGTGGGAGATGTGGCTCTCGATTTCCTTGTAGAACTCCCAGGCGTCTTGCCATGGGAAAGTACCGTCCGGGTTTGGCTTGGAGCGGTCTAGCTGGAAGACCGGATTTCCGGTATCGAAAATGAGTCGGAGGCCGGGGACTTCATCTATGAGGCGGAGGGTGTGTGCGGCTGAGAAGCCTCCCCAGTTCATGCAGTTCTCATGGGCGGCGGTAATGTCTGCAGCTGAAAAGCGTGAGACGATTTCGCGGAGTCTGCGGAAGCGTTCTTCTTCCTGCTGGTCTGCGCCCCATGGCTCCTGGGCGTAGGACATGATGCGGACGAGCTTAGTCCCGGTGCGTTTCATGCGAGGGATGGCGCGGTCGATCTCGGCTAGGGTGATGTCGAAGTCTGAGCTGATTGGTTTTGCCCAGTTGCCGATGAGGGAGCCGAACTCCGCCACCTTGATGCCTGCCTCGTCGAGTTGGTCGGCGGCTTTTGCGAAAGCATCGTCGGAAAGTTCGTGGGCGTTCTTGCCGTCGATTCCTCGGAGAGAAATGTAGTCCCAGCCGAGGGCTTTGGTTGCTTTGATCTGGGTTGCGAGGTCTTTGCCTGCCTCGTCTGTAAATCCTGTGAGTTTCATGAGAAGGTGATTTTTTTGGAGTTATTACTAGCGCTCTCGTAGATGGCGCAGATGACTTCGACTGCTTTGCGTGCTTCCTGGCCGTTGGTCATTGGGCTGCTTCCATTTTCTATGGCGTAGACTACGTCCTCGAAGTTTTTCTGATGGCCTAGGTAGTCGATGGCGTTCGGGTCATTGGCGCCCATGCCTTTCTCGGAACCATTCATGAGGGTGGAGGTGATGCGCTCGTCATCGGCGGTTTTCTCTTGGAAGTCCCAGACGCGGAAGGCGGTGTCTGCCATGAAGACGGAGCCGTTTTCCCCGCAGATGTGGATCTCCGCCGGGTGGCCAGTGGATGACCAGCAGGCGGTGGAGCCGTGGATGACTCCGAGTGCGCCGCTTTCAAACTCAAGCTGAGCGACGGCGGTGTCCTCGACTTCGATGCCTTCGTGGATGAGGCAGGCGGTGGATGCTGTGAGGGATTTGACCGGGCCGCAGAGGTAGAGGAGCTGGTCTATGGTGTGGATGGATTGGTTCATCAGTGCGCCGCCGCCATCGAGTTCCCATGTGCCGCGCCATTGGGCGGAATCGTAGTAGGCCTGATCGCGATACCATTTGATGGCGGCCTCGACCATGGTGATGCGGCCGAAGCGTTTTTGCTCCACGGCTTTTTTCAGCTCTTGTACGGCGGGGTAGAAGCGGCGGTTGAAAATGCCCGCGAGAGTTACGTTTTGCTTTTCGCAGATTTGGATGATCTCGTCGATTTTCTCCAAGGTGACTTCGAGAGGCTTTTCGCAAATGACGTGCTTGCCGGCTTTTGCAGCGGCGATGCAGGGATCCAGGTGTGCGCCTGAGACGGTGGCTACGGTGACGATCTGTATTGTCGGATCGGCTAGCAGCTCGTCGATGTTTTGGTAGGCTTTGCAGTCGAAGCTTTCTGCTAGTTCGTAGGTTTTTGCGTGGCTGCGGCCTGCGATGCCGATGAGGGTTGCGTTGGGCATGGCGGCGATGGCCTCCGCGTGGAAGCGGGCGATCATGCCGGAGCCGATGATTCCGAAATTGTTCATGCTCTGGATTTTTTGAAGTAACCTACGGAGCCAACTATGGCAAGAATGGCCAAGGCGCAAAGGCCGAGGAGGCCGGGTGTTCCTTTGTTCAGGAGTGCCCAGATGGATGCGAAGCTGGCGGCGAAGAGGCCGATGCTCATGAGGATGTTAGTGATGGCGAGTTTGTTGCCCGCGAGTTTTTCAGCACCGAGGGTCTTCTTCGAGTTCATGAGGAAGATGAAGATGAGGTAGGCGATGGGCAGGAGGGTGGTGGCGATGACGGAGGCCGGGACGGCCATGGCAGTCTTGTTCGCTCCAGACCAGAGGAAGGGCGCGGCGGCGGCTGTGAGTGCGGGGATGGCTGCGCCGATCATGAAGGGCTTCTTTTTTCCGGGGGAGCCAAAGGCTTGGGAAACGGCGAATCCATTCATGAGCATGTGGACGATCATGGTGGAGAGCGCCATGGCGAAGATGCCGATGCCGAAGATGAGCTGGGAGGGTTTTTCACCGACGAGCGGGGCGAGGGCGGAGGCGAGCTGGCGTGCGTCGCGTTTTGTGAGGGCGGCGGCGAGTTTGCGGTCCGCGATCGGGAGGCTATCGGCTGCGGCGCGGAGTTCGGCTTCATCAGTGAATGTCGCGCCATCATGGGCAAGGCGTTTTTCCAGGATGTCGTAGTAACCTGCTTCAAGCGCGATGGGTTTACCGTCTTCGCCGAGGACGTCGGCGGTCTTGTCGTGGAACTGTGCGGATGCAGTGATAACGAGGAATGAGACCGCGATGGTGAAGGGGAAGGCGAGGCCGAGAAACAGGTCGAAACGGGAGAGCTCACGTTCGCCTTTTCCCCATCCCTTCTTTTTCAAGGTGTAGGGAAGGAGGAAGGTCATGTTGATCGCGACAGCAGTGCCGAAAGCGGTGATGATGATATCGCGCTGGGATGTGGAGGTCATTTCACTCCACCATTGGGACGCGGATCCTGTGGCGGCGATGGAATCGGAGAGAGAGGCTGCGGGTTGGAAAAGGGTGGAAAAATTCGGGATGAAGCCTTTTGCGAGTGATGCGAAATCGACATTTCCGTTGGCTATGTTCACGGCTGCGGCACCGAAGAAGCAGAGGATGACGATGGCGACCATTACCTTGAGGATGTTCTCGAAGGTGGCGACTCCGCTGGCGCCCTTTACATAAAAGAAGACTACGCCGTATGCGACGGCGGCCATGGCGGTAGTGATTAGGTATGGGTTCGCGTTTTCTAATCCGAAGTTTTGCTGGACGATGCCAAGGCCGAGCGATGCCTGCGCGGGGCAGAACACGCAGTCTGCGATGACGGTGGCGATGAGCCATGCCCATGCGAGGATGGGGGAGATGTGCTTGCAGGTGGAGACGAAGGGGGTGTCCTCTGTGCTGAGTGTGACGTAGGAGAGGGCGCAGAGCATGATCACTCCGAGGATCATGGCCATGGGCTGGAGCCAGAGTAGGCCATCGCCGCCGATGACTCCGAGATAAAGTGCGCCGGTGAGTGAGCCGCCGCCGAGTGTGACTGCGGCCTGGAGCCAGCCGGGACCGGACTGTTTTGCGTAGGAAAAGAATTTTTTCATGGAAATCTAGGGTTACGAAATCATGGGGAGACCCCGTGGAGACTGTCGATCATCGAGATCGGGGTCTGACTGTGATTCAACAGTCGGTGGGTCTGTTTTCGCTCATGACCTTTTCCTGAAAAGATCTTTTTTAAGGGATGCCTCTCAGGTGGCAGCTGACTTCTTGGGAAGGGCGCTGATGAGTTTTCTCAAAAGGGGGAGTGAGAGATAACGAGCCAAGGGTATGAGAATTACAGCGGTGATTGCCCAGGCTTCGACTCCGTAGAGGGCTGCCATGCCGAAGTCTTTCGCAAACCGGGTGGGGCTTTCCTTGAACTGGGCTACCAGCTCGATGATGGAAAATGGTGTTGGAGGGACGCCGTTCATTTTCTCGCCCAGATGGATGAAGACGAGAATGAGGGGGAGGTGGATGGGGTAGGTGAGGGTTTTGAAGAGATGGAGGACGGGTTGGTTCAATTTCAAAAGGTGGCCGGCGATGAGGCAGACGATGGAGGTGCTGCCCATGATGGGAAAAATGCCGAGGGTGATGCCGAGGGAGACGGACCAGGAGAGTCGCTCGGGGGAGGTGCCCTGCTTTAGCTGGTTTGCGATGGGTTGGATGATCCAGCGGCGGATCTTTGAGGGCTTTTCGGACAAAACTTGAAACTTTAAAATTTAAACTCCAATGGATTGGGTCTTTTGTTGTGACTGGGGTTCTGGGGTGAACTGAAGTCCACGCTCCTTACGAAGTAGAGCTTTTTTAAATTTAGAGTTTAAAGTTTGAGGTTGTTGGGGCGGGTGTAGATGGCTTGGACTACGGAGATGTTGCGGGTGGCGAAGCCGGCTTCGCAGTATTTCAGGTAGTAGTTCCAGGTGCGGATGAAGGGGGTGTCGAAGCCTAGTTCACGGATCTCGGGGAGCTTGGCGTTGAAGGTGTCGTGCCAGGCGGAGAGGGTGCGGGCGTAGTCGAGGCCCAGGTCTTCCAGGTGGTGGAGGAACATGTTGCCGGTTTTGTTTATGACTTCATTGACGCGACCTACGGAGAGGAGGAGGGAGCCGGGGAAGATGATTTTTTGTATCCAGTCCACGCCTTTGGTGAGGGATTTGTAGCGGTTGTCCGGGACGGTGATGTACTGGATACCTAGTAGGCCGCTAGGTGTGAGGACTTCCTGGCATTTTGCGAAGAAGGATTCGTGGAATTTGTGGCCGACGGCTTCGAGCATTTCGATGGAGGCGACTTTGTCGAAGGTGCCTTCGATGAGGCGGTAGTCCTGGATACGGATTTCGACTAGGTGGGAGAGGTCTGCATTTTCGATGCGTTTGCGGGCGTAGGCGGCCTGGGCTTCGGAGATGGTTACGGCGGTGACTTTGCAGCCGTAGGTGCTGGCGGCATGGTGGGAGAAGCCTCCCCAGCCGCAGCCGATTTCGAGGACATGGTCATCGGTGGAAAGTTTGAGTTTGCGGCAGAGTGCGTCGTATTTCTCGGTCTGGGCTTCTGCCAAGGTGTTGGTTTCCGCGGTGAATTTCGCGGAGGAGTAGGTCATGGTCTCGTCGAGCCAGAGGGAGTAGAATTCGTTTCCGAGGTCGTAGTGCTCTGCGATGTTGCGGCGGGATGTCTCGATGGTGTTGGAGCGCTTTACGTGGCGGAACCAGTTGATGGTTTTGAGGAGGTTTACGCCGGGGAGGGTGGAGGAGTCCGTATCGTCGCCCTGGATGGCGGTCATGTTGAGTGCGAAAAAGGAGATGACGGCGGCGATGTCGGGGGTGTCCCAGATGCCGTCTGTGTATGCTTCGCCCATGCCGATGTTTCCGTAGAAGGTGGCGCGTTTGAAAAATTCGTCGGGGTTGTTGAGGGTGATCTTGGCGGTGACGGGGGCGCCTTGTTCCCCGAAGTAGGCGGTGGTGCCGTCGGGGTAATGGAGGGTCAGGCCGTCCTGGGTGAATTTTTTAAAGAGAGAGAGGACTACTTGTTCGGGGAGGGTGGAGGGGGTTTTGGATGAGAG
>JBPOGC010000269.1:0-2684 GCA_051251795.1 Luteolibacter sp. | reverse complement strand
GCCCTCGAGCTTGGGGTTTGGCCAGTAAAAGAAACGGAGTGCAAGATCCTCGTAGGTGAGATCGGTGCCTGCGATGGGCTGGGTGAGTTTTTGGCGGTCAAATTTGACGGTCTTGCCGTTGATGATCTCAAAGAGGTCATACTTGTTGTCGGCAAGTCGCATGTGGAAGACTCTCCATTGCTTGCCTTCCTGGAAGAGGAACTGAATGTTTTTGCCTTTCAGATAGATCTTGATCGGAACCTTTTTGCGATTGTGAGAGAGGTAGCCATCCAAGCCGTCATCAAGATTGACGAGTGTTGCGGAGAGGCGTGCACCTTCGAGGATTCGATTGGCATCCTGTGCCTTGACGGAGGCTGCGGAGACGAAGGCGGCGGTTAGTAGGAGTGAAAGGAATTTCATATTTTGGATTCTAACGGATATGCACTGTTGGACAAGCGCTCCGAGAGATACATTCAATTTGTTTTTACCTGTGATGGGTGAACAAAAGAAAACCGCCCGCTCATGACTTGCATGGCGGGCGGAAAAAACTAGTGGAAAACCTATTAGGTATTATTGATCTGGATTTGGATTCGTCACCACTTCAGGGATTCCAGGAACTTCAGGGATTCCAGGAACTTCAGGGATTAAGGGCGATGGATTAATCGGAGTGAAGATCGGGGCAGGAAGGTTAAGAGGATTCATCGGATCGGCAGGCGGCGATGTTTCGGAAGCCACTGCATCCTTGGCATCCTTAGCGCTTTTAGCATCTTTGGAGCTGTAGCTTGTGTCGCCGCTGTTCGGATCGAGACGAGCGAGGACAGCTTGGACGTTTGAAAGAGCTTGTGGTTTTGTAGCGATGGCGCACTGGGCGATCATGCGCATTTTCTCAGGAGCTGAGATGATGGCGGCTTCAACGATGTCAGCGACGAGCTCAACACTCGCGTCTGCGGTGACGATTGCGCCTTTGACGATTTCGCAGGAGCAGTCCGGATTCGCAGCAACCTCGGAAGAAACGATTTCGAGAATGATGGAAGCATCAGCAGAAATGCGGTTATTCAAAGATGTTGAAATAGCGTCGCAGTCTACTGCTTCAGCAGCTGTGTTGAGTTTCTCAACGGAAGCGCTGGAAGATTGTTCAGCGGATGCGCTGATTGTGGCGCAAGCGAGTATCAAAGTAACTCCAAAGTGGGATCGTATAGTTTTCATTTAGGGTATCGGTGTTTCGAGGTTGATGAATTTATGTAGTAAGTATTAAAGGTCGGCAAGAAAAAAGTTATCAGGAATTTTCGGAGTCAATTTATGCTTTCAGCAAGATCTTGTAAACAGTTCTTTGATCTTCATGGATTCGATTCTCGTTCGATCCGCTTTTTTCTTTGTATTTGCTAGGTTTGCGGGGATTTCGGCTTTGTGCTTGGGGGGCTGATAGGGTTGACGAACAGAGGGGGGCTTGGTAAGCGGAGGGAATGTATCTTTGGTCAAAATTATCGGGTGAGCAGTGGATTGACGCATGGGAAGAGCGTTTTTCGGGAAATCCGAATTTTGTAATGGAATATCTGAAAAGTGGGAAGTCAGTGAGGCTTCAGGTCTATTGTGAGAGAAAATCGGAAGCTGACGCGATTTTTGCGCAGTTCGGAGGATCTGTGAGGAAGGTGAAGGACGGGGATTGGAAGAAAGCCCCGGCTGCGCCGAAGCCGCTGAAAGTGCGCGATGTGTTTCTTGTCACGGCGGCGACGGACGCGAAGTGTCTAAAGGCTTTGGAGAAAGAATATCCGGGTAGGGAGCTGATCGTGATTCCGCCGGAAATGGCTTTTGGGACGGGGGATCACGCTACGACGTCGACTTGTCTCAGATTTCTGGTGGACATTTCGCGGGAGCGAAAGGGGGAGAAATGGTCTGTGGCTGACCTGGGGACGGGGAGCGGCCTGCTGGGTATTGCGGCAAGCAAACTGGGTGCCGAGGAGGTGTGGGGCTGTGATTTCGATCCGTTGGCAGTAAGCGTGGCGCGGCGGAATGCGGAGCGGAACGGGACACCGGATATTATATGGAAGGATCAGGATGTCCTTAAATGGAAGCCGCGCAAGAAAGGCTATGATGTAGTGCTGGCGAATCTGTTTTCCACGGTTTTAATCGAGGCTTGGCCTGTGATTGCGAAGTCGCTGGGGAAAGGTGGTGATTTGGTTGTCTCGGGAATTCTTGCGACGCAGGCTTGGGAAGTTTTCCAGGCAGCTGCGAAAGAGGGGCTTGGTTTCTCCAAAGTTGTGAAGAAAGGAAAGTGGGTGACGGCGCGGGGTGGGCATTTTGTCGATCTGGACGATCCGATCAAAAGCTAAGATGTGGCCTGCCACGCGTGTGCTCTTATAAGACTCCGGTGAGAAGCATGAAGACCGGGACGATGAAGCCTAGGCCAAGGATGCCAACCGGGGCGTATCCCCAGTGCTTTTTTTTCCCGATTGCGAGAAGGGCGAAAGTAATGAGTAGGAGGAGGGAAATGGCGATAATCATGGTGTAACAAAGATTTCCAATTGTTACGCACGATCCAGGCCAAGCTGGTTTTTCCCGTTGTTCCTGGCGAAACGGAAGGTTCGGCTGAATGATGCCGCGAAGTGATGAGGGAATTGCAATGGGAGCATTGCAATGGGAGCATTGCAAAGTGTGACATTGAGCGAAGGGCTTGCGCTGAAAGTTTCACGAGGTAGATTGGGGCA
>JBPOGC010000268.1:0-2688 GCA_051251795.1 Luteolibacter sp. | reverse complement strand
AATATTGATGCCGCGCTCGTCCGCAATGGCGATGCCTCACTCTCCCACACCGAGGAGAAAATGGTAGAAATGTCCAACGGCTGCATCTGCTGCACCCTGCGTGAAGATCTTTTAGAGGAAGTAAGCAAGCTCGCCCAAGAAGGCCGCTTCGATCACTTGCTCATCGAGTCCACCGGCGTTTCCGAGCCCATGCCCGTAGCAGAGACTTTCACCTTCGAAGACGAAAATGGGAAATCCCTCGGAGATATTTCTGGAATTGATACGATGGTCACAGTAGTCGATGCTTACAATTTCCTCCGCGACTTCACAGCAGTGGAAAAACTCAAAGATCGCGGAGAATCCGTCGGCGAGGAAGACGAGCGCACCATCGTCGATCTACTCAGCGATCAGATCGAGTTTGCGAATGTCATCCTATTGAACAAAACCGATCTCATCAGCGAAGAGCAACGCCACAGCATCCACGGCATGATCCGTGCACTCAATCCGCAGGCGAAAATCTACGATACCGTGGATTCCGAAATCCCGCTCAACGCCGTCCTGGGAACCGGCCTCTATGATGAGAAACTCGCCGAGCAACACGATGGCTGGCTGGACTCGCTCATCGAGCACACTCCAGAGACAGAGGAATATGGCATTTCAAACTTCGTTTACCGCAGCCGCATCCCTTTCCACCCGCAGCGGCTCTTCGAGGTATTCCAGCAAGAATGGCCGGGAGTCATCCGCTCCAAAGGCGTTTTCTGGCTCGCCACCCGTCTCAAATACGCAGGTTACTGGTCGCAGGCCGGAGCCATCGGCAAGCACCAATGCGCCGGCCATTTCTGGGCTGCCGTTTCCAAAAAACAATGGCCGGAAGACACCCGCCACATCGATGCCGTCTGGGAAGACCCGAATGGCGACTGCCGCCAGGAAATCGTCCTCATCGGCACCGGCATGGATCAGGATGCTCTGATAGAAATGTTCCAATTTGCCCTACTCAGCCCGGAGGAATTCAATACTCCGCAGAAAAAGTGGCAAAAAAGCTTCGAAGACCCTTTTCCTAAATGGCGCATGGGGCTTCTTGGGTGAGATGTCCTCATATCACCCAAGAAGCACTTCTCCCTTACCCTCCCTCTTTACTTCAAGTCCAGTGATAGAATCTAGATTCTTGGAATCGTATCAATATCAGGCAAATTGAAAAATAAATCCAGTCGAACCCCAAAGTCGATTACCGCATTGGACAAGCTAGATTTTTTAATTCAATGCTCTGAGTGCTGAAGAAAAGAAATAGAGTGAGGATATGATAAAAAACTTATTAAGTATAATGTTGGGTCTTATGGCTGGAGGGATCTGCAGTGCTGCCGAGACTGATGCTGACTATTTTGTATCGCCCCAAGGCTCTGACCGCTGGTCGGGTGCACTTGCCGAGCCTAACCCAGAAGGAACCGACGGCCCATTCTCCACCTTGCAGCGCGCACGGGATGCTGTCCGTAAGCTAAAGGAAAAAAAGAAAGAGGACATCGTCGTTTTGGTTCGTGAAGGTACTTACCAGCTGGGAAAAACAGTCGTGTTCGGGCTGGAAGATTCAGGAGAAGGCGAATCAATGATCACTTATGCCGCTTACCCAGGTGAGACCCCCGTGTTTAGTTCCGGGAAAGAAATCAAAGGTTGGAAAAAAGTCACGACAACCCTACCGGCCTTACCCGAAAAAGCCCGAGGGAATGTATGGGTAGCGGATACCTCGAGCCGCTTCCTCACCCTTTATGATAACGAAGGGATGCTGCCACGCGCACGGTCGGAGAAATTCAAGACTAGTGGTGGTGCGGCTGAGCTTAATTTTCCTGAAGGTAAGTTGAAAAACTGGCCGAATGTAGAAGATGTGGAAATTCTAGTTCGCCCAACACGACAATGGATGATGAATGTGCTCCCTCTCGCATCTGTTGATGAAAAGGCAGGCACCGCCCGCACCGCCATCACAGCAACCTATGGGATGAATAAGTACGGCTGTTGGGTTGAGAACGTCCTTGAGGAACTCGACGAGCCGGGCGAGTGGGTGCTCAACACAAAGGAGGGAAAGGTGTATATCTGGCCGCGCGGCAAATCTCCGGTCAAGGCTGCGAGCCTGATTGAGTATATCCTGGTCGAAGGAAAAATCGATGAGAAGGGGCCCGAGGACACTCCGGTTCGCAACCTCCGTTTCCGTGGCCTGACCTTCAAACACGGAGAGCGTTACACTCTGACCAAAGACGATGCGGGCACCCAGCATGACTGGGATATGTTTGACAAGGCAAACACCCTCGTACGCCTGCGTGGCGCTGAAAACTGCGTGATTGAACAATGCCATTTCCTCCACAGCGGAAGCGGCGCGATTCGTGTGGATCTGCACGGGCAAAAAAACGCCATTTCTGGGAACCATATCGAGTACATGGGCGGCGGAGGTATTCTTCTCTGCGGGTATCCGCCGGGTACGAAGGATGTGAACAAAAACAATCTCGTCGAGAATAACAATATTCATCACGTCAGCGAAATCTACTGGCACTCACCCGGCATCCATATTTGCCAGAGCGGTGAAAACCGTGTGGCGAATAATCTGATCCATCATACGAATTATTCAGGGATCATTGTTTCCGGCATCGTCACCCGTTTTTTCAAAAAACAGAACAAACGTGAATCAAGCCGCTCCATCAGATGGCACGAAATCGGGGACTTACC
>JBPOGC010000267.1:0-2717 GCA_051251795.1 Luteolibacter sp. | reverse complement strand
TTCTTGGATGAATTTTTTAGCAACAACCCTATATTAATACTCGAGTGCTCTTCACTAGATAAGTCTAGAGAGATTTTTGGAGGAGAGATTTTGATTAAGACAGGCTCTTTACTCGAATTATTGGCAGCCAACTTTGGAAGCTCTTCAGAGCACGCACACGTGACTAAAATACAAGAAAGACCAACAAGGCTAGACAATCGGGATAATAATTTTGTTGTTTTCATCTTATTCCATATTGGTTTGAGATTCGTCGAATGTGACATTTTTTTGCCGAACGTCTAGCTCATCCACGGCGGGGATGGAAGCCCGAATTCAAACAGGAGCGTTACCCGCCGTTGGATGGAGCGTCTTGTTGGGCTTTGTTAGTCTTGACCTTGAAATGTGAATTCTCCCGTGCGTGGATTAATGATCCCAAACTGAGATGAATTAAAAAGAATCGCAATCGAATCACGGTCATGCCCCTCCAACTGCCATGGCTGTGGTTTGCCAATGTAGAAGATCTGTGGGTGCGGAAAGCGATATGGACCGAGTTTCGCGTCGTTGAACGGATTGGTCTTCCAACGAAGAGATCCGTCTTGGTTGTAGGCTTGAACGTTTCGCCTGTCCTTGGCTACGATGTAAGTAGTCTCACCTGCAGAATTCGCGTAAGTAAGTGTCGTCCTAGGCAAGCGTTGGTCCGGGAATTGAACAGTCGGGTGTTTGTCGGTTGCGCATCCGATCAGCCAAAGAAGGATTGCCGCGATCAGAAGTGATTGTCCTGTTTTCAGTGTATTCATTGTGCGGTTTTCCATTTTTTGCCCAACGTCATAGGACGCCAACCCGCTACCGGGGGCGATCGTTGACGAAGAGGTTAAGGGTTAGAACTATCATAGAATCTGACTACTCAGCGGGTAGTGGGTTGGGTGCTCCGCCTTGTTCGCCTTCGGTTTGAGTTGGGAGCCAATCAAACCACTTGGCATGTCCATCGGTAGTTGCGAGCGGAACGCCCTTTGCTCCTCCATTTTTGTAGATGGACAAATAAAGATTGAAGGCTGACAGGTCGAGGGAATCGGTGGGTGAATAGAGGTTCGGGTGGATGTTGTTGAAAATGTGAATCAGATCACGATCTCTACCAAGTTCAGCCAATTCTGAAAGAAACATTTCCTGTGTCTCTGGACTGATTTGATTGGCGACATGCGTGTGATAGATGCAGACGACAGATCGTTCGGGAATTTCACTGACTAGATCGGTTATCATAGAAAATCCGTTCCCCTCCCGCAGGTCTAATTCGACCCCAGATCGGTGCTGCATCGAAGCATCAAGGATCGCCCTTCTTTCCCGGTGCTCTGGCCAGACTAGGGCGCGTAGCCATGCGGCTTCGTCCGAGTCTCTGGTATCAACGATATTCAAGTCTAATCCTATGCGATGAGATATCTCAGGAAAAGGTTCATAAAGGCAATCTGGAATTGCTCCTCGAAAGTCAGAGGAAATCAATACAGGTGATTCCGCATCTCCCAAGGTTTCCAAATCTCCATAACTGTATGAGTATTTGTCCCACAGTAGGTTCAGACCTGCGCTAGTCCCGATTTCAACTAAGGCTAGAGGCCGTCCCTGAAAGTATCTCGTTGCATACGTTATCGACGGAAAAAGATATGCGCTCCGTCGCACTTCGTTAGTTTGAACGAGACGTCTCGCCAACAGTTCTGTGATTTCTTCCCGTTGAGATAGAACGAAGCTCCGGAATGCTGGGAAGGCATCTTCAGGATTTCCAACAGAAGTTACTGCCAAACTCGGGTAATACTTGGTTAGGGGTTGCTCAGGATCGGACGCAAGAAGGAAATGAACCGCCCCGAAGAAGAGATTTGGGATCGGTTGCCCTGTTCCTGATGATTCTGCAATCCCAAGCAGACCCTTATCCTCGGCGACTGCCAAGGAGAGATGGTAGTACAGCTCGGATGAGCCAAGGCACTCTGACTCCGCAAATCGGAGGAATCGTTGTCTGAATGGGTGATCCATTATCTACGGCGAGATTCTATGGCTGATGAAGAGCCATTCCAAGGTTGGAGTTGAAAGAGGAGGTGTTGCCGCAGTTCCATTTCTCGCGGGCTATTTCGGAGAGAAGCAGAGCCGCATGTTTAGCGCACTCGTTCGGGACGGATCCCGAGCGGTGCAGGGATAAACAACAAACCAACGACAACACCATGAAAGATACATACTACATCGGGCTCGACGCCCACAAGGACACAATAGCCATCGCCCACGCCCTCGGTAGCAGCCGCGCCAATGCGGTTTACCACGGTTCCTGCGGCGGATCACTCTCCGCCACCGAAAACGCCCTGCGCAAGCTCGCAAAGAAGCTCGGTGTCGAGTTCAAGGCCCTCAAGGTCTGCTACGAAGCTGGCCCCACCGGCTTCGTCCTCGCCCGCCGCCTCATCCAGCTCGGCCTCGAATGCGTGGTCATGGCTCCGACCAAATCCACCCGCAAGCCCAACGAAAAGATCAAGACCGACAAGCGCGATGCGATGAAGATCGCTCGCGAGTTTCGTAACGGCGACATCACCGAAGTGCGTATTCCACCCTCGGAAGATCAGGCCATCCGTGACGTCGTCCGTGCCCGCACCGACGCCTCCGACGACCTTTGATGCTCCCCTCCGGTCGCACCCCTTCGGGGCACGTCGCGTTCGCTCCTGTCCATCTCGCTCCGCTCGATTCCCGTGCCAAACAGCGCCTCAAGTCCT
>JBPOGC010000266.1:0-2728 GCA_051251795.1 Luteolibacter sp. | reverse complement strand
AGCTCCTCACGGAACTTCGCAATGATTGCCTCCACAGGCCATGAAGAAGCCTCGCCAAACGCACAGATCGTCCGGCCGTCAATTTGATAGGCCACACTCTCCAAAGTCTCGATATCCTCGGGCGTAGCCTTTCCTTCCACCAACCGGTCGGAAATCTTCTTCATCCATGTCGACCCCTCACGGCAAGGCGTGCACTGGCCACAGGACTCATGCGCGTAGAACGCATTGATATTGTTCAGCACCCAGGACATCTTCCGCGTATCATCCAGCACGATCACCCCGCCCGATCCGGCCATCGACCCACAGGCCGCCAGCGAATCGAAATCCATCGGAATATCCCAGAACGCCAGATCACGCTCCGTCCCATCCGGATTCTTGATTTTGAAAACCTCCTCAGCCTTGAGAATCTTCGAGGAAGATCCACCCGGGATCACCGCCTTGATCTCGCGGCCGTCCTTCGGCCCGCCACACATATCGTAGAGCAGCTCCCGCATCGTTACCTTCCCCACCTCCACCTCGAAGTATCCCGGATTTTTCACATCCCCGGAAACACACAGAATCCGCGTCCCCGTATTCCGCGCCACACCCAGCTTCGCATACTCCTCGCCACCCATCTCGATGATATGCTTCACATGGCATAGCGACTCCACATTGTTCACGATAGTCGGGCACATGTAGAGACCCAGCGCCGCCGGGAAATAAGGCGGCTTGATCCGCGGATAAGGACGTTTCCCCTCCAGCGACTCGATCAGTCCCGTCTCCTCCCCACAAATGTAAGCCCCCGCACCACGGTGCACGAAAATCTCCACATCAAACCCAGAACCACAGACATCCTTCCCTACGAAATTCTTCTCACGCGCTTCCTCAATTGCCTTCTCCACGATCAAAGCCGCCTCTGGAAACTCCTCCCTCAGATAAATATACGCCGTATGCGCTCCTGTCGCGAAACAGGAAATCACCATCCCTTCGATCAGCTGATGCGGATCCTGATGAAGGATATACCTGTCCTTGAAAGTCCCCGGCTCGGACTCGTCACCATTGCAGATCAGATAAACCGGCTTCGTATTGTTTGGCGGTATGAAAGTCCATTTCATACCCGTCGGGAAACCCGCACCACCCCTGCCACGCAACCCGGAAGCCTTTACCTCCGCAGTGATCGCCTTCGGCTCCATCCCCATCGCCTTCTTCAGCTGCTCATACCCACCGTCGCCCATATAGGTCTCGATGGAAGCATCCCATCCCTCCCGATCCACATTCTTGAAAATGAGCCGGTACTCGCGTTCGTGAGGCTGTTTTGTGTAGGAAATCATAAGCGGCACGGGAAATATGAACGCTTCCCCCCATTCAGCAATCCCTGAAAAGCCCAAGAGCAAAAAATTTCCATCCACATCGGAAAACACCCTCCAAAACTTCATTCAGTATTGGATCTCGGAAATGGAAAGCTAGCCTCAGCCCCATGACAGACAACACTCTCGCCAAACTCGAATCCCTCTCACTCACCCTCCCGGAAGTTCCCGCCCCTGTGGCTGCCTATGTAAACTGCGTCCGCAGCGGAAACCTCCTGTTCCTCTCCGGCGGCCTCCCCATCGATGGCGAAACCAAAATTCTAGGAAAAGTCCCCTCCATCTGCTCCATAGAAGACGCCGTCCAAGGCACGCGCATCATCGTCCTGAACCGCCTCGCCGTGATCAAAGAAGCCATCGGCTCCCTGGACAAAGTAAAACAAATCGTATCCCTCAACGGCTTCGTAAACTCAGACCCGGACTTCTACGGCCATCCTACTGTCATCAACGGAGCCTCCGAGCTCTTGGTAGAAATCTTCGGAGAACGCGGAAAACACTCCCGCACCGCCCTGGGCGCCGCCGCCCTACCTCTGAACGTCGCAGTGGAAATCAACCTGGTAGTCGAAGTAGAATAACCAAAGAAAACTTGGCGAACTTAGCGTCTTGGCAGTTAAAAAATTCCACACAACCCAAGTCTTCCACTTCTCACTCAGCACTAGCCACCAAAGCAAAGAGACCCACCCCGCTTAAAAAATCCCTTTACTACCGCCATGCAAACGAACATCTTGTTCCCAAGAACACTGTTCGCAAAACCATGAGCCAAAATCTAACTACCCGCCAAGCCGAGATCCTGGATTACCTACGCACCTCCAGCCGCACCACCGGCCTCATGCCCTCCACCCGCGAGATCCAGCATTTTTTCGGATTCGCCAGCCAGACTGCAGCCATGAGCCACCTCCGCGCCCTTGAGCGAAAAGGCGCCATCCAGCGCGTCCCGGGAAAAGCACGTGCGGTAATTTTCCCTGAAGAACTCGACCGCGCTGAAATCCGTGACATTCCTGTCTACGGTCGTATCGCAGCCGGTTTCGCCGAAGGCTCCGAACAAGAACACGACGGCACCGTCTCCATCGATATCAATTCCCTCGGAGTCTCCCGCAAAAGCGAAACCTTCGCCCTTACAGTCCGTGGCGAATCCATGATCGACGCCCACATCTGCGATGGCGACACAGTCATCCTAGAGAAACGCGAGCCAAGAAACAAAGACATCGTGGCAGCCCTAATCGATGGCGAAACCACCCTCAAACGCTTCATCTCTGAAAAAGGAAAACCCTACCTAAAAGCAGAGAACCCCGACTTCCCGGATCTGATCCCCGTAGACGAACTGATCATCCAGGGCGTCCTAGTCGCCCTCCTGCGAAAAGCAGCATAAAAGCGCCGCAGGCTTT
>JBPOGC010000265.1:0-2732 GCA_051251795.1 Luteolibacter sp. | reverse complement strand
GCGATGGCGGCTCGGGCGAGCTGGAAGGAGGTGTCCGAGATGTTGAGCGAGAAGGTGGAGAAGGGGTCTTGGGAGGCCGGGGATTCCTGTGAGAGATCGGTGAGGGTGGGTTTAGCTGCCTCGCGTCGTGCCAATTCTTGATTGATTTCCTTCCACTCTTTGAAAAGCGCTTGTTTCTTAATTTGGATAGGCGCTTCGATAGTCTTTTTGAGATAGGCGTGTCTTTCGCGAAGGGCATCGTCGGATTCATCAGCGAACGGGTCAGCGGTATCGGCAATTGGTCTTCCGTAGTTCATGAACCCATCAAACCCTGCAACTTCAGGTTCGTTTTGGGAGGGTCTGAAGAGCCAGCCAATGCCGAGCTCACGATTGTTCGTCTGGTTGGTCTCGACGAACTTTGTGGTGATATCGATCTGAGGCTTGTAGAATGTAAGAGCTTCAGATGAGGAGAGGTTGTCACCCCAGAAAGAATCTGCCTCAGCGGGAACGGACAGTTCCCACGCATCATCGACTTTCATGAGAAGTTCGGCGCGGGTTTGATCGTAGGCGGCGCGGTAGTAGTCGCTTTTTGTGGCGGCGATTCTTTCCATGCCGCGGCGGGCGGCTTGGTTGTATGGGTCTGTGCGGAGGATTTGCTCGTAGGAGTCCTTGGCTTCGTCGTATTTACCTAGGTCGAAGTTTCCATCTGCTAGGTGGAGGTTACGGCGGACGTCTTCGACATTTTTTTTGTGTTCCTTGTAGAAGGAAGAGTTGCTGCTGATAGTGTCGTCCAAGTAGCCGAACTCAGTCCTGAAATTTTCTTTGTTTGCAGTGTCTAGAACAGCCAGGGCTTCTTCGTGTTTCCCTTCCATTCTGAGTTGCTTGGCTTTGGCAATGGCGGCATCTCCGAGCTGGTTTTGGGAGGCGATCGCTTCCTGTTGTTTCTTTTGCCATACTCCGAAGAGATGTTGTTTTTTTGAATCGTTGATACTTGGATCTTCGATTTCATCTTTGAGGGCTTTGAGTTCGGCTTCGACTATACGTAAGGATCGAACATTGCTTTTCTCATCTTGTGGGCTGGAAAAAGCGTCGGGCTGAGTTTCGTCTGTCTCTCCACCGGTGTTTTCGAACATGGCCAAGCTGCCTGCGCGATCCGGAATGTTGAGTGTGTCTTCGGTTGATTCGCTGGCAATGGCTTGCTCACCGCTTCTGCGCCCAGCGGTGAGAGCGCCGGCTGTTGCTGGATCCTTGGAGAGCTCACTTTTATCCCGTTGTTGAGTTGATTCAGACAGAATTGCTTCGTCTCTGCTGGCTCCACATCCAAGCCAGTTTTTCTGAGGCATTTCTATGGTGTCGCCGGGCTGGAGTTTCAGTTGGGCAAGGCTGCTGTCGGTGACGTCATAAGTTTTCACTTTTCCTTCCCGGTAGAGTTTTACCCGTTTTTCCGAGCCGAACTCAGTTGCGCCACCGGCTGAGGCAATTGCTTCTCCCAAGGTGGTTCCTTCCTTGAACTCGAGAGAACCGGGTTTTTCCACCATCCCTCCGATGTCAATGGCTGATTCCGGGGTGCTGTCAGAGGGTGTTTCGTATCCCCTGCCTCTTCCGAAATCAGCTCCGTCGTCGAAATTCATTTCGTTTTTGGCGAGGGCTTCGGACTCGGGTGGGGCGGGGGGAATGGAAGGCGCGCCCGTTGATGAGTTCACTGAAGATTGTCTTTTGGGTCTTGGGGTCTTGGGATTTTTTGCGATTCTTCCGGAGGCATGGGAGTTTGTAGTTTGGGAAGAAATTTCAGCCTCAATCGTGGCTGCATTGAGCTTCAGTTCCAATTGCTCAAGGGTTGCCAGATCGGTCTCAAAGTCTTTTTTCGCGTCAATCCATTCAAGGGTGTCGATGTTCTTCTCGACTGAATCTCGTTTCGATTCGTCTCTCCTTGCTTCGGCTTTGGCGAGTTGTTCTTTGGATTGCCGGAGCTGGTCCTGGAGGCGGCTTCGGAGGTTGATTACGCCTTCGCCTAGGTCTTTGTTCATCGAATCGAGGACGCGTTTGTTGGTCACTACTTTGGGATGTTTTTCAGATAGGCCGGAAGCTTTGAGGCCATCGATCTGGCGTTCGAGTTCTCGGGTCTGGGGATAGAGGGTTTTAATGACGTTGTCAGGTAGGTCTAGGCCGGAGGCGTAGATTAGGAGCTGGCTGTCATCAAAGCTGCTCAGGCTTTCGATCTGGGTTTCGAGTTCTGTGGTTTTTGTCTCGAGTTCATTGACTTTTACTTCGGCGTAGCGGGCTACCCTGTCTTCTTCCAAGCCCAATTGGCGTTCTCCACGGTGAGCGATGTTTTTGGTTCGGGAAATGGTGGCAAGGACTTTTCGGCGCTCCTCTACTTTGTCTTCTTGCTCCTGGACTAAGCGCTTGAGTTCCTCGATGTTTGCTTGGGCTTGTTCAGGGGCTGGTCCGTTTCCGGTGGTTTGGTAGGTAACGATTTCAGCAGCTTTCTGCTGAAAGGTGTGGGGATTGATCAGGGTGATGAGAAAGGCTGTGAGTATGGCGCAGGCGGCAATGGCGAAGCCGGTGAATTTCAGGATTTTGGATTTCTTTGGTTTGAGCGCTTGAGTTTCCGGGGTTTCGCCGAGGAGGGCGGCGAGTTTTGCGCGTTTTCCGGGGGGGAGTTTCCAGTTTTTGTCGGGGAGGTTGGAGGTGGTCTCGGCTTCGGCGAGGAGGGTGTGGAGGGTGCGGGTGCGGTGGAGGAAGAGTTGTAG
>JBPOGC010000264.1:0-2736 GCA_051251795.1 Luteolibacter sp. | reverse complement strand
CCCGCCACCCTCGGCAGCAGGCTGCCTCACTTCATACAAAAACTTGGCGACCTTAGCGAACTTGGCGGTTCAAAAAAACAGAACCCCAGTCTAAATTAGAGTCTAAATTGAGATTTAAAGTTTAGAATTTAAAGTTTCCCCCTCGCTAGCCCCAACGATCACCGCCGCACAAGAGTCCGAGAACACATTCACCGCCGTCCGACTCATGTCCAGAATCCGATCCACCGAGAGAAGAGCTACCACCGCCGTCTCCGCATTCGGAATACCCGAGTTCTTCAGGATCAGCAAAATCGCCACCAGACTTGCCGAGGGAATCCCCGCAACCCCCACACTCGTCAGCAAAGCCGCCGCAATCACAAAGAACTGCGCCCCAAACCCCATCTCGATCCCCATCACCTGCGCCACAAAAATCACCGCCACACATTCGTAAAGCGCCGTCCCGTCCATATTCACAGTCGCGCCCAATGGCAGCGTGAAACTGGAAACCCTCTTCGATACCCCCGCATTGTCCTGCACCGCCCGCATCGTCACTGGCAGAGTCGCAGAGGAAGAAGCAGTGGAAAATGCCAGCAGCAGGGCAGGGCGCATCGCCTTGAAGTGGGCGAGGGGACTCACCTTACCGATAAACTTCAGCGCCAGCGGCATCACCACGAAGAGATGCAGCCCCAGAGCCAGCAGTACCGCGAAAAAGTATTTCCCCAACTGTGCGAAAAGCCCCGCGCCAGTCTCATACACCACCGGCAGAATCAGCGCATACACGCCATAAGGAGCAAGCGCCATGATCCACTTCGTCACCGTGATCATCGCCTCGTTCGCCGCCATGAAAAACAGCCTCACACTGTCACCCATATCTCCCGGCAGCTGCGTCGCCGCGATCGCAAACAGGATACTGAAAACGATCACCCCAAGCATCTGTCCATTGTCACTGGCAGCATTCACCACGTTTTCCGGGATCATCGCCTTGAAGATCCCCAGGAAATCCTTGCCCTCACGCTGGCTCGCAATCTCCACCTTTTCCTTCTGCGACACATCCGCCGTCTCCTCTTCTTGCGCGAAGGCCGCTTTGATCGCCTCGTTCGGCTCACCATCCACCAGACCCGGCTGTACCACATTTACCACGATCAGCCCCATGGCAATCGCCACAAAGCTGGAGCACACATAAAACGCCACAGTCTTCAGCCCCAGCCTCCCGAATCCCTCCACGCCCTTCATCCCCGTGATCCCGGAAATCACAGCCGTCACGATCAACGGCACAATGATCATCTTCAGCCCGCGCATGAAAAGATCCCCGATGAAACGGCACGTTCCCAGCACAACTCCCACGAAGTTCGCAGCCGATGAACCCTCGGTCGCATCACTGAACAAACCCCGCAAAACCATCGCCGTCACCGTTGCTAGAGCCAATGCGATCAGTATGTGCCAGTGTTTCCCTATTTTTTTCATCGGTTCAATCAACCTGATGCCGCACGAAATGGAAAGCCACATGACCCCTTTTTCGCCATTTCACCAATTTCCCAGTCCCTGATTAAAAATTTTATACGTGGAAAACCAATGAGTCCGGTCTACGGAAAATGAAAAAGCGGAGATATTTCGAGATTCTTAACTATTTTTTTAAATTTTAGGAACTTGCCGACACCTGTGAGAAAGATGGAATTTTTTTAGACCCCTATTCTCGTGAGTGGAATTCATCGGTATCGCCCAAAGCGCTTGATTTTACAGTGCCTTTACAATGTAAGTTCGGAAGGAATATACCACATGTAGTGTTGTGAATAATTTGTGGATACCACATCTCCAGAAATGAAATTGACCCGGCATCTCGATTGATGTCAGTATCGACAACGCTGACACCTACGTAGAAGCGCCTCATTTCTTCTCTAGATTCATTCCAACGATCCCACACATGTCTTCCACAACAACTGTAAAACTCGGCGACCGCACCTTCGTTCTAGACAAAGCCAAGGCAGAACTCGCCTTCAATTCCAAGAAAGTCATCAACGGCAAGGAAACGATGTTCTTCAACATCCTGCCGCTCAAATACCAGTGGGCTTACGATCTCTACAAAACGATGAAGAACAACCATTGGGAGCCGGAGGACATCTCAATGCAAAAGGATGTCGAGCAATGGCGCTCCAATGAAATCTCCGACGTGGAGCGCTGGATCATCAAGATGGGCATCGGCTACTTCTCCGCAGCGGAAGGCATCGTCGGTGACAACGTCCTCCACGTCGTCCGCGAGGTCGTTACCGCCCCTGAGCTGAAGCTCGTCCTCGGCCGCCACGCCCACGAGGAAAACATCCACGCGGACAGCCTGGTCTACATGATTTCCTCCATCGGCCTGAACCCGCACGAGTGCGAGGCCATGTTCGAGGACATCCCGACCATCACCGCGAAAAACAGCTTCGTAACCACAAACTCCAAGGCGCTCCGCCGCGACATCGATCTCACCATCACCGAGAACAAGCAGGCACTCGCCAAGAACATCTTCATGTTCGGCCAGATCATGGAGGGCACCCAGTTCTACGGCCTCTTCGGCATGATCCTCAGCCTCTATCGCCAGAACAAATTCCCCGGCATCGGCCAGATGTTCCGCTACACCCTGCGCGACGAGTCGAATCACATCGAAGTCTTCCGCAACCTCCTCATGGATCTCATCGAGGAAAACCAGGACATCTGGACAGACGAATTCCGCGAAGACCTCCGCCAGACCATGGCGGAAGGCGTTCGCCTCGAAAAAGC
>JBPOGC010000263.1:0-2768 GCA_051251795.1 Luteolibacter sp. | reverse complement strand
CTCCATCCATACAATCGTAACTCTTTTGCTTTGTAGCTTTCTTAGCGCCTAAAGATTTACCATCGCAATCATCGCAACCTAACAATCCGAGATAATCCAACCAGTTCACCCCACTATTCCCCACAAACCCATACAGGTTTACCCCGCCCCTTTCCCCAATCGGATCCCTGGATGGCCAGCGGCCTGTTTCCGGGTCGTAGTAACGATAGCCATAGTAGTAGAGTCCTGTGGCCTGATCCAGAGGTTTGGTTGAGAACCTGTGGCTGAAGTCGGCGGCTTTCGTGCCTGTGGCCACTGCTGTCTTCCCGAAGGGGTCGTACTCGTAGTGGGCGGCGACGGCTCCGGTGGAATCGAGGTATTCGCTGACGTTTCCGTTGCCATCGTAGGTCGGGTAATATGTGGAACCTTCCTGGGTGACGGCAAGGAGGCCGCCTACTCCTCCGGCTCCTTGTACAGTGCCACTGAGATCCATGCCCCATAGGTAGGTTTTGGTCAGGGTGGTGGTCTGGCCGCCGCTCCATTCCGCTATGGGGTTCCAGCCGTCGTAGAGGTAGAGTGTTGTTTCCGTGCCCTGGGTTACCGCTATTCTACGGGATTGGGAATCATAGACGAAGCTGACGAGTGGGACACTCGTCCCTGCCTCCCGGACTTCGATCAGGCGGTTCTCGGCATCCCAGATGAGGGTGGAGTTGGCGCTTGTGTCTGCCGGTAGCGGATAGGCGGTGGCGTTGCCGTCCGCGTCGTAGGTCGGGGTGTTCGCGCCGATGGCGGTATACTGGTTCAGCGCGTTGACTGTGTAATTGGCCGTTCCAGGAAGGGTAAGGCTGTCGGCGGTTTTCAAACGGTTGCCGATGGTGTCGTACTGGTAGGAACGGTCGAGGCCGGGGATGGTGGAATCCGCGCTGGTGACCTGGCCCAGGGAATCGTAGCCCCAGGTGATGGAGCGGACGGCTTGGAAAGCCGTCCCTGCCTGGGAGACGTCCGTTCGTTGGCCGATTGCGTTCACGTTGTAATCATACCGGGAAACTATGGTTGTGCCAGTTTTGTTTTGCCTGGAGAGAAGGGTGTTGCGGGTGGGGTCGTAGGTATTTTCTACGGTATGGGCGGGGCCGGAGATGGACGCCAGCATGCTGGATGACGGGACGTGGGTGTAAGTGAACTGGCCGGGCGAATTCGATCCGCCGCCACTTACAGTTGAGAGGCGGCCGTCGGTTTCCGAGTAGCCGTAGCTTGTGCTGTTCTCAACGGTTGTGCCGTCCATGAGCTGCCAGCCTGTGTCGCGCCCGAGGGTGTCCCGGCTGCGGTCGATGACGCGGGTGAGCTCCGGGGTGGAATCCTGATCCAGGTCGTAGCTGACTGTTTCGCTATCGAGTGCCAGGGTGGCGGGATCGTAGGCGAAGGAGGTGGTGGCGAGGCCGTTGGTGACGGTTTGCTGACGCCCGAGCTTGTCGTGGGTGGCGGTGACGTCCGGGGTGGTGTCCGAGTAGTCGGTAGTGGTGAGTTCTCCGGCGGTGTTGTAGGTGTAAGTGGTGATGGAGGGGTTCGCGGCCGATGATCGCGCCCACGTGCGGGTGAGAAGCCTGCCGCCGGGAGTGTAGGTGTAATCCGTGCCATTTCCATCGGCGTATTCCTTGCGCTCCAGCTGGTTGCGGGTGTTGTAGATCCACTCGGTTTCATCGTAGTTGCCGGTGGTTTCGTCCGGGGCAAGGGTCAGGTCGGTGGCGCGGAAGGTACGGAGACTGGTGAGCCGGTTCTGTTCATCGTAGAGGCTTACGGTGGGGCTTGTCTGGCTGCCCCATGTGGCTTTTACCTGGCCACCGGGCCAGTAGCTGGTGTGGGTAACGGAGCTGTCCGGGAGGGTGGCGGAACTTGAACGTCCGCTGGAATCGTAGGCAAACGAGGTGACACGACCGTGTTCGTCTACTGATGAGACGAGGCCGTTGACAGCATAGGCCGTGGTGACCAGGCCGGTGCGGGAATGTGTCAGGGTAACCGGGCGGCGCAGGGCATCGTATCCCGTGGTGGTGGACTCGATGGTGTTTCCCGAGGAATCGAGAGTGGAGCGGGTGACGGGAAGCCAGTCCTGATAGGAAACGGTGTTCTGCGTTCCATCCGGGGCGGTCGCGGTTTGCACCCAGGAGCCATCGGATCGATCCTGGAAGGTCGCGGCGGATGAGGAGGATGGATTTGCCACGCCGAGGGATTCCTGGCGTAAACTGAGTCCGTCGATACTGCGATAACTTGTGGATATCGTGACGGGACTGTCCGACAGATCGTAGACGATGTTTCGGGATCTATACGCCGCGCCTATCGGGCTGTCCGCGACCACGTCCCGGATGCTGTCGCTCACACGGTCGGCGGAGTCGATCTGGTCGTTCCGGTTGATGTCAATGGCCTGGCGGTAGGCTTCGCCCTTGGTATTGTAGGCGGTGAGAGAGGTGACGCCATCGGCGTCCTTGCTGGCGACCAGACGCCCGAAGCTGTCGTAGGTGTTGCTGGAGGTGACCAGGGAACCGGAAAAGGTGGTTTTGAGAATTCTTCCATCCAGGTTTTTGTAGGTTTCGTGCCAAGGGCCGGTGGCTGTGGCTGCCCGGCCGGTCAGCAGTCCCCCGCCCTGCTCGGCGTGTGTCCCGTAGGTGTAATGGCCGGGAGCTGTAGCCGTGCCTGTGATGGATTTCGTTTTCCCGTCAGTGAAGTTTGTCGAGACGAGCGTGCCGCCATCGGGGTTGGTGGTGGTAGTGGTATGGGAGGAGTAATCACGTGCGGTG
>JBPOGC010000262.1:0-2875 GCA_051251795.1 Luteolibacter sp. | reverse complement strand
TCTTTTCCTTGTCTTTCCCCCGCGCCGGAAGTTGCCTAGACCAGCCCGACGGCCTTCTTCACGCGATCCAACACTTTCGTTGCCTCTTCCCTCGCCCGTTCAGCACCCTTCGCCAGCACCTCGTCCACGTAGCCCGGCTGGGCTAGAATTTCCTCACGCCGGATTCGCATTTCCGAGAAATGATCCCAATAGGCCTCGGCCAGCCGTTTCTTGAAGTCCCCGTAACCGATCCCCCCCGCCTCGTGATCCGAGATCATCTGCGCGACATCCGCCTCACTGGCGAACAACTTGTAGAGCGCGATGATGATCGAGTCTTCCACCGGCTTCGGATCTTCCAAACCTGCGGAGTCCGTCTGGATTTTCATTACCAGTTTCTTGAGCTTCTTCTCCTCGCCGAAAATCGGCAGGGTGTTCCCATAGCTTTTACTCATCTTCCGCCCGTCCAGACCGATAATCAGCTCCGTTTCCTCGCGGATGATCGGCTCAGGTAAAACCGCCGTCCCGTCCCCGTAAGTCTCGTTCAGCTTCACCGCCAGATCCCGTGTGACTTCCAAATGCTGCTTCTGGTCTTTGCCGACCGGCACCTTGTTCGAGTCATACAGCAGAATATCCGCGGCCATCAGCACCGGGTAAGCAAAGAGCGCATGGTTCGCCGCGATCCCTTGAGCCACCTTGTCCTTGTAGGAATGGCACTTATTCAAAAGCGACATCGGACAGACCGTGGATAAAATCCAGGCCAGTTCGTTCACCTCAGGCACCGCACTCTGCCGGAAAATTACCGATTTTTCCGGATCCATTCCACATGCCAGGAAATCAATCCCCACCTCTCTGACATTCTCTCGTAGTGCAGCAGCGTCTTTCCCCGAAGTCATCGAGTGATAATCTGCTACAAAATAAAAGCACTCACCCTGTCCCTGTAGCTCAACAGCAGGCTTCATCGCCCCAAAATAATTTCCTAGATGTAGCTTCCCGCTTGGCTGTAAACCCGTCAAAATCCTCATAAGGGAAACCATGCCCACCACCCCGAGAAACCGTCAAGCCCTCCAAATTAGGGTTTAACATTTAAAATTCAGCGTTTAAACCACCCACATGCGCATTCTTATCACCGGCGGCGCCGGATTTCTCGGTTCCCATCTCTGCGAACGCCTCCTCAATGAGGGCAACGACGTCATCTGCCTGGACAACTACTTCACCGGCCGGAAAAGAAACGTCACACACCTCCTCTCAAACCCCAACTTCGAGCTCGTCCGCCACGATGTTTGCGAGCCCTTCATGTTCGAGGTTGACCGCATCTACAACCTCGCCTGCCCCGCCTCCCCGCCTCACTACCAGCACAACCCTATCAAAACCACCAAGACCTCCGTGCTTGGCGCCATGCACTCGCTCGGCCTCGCAAAACGTGTCGGCGCAAGGGTTTTCCAAGCCTCCACATCCGAAGTCTACGGCGATCCTGAGATCCACCCCCAGCCGGAGTCCTACAAAGGCTCGGTCAACCCCATCGGCATCCGTTCCTGCTATGACGAGGGAAAACGCGTCGCGGAAACCCTCTTCTTCGACTACCACCGCCAGCACGGCGTGGATATCCGTGTAGTCCGCATTTTTAACACCTACGGCCCCAACATGCTTCCGGATGACGGTCGCGTAGTCTCCAATTTCATCGTCCAGGCTCTCAAGGGCGAAGACCTAACCATCTACGGAGACGGCACCCAGACCCGCTCCTTCTGCTACAAGGATGACCTCATCGAGGGCTTCATCCGTCTCATGGAAAAAGACGGCATCACCGGTCCCATGAACATCGGGAACCCGGGCGAATTCACCATGCTCGAGCTAGCCGAGCTCATCCTGAAAAAGGTCGGCGGAAAATCAAAACTCACCTTCCACCCCCTCCCCGGCGACGACCCGAAACAACGCCGCCCCGACATCACCCTCGCCAAGGCCGAGCTAGGCTGGGAACCAAAGGTGAAACTGGAAGACGGCCTCGACCCGACCATCGCCTACTTCGACAAGCTCATCAAAGAGAGCTAGGTAGCGTGAGCCTCAACCCACGAAGAGCCTTCACAGATTCCCAGCCTCCGGCTTCTTTCGCCCTATGAATAGAAAGGGCACACCCACAATGAAGGTAGCCAGCAAAACCGCTGGCCACGCCTTTACTTCGCCCACCACCTGCGGCTCTGCGAAGACGGTTTCCTCATAGGAACGGTAGAGCCTCTCCGCCTCAGCCGCATCCTCCACGTCCACAGCAACCCGAATCCCGCCTACAGCATTTGTATACAGCCAGTAATTCTGAGCCACATACTCATCAAACACATGCGCGGCAATCCCCTCCGATTCCAGGAACGATCGGAACAGATACGCATCCTCCCCTTTGCTGAATGTCGCGACAGTTTCCATAATTGCTCCAATCTATCCCAGTTCCCCTCTCTCCGAAAGCGGGAAAGGCAGCAACTTCTCCAGCTCGCAATCCTCCTCCCCCCGCCACCGCGCGACACACGCATCTGCTACCATGCACGCCTGCTGCTCGATATTGTAGTTGGAAAAACCTCTCCCCTCCTCCAGCTCATATCCATACCCGCCAAGAGCACCGTAGCGAAAAAACATAATCAGCTTCTCCAGCACCAGGTTCACTCCGCATTGATGCTGCCAGACGTGGGTCAGCTCATGAACGAAGTGCGCCCTTACATTCTGGTCACCCTTAGAAAAATCCTCAGCCAGCGGGCTCATCGCAAGACGCCCCGCCGGATGAAACCACACATTCCCGTCCGGGGCCATCGTCACCGTCCGTGGTTGGAAAAACACAAACTTCTCTCTCAGAACGCGCACCCGCCCCCACTCGACGCCATCCCCGAACACACTCCGCCCAAGCGCAATTTCCCCG
>JBPOGC010000261.1:0-2891 GCA_051251795.1 Luteolibacter sp. | reverse complement strand
ATTACAAGCGGCTTCACAAAGGGCAGTTGGAGTTAGGTCTCTAAAATGCCTCGGAGCTTGCTCCGGGGTTCTTTACTTGGGGTCAGTTATCTGACCCAAAGTATTGCTCAATGGCATTCTTGGAGGGGATCGCGGCACCATCAAGCTACCCTTCCGGCTCGATGTCGATAACCGCCCGATACAGATCTATAATAAGGTTCATGGGAAAGTCGGCATCACCCACTGGGAAAAGATCGGTGCAGAGGAAGGCAGGATCCGAATTCCCCTCGTCCCAATCACTGGCAGCACTCACCAATTGCGAGTTCACTCCGCGCACCATCTTGGGTTGGGTATTCCTGTCGTCGGAGACCCCTTCTATGGCAATGGACTGAAGCCCGGAGAACTTAGATTACACGCAACGGAACTAGGCTCTGAGCATCCTCGCACAGGCGAAACCCTTCGCTTCGAGTCAGCCCCAGCCTGGTGACTATTGCATGAGGTCTGTCCGTAATGGCACGAGTTTAGGCACTTTCTCTAAACCACCGTCCCCAGCCGATTCAGTTCAAGAAAGGCACGATGACGTCCACTCCAGCGGCTGTGGCAAATGGCGGATCCTCTTCACACATTTTTGCGAAAACCTGATCCGAAAATTCATATTCTCCGTTTATCTTGGTAGGCACATGATTGAGAGGACGTTCCAAATCGTCGAGGAACTCAAATTCTCCGCGATCAAGCAGTGCATCCAAATGATACATCAGTTGGTTTTGAAAGCTGCTCAAACTACGCGCTGCACCTGAAAGAGTTCGAATCATCAGTTCTACTTTCGTGGGTCGTGGCACACCCACTCGATCAAATGCCCGCATGATCGCGGAGTGAACCGCCATAAGAAATTTTTGGGAATCTTTTCCTGATACGCGGATGAGCACTGAATACCTCGTCTGTTCGTTTGTCACCAAAATCACCTTGTCCTTGGTGCCTTTCATCCCGAATGCCTCTTCGCATCGCCAGTTAGAAAACCACGGATGCCCGCTCTCCTCCCAGTCTTCCTTACCCTTCACCTTCATCAAATCGAGTGGCTTGAGTCCGATGAACTTGGCCACCTTCGCACTCAAAAGAAGATTAAGTGCCAGCTTCCCCGTCCCCGGAATGATCACAGGCGCGCTTGGCTCTGACATCGCCCGCACCATTTCATCGTTCCACCGCCCGTCTTCATCAAACAGATTCTCCATTCCCACCTCAGGGCTATTGTAACAATCTGCTCTCATGCACCAAAGCTCCTGATTCTTTTCAAGCAACTCAGTCCAGCCGGCCAACTCTTCTCCAGTAATTTTACCCCACCCTTCGGCTACACTGAGAAACATACGGAACGCTTCCACACTCTTTTTCACTCCAATCCTATCCGACGACATACACTTACGGATGAACCAGTCCCCCACAAAGGAAGGAAAAGAATCCAGACCTTCCAAAAGGCCGCACTCCGTATAATCCAGCAGATAGTCGTTCCCGAAAAAACGCAAAACCTCGGCATAAGCATGCGCCTTCCGCTTCCCTACCTTTCTTTCTAGAATCAGGACATTGGTGAACGCCCCTAACAGCTCCTCGTTAGCGGCTTCCACGCGCCCAACTAAGTCTTCATGTTCATCCTCATCCATTTACTTTACGAGGGAACTTCTCACCGCTTGAACTTACCAGAACAAAGAAAGTGTAGAACGAAGGGCGGCCCCACAATGCTGGATCCAATCTTATCCGGAAACGCGGATTTTCTAGAGGAAGGCCAGCCTAGGTAATATCGGTTCTAAGATCCCGTATACTCCACAAGACACCCCCTGCCGCTTTGGCGCCCCCCCTCATCCGCCGGGCACCGTTCTTTCTCCTCTCCGAAAACCTTTCCCTCGAAGAATCGAAGGCCTCGTTGACAAAATCCCTGCTACCGATCACCGCGCCATCCGTAAAATACCTTACCCGGCACCTCAGCATCTTCGCCATCCCCAACTCCTGCAATACCGTCTCGTTGTCCCCTGACTCCAGTGCCTCCGCTTCATTCTGCGAAATCCCTCTCTTTCTTGAAACTTGAGATTTGGAATTTGAAGGTTTCCGCTGCAGAGCGATCCCCATCAGGCGACGGTATCTCCGCGAAGCATCTTTCCATTTCCGTGAATCAAATCCTGTATCCGTATCAGAGGAAATTGCCCTCACCAGCCCCTCCCGCGCCTTTTTTCCGTTCCCCCTCGTCCCACCGCCAACTGCTTCCCCATAACTGCTCCAGCGATACTCCGCCGGATCCTCAACCATTCCTGCCCGCACAGGGTTGAGATCGATATACGCCGCCATCGTCCGAACTGCCGTTCCGCTCTCTACGATTACACTCTTAAACCTTTGCTCCCATAAAGTCCCCCTCCGCTTGTGACGACCGTTGAACCACTGGGTGAAACGCTGCAACAACCCCTTCATGAACTCCCCCAGATCATTCATTCTGTAGGTAAACCGCCCTTTGATCTCCCCTACCCGCTCAGGATTCCCACCGACCATACCACCCTCGCTCCGCGCCGCATTCAATTGCCCGGCCACATCTGCCACAAAAGCTTCTCCGTAGAGACTTGAGAGCCGCTTGAGAAACACCTCGTCTGAAATTCCATCCTCCGGCATCGACGGAACCTCCAAGAGAATGTGTATGTGGTTACACATCAGGCAGTACGACAGAACACGACACCCGGTGAAATTCTCCATCATCCGCATTAATGTTCGAAACCTCTCCTTTTCCTCGACCCCGAAAGCAAACCGCCGATCAACCACCCGCGAAATGCAGTGATAAATGGAAGGCTTCGACTCCGAATCCTTCCAAGGGGCTATCCAACGCGCACGTCTCATACCCCCACCCTGACCTGCTCACGCTCACAGGCAAGGGGATTCTT
>JBPOGC010000260.1:0-2924 GCA_051251795.1 Luteolibacter sp. | reverse complement strand
GGCGTCATCTCCAGAAGGACTTTTTCCCCATTGGTGAATTCCGACTTTGCTTCCGTGAGGCGCTTTGAAAGGTGGCCTAGGATTACCTTCCCGTTCATCAGCTCCACCCGGTAGAGGATATCCCTTTTCTGTTCCAGGATGGTTCCGGTGGTGATGATCGCTTGTTCCGACATGGCCGTAGCATCATCCCAGATCACGCCACCGCACAAGACTTGCGAGAGGCATTTCTCCATCCGGGTGCCAGAAAATGCCCGGTTCCTGCGCGCGGCCGGCGGCACAGATCCGTGGAGGGGAAATTTCATCGAGTAACTCCGCCTTCGAAAGCGGCTCCACTACGGCTGTGGAGAGGTAATCGGTTTCCGCTCCCAACGTTTCCCGGGAAATTTCTTCAGGCATGGGCACGATGCGGACGAAACTACCGGACGGCCCGACCCGCAGGGAGGTGCTCTCCCTGTCCAGAAGGGCTGTCCAGTTCACGGAATTTTCGCTCTCCCACATCCGGAGCTTCGCACCGTTGGCGATTTTGAAGCGCTCCAGTTCGCGTTGATTACGGATTACGCCTGCTTGTGAAGGAGAGGCGGGAGAATTACCCCATGCCTCCAGAGCTTCCGCAAGTTTTTCGCAGAATGTTTCGGGATCAGTTTTCACATAAATCACCTGCACCGATAGGCAGCCACGCTGGCCATAGCGCATCACATCCTCCGCCAGATCCTGGAAAATTCCCTCCCGCTCCGCGAAAACGAACGCCGCACTCAGCTTCGGCCCGTGCTCGATGACTCGTGTCCGAGGTGAAACCCAGTTCCTGAAAAACTCCACTGTCTCAGCCCCGCCATAAACAACCGCCACCTCAGCCGCTCTCCATTCCTCCGGTAGCTCCCGCCTCACATCCAGAAAATCCAACTCCGCAGCCCAGGCCTCGAATTCCGGCAAACCCGCCGAAGGAACTTTCACCCAGGACTCACACCCCACAAGAATCGCGCGGAAAACCGACTGGAAAGCAGCGTGCTCCGTATTTCCACTCACCACATGCAGCACCGGCCCGCGAGGCACGCACATCGAGCCATCCACAAACCCCTCCAGCCGCCCCTCGTCGCCAAGCTCCGCCCGTAGCCATTTTCGCAGGGCGGCCTCATCATATTTCCCTACCCATTCCTCCAGAACCTCTCGCTGGGAAACGAGGAGATCGATGCGCTTGGAGAGGGTTTTCATTTTTCAGATTCCCAGGGGTTGATTAGATGAATGCCGGTTTTCTCGAAATCAGAGATGTTCCTCGTGGCCAGCGTCAGCCCATGGCATTTCGCGGTTGCAGCGATTAGTGAATCGTTGAATGAGAGTCCGTGGGCTGCCCGGAAATCAGCGGCCACCTCAGCGATTTGCAAAGTCACGCTGAGCAAGGGAAAGGCTGTGGGTCGATCCAAAAGGGTTTCATACCAAGCCAATAGCAGTTTGCTGAAATGAGCATCCCGCCCCTCCAGCCTACGGATTCCAAATCGAATTTCGTTCAGGGTAATCACGCTCAAGTGTCCCGGCCTTCCTGGTTCGGCCTGTTGCCAAGCACGAACCCGCGCGTCCACGCGGTTGCCCTTGCGCATTTCCGAGACCGTTACTGTATCGAGAAGGAATCCCATCAGTCCTCGAAATTGAACTCACGAACCTTCATCGCTTTGCGGTCTTCCAAGGGGAACTCCTTTTCGTAGAACCACTCTGGCATGTCTTCCGTCTCCATGGCTTCCATCCAAGTCTTCGGCCTTTCTTTCAGGGCATTACGTCGCTGCAACTCCTTCTCCATGAGCGCAGATACCCATGCGGAAAGGGATTTGGACTCATCCACCGCATAGTGCCGGGCTTCCTTGCACATCTCATCTGGCAGTTTCAGTGTCACATTCATAGCTTCGTGCAGCACGGTTGCACGGTTGCACGAGAAAATCAAGCCTCCAGAACATCCTCCACCCCCCGCGAGCAGCCCCTTGCCACAGCTCCTTCATCCCTGCCCAACAGGACAAACTCCCGCTCCCCGATAGCCACTGCAAAGTCCTGCGTCCGCACCGCCATCACCGTCTCGAAGTTTGCCAAGTCCACCACCTCCAGGTAGCCGATCCCACCCTGTTTCACCAGTTCACCCGTCACCACATCCACCACCCGCACGCCCACCCAGGGCGGCCCCTTGTGCGCCTCCTCGTCACCCCATTTATAAAACTGAGAGGAAAGCTCGGTCATGCCATACTCATTGAGAATCCGGTTTTCAGATACGCCGAAATGTGCAGAAAGCCGCGCCCTTACCTCCTCCGGGGAAAAGCTCTTCCGCAGTCCCTTGCTGCCACCCGTCTCAAAAATCCACGAGCCTTCTTCCAGCTTCACCGGCTCCATCTCCTCACAAGCCCGAACCAGCGCCAGCGAAGTCCCCAGAACTCCACACGAACCCTCTGGCGAAAATTTCCCAAGATCCATCCGCCCGTCACCATCGATCAACCACTCCCCACCATCATCCAAAGTCTCGAACATACGCACCAAGGAGGAATGCGGAGCATCAACACCCCGCTGTGAGAAAAACCATGGAACCTTCACCTCGGGCAATCCCATCTCCCGCCAACCGCCTTTCACCGCAGCTTCATACATAGTGAGATCTCGCCACTCATGCCTGCCCTTCACCTCCTGGGTGGTGCCGGAAGTGAGGAAAAATCCGCCGACTTCAGGTTCAGGAAAACAACGCAGCCCCACATCAGGCAGCTTGAAGACATCCGTAGGTAATGCCGGGATCTCCAGCCAGCATGTCACCGACTGCGGCGTTCTCTCCAAAGCTTCGCAATAATTTCGAAAGGGAAGGTTGTTCTCAAACTGGTAAGCGAAAACCTCCAGCGCCATACGGCCAAAATCCTCCTCCTTGCCTTCCATCCATGCCAGCAATCGCTTTCTGAGATCCATTG